>NZ_JAELTV010000017.1 GCF_016429005.1 Pedobacter sp. ASV19
CCCCCCCCCCCCCCCCCCCCCCCCCCCCCCCCCCCCCCACCCCCCCCCCCCCCCCCCCCCCCCCCCCCCCCCCCCCCCCCCCCCCCCCCCCCCCCCCCCACCACATCTTTTTTACGTTCGTCGGCAGCGTCAGATGTGTATAAGAGACAGACGTTTTAGTGGCAGGGTTAGCCTTCAGTGCTTGTAAAGACAGTAGTAAATTTGTGATTAACGGAAAATTTGCCAATGCAGCCCCTCAGGGTAAAGTTTATCTTTTCGCTTTAGATAAAGCCAATCCGGTAGCTTTGGATTCCACTGTGTTGTCTGATAAAGGAGAATTCAAGTTTAATCATGCCGCACCAGACGTTAACTTTTTTAAAGTTTCTGCTGGGCACAATGAATATATGATCATTGCAAAAAATGGTGATGATATTAAACTCGATGCAGATCTTAACGACAAAACTATGCATTATAACGTTTCTGGTGCTGAAGAAGCCGATAAACTGGAAACACTGAATGCGATCAAAAACAAATACATGACAAAGATCAATGCCATCCAGCAAAAGTTTGATGATCAGGTAGCAAAACAGCCGGAGAAAAGAGAGGCTATTATGGAAAGTCTAAGGCCCGAATATACCCAGGAAATGGAAGGTTTGAACAAAGAGATTTTAAAATTCGCTCAGGAAAACACCAAATCACTTGCTGGTTTCTATGCTATTAATTTGCTTAATCCTGCAGATTTTGAAAAAGAGATGGTGGCTTATGCAGATCAGATCAAAGGTAATTTTGGTAGCAATCCTGCAGTAACGGAGTTTGTAACCAGGATGTCTAAGCTTAAAGCCCTTCAGGTAGGACAGCCGGCACCGGCATTCACTATGACCAGTATTGACGGAAAACAGGTAAGCCTTTCAGATTTTAAAGGTAAATATGTACTGCTTGATTTCTGGGCATCCTGGTGTCAGCCTTGCAGACAGGAGAATCCTAATGTAGTTAAAGCTTACAATAAGTTTAAAGATAAGAATTTTACAGTTTTCGGAGTTTCGCTTGATAAAGATGTTGCTGCCTGGAAACAAGCAGTTACTGCCGATCATTTAACCTGGACACACGGAAGTGAGCTTAAAGACTTCGAAGGTCCTACTGTAAGGCTTTATCAAATCGAAGCGATTCCAAGTTCCTTTATCATTGATCCTCAGGGTAAAATCGTTGCTAAGAACCTTAGAGGGGAGCAACTGGAAGATTTTTTAAATAAAACCTTACTTTAATCCTAAATTCATGTTAATATAGCTTGTCCTGTTAACAATTTGTTAACTTGCTTTTAACTTAATACTGCATTTGATTACCTATTTTCGTAACAAATAATTAAAGATATGAGCACTGCCAAACAAAAAATACTTATAGTCGATGATGAACCGGATATTCTTGAGTTAGTAGAATACAATCTGAAGAAAGAAGGTTATCAGGTTTTTGTAGCAAGCAATGGACAGGATGGGATCGCCGTCGCAAGAAAAGTACATCCTGATCTGATTATCCTGGATATCATGATGCCTAAAATGGATGGAATTGAAGCTTGCAGGTTAATGCGTGCGATTCCTGAGTTTAAAAACACCTTTATGGTTTTTCTAACCGCCAGAAGTGAGGAATATTCTGAAATTGCAGGATTCAATGTTGGTGCGGATGATTATATCGCCAAGCCGATAAAACCAAGAGCGCTGGTGAGCAGGATCAATGCTATTCTGAGGAGAAATGTAAGCAATGATGAAATTTCAGAAAACAAGGTAGAAATTGGAGACCTGGTCATCGACAGAGAAGCTTATCTGGTTTATCAGGGTGGACAAAAGGTAGTTTTGGCAAAGAAAGAATTTGAACTTCTTTATCTTCTGGCCTCTAAACCAGGTAAAGTATATACCAGAGAATCTATTCTTAAAAACATATGGGAAGACTCTGTGGTTGTAACTAACCGTACTATTGATGTACATATCCGCAAATTAAGAGAAAAACTTGGAGAGAATTATGTGTCTACTGTTAAGGGAGTAGGTTATAAATTCGAACTTTCTTAGTACTTTTGTAGCTAAGAACACTATATCCTTGAAATATCCCTCTTTTAAAGACTTAATCCTATTTGAAAACGATGACTACATCGTTGTAAATAAACCTCCCTTTGTTGCTTCATTAGACGAAAGGGGAGGTTCCGGCGAGGTGAATATCCTTCGCCTCGCTAAACAATACTCCTCAGACGCGCAGGTCTGTCACCGCCTGGATAAAGAAACCAGCGGTGCTATTATTATTGCCAAGCATCCCGATGCTTACCGACATGTTTCTATGCAGTTTGAACGGCGTAAAGTAAACAAAGTTTATCATGCTGTTGTAGATGGGCAGTTTGTTTTTAATGACCTCTTTGTCGACCTGCCGATTCTGAATGACGGGAATAAAAATGTAACCATTGACAGACAAGAAGGAAAGCGGGCTGAAACCTATTTTAATTCCATAAAATATTATAAACACTATACCCTGGTAGAGTGTAAACCGGTAACCGGCAGAATGCACCAGATCAGGATACACCTGGCCACACAGCGTGCTTCTATCTGTGGAGATAATATGTACAGAGGTAAGCCTGTGTATCTCTCTAACCTCAAAAAAGGATACCGTATCGCAAAGGACGACGAAGAACAGCCCATTATGAAGCGCTTTGCCCTACATGCAAAACACTTGGTCTTTAAAGGTATGGACGATCAGGATATTGTAATAGAAGCCCCATATCCAAAAGATTTTGCAACGCTTATTAAACTACTGGATAAATTTGACAGTTAAATAAAACAATATGTATGTAAGATTAGTGAACTATATTGATACCCTTAATCAATATCGTAGGACTAAAATCTCAAACAGAAACTTCCTCGTTATTGCGGCACTGATTGTGGGAATTCTTGCGGGCCTTGCAGCAGCGGCCTTGAAATCCATTACTCATCATATTGAGGATTTTCTGCAAAGTGGTTTTCACTGGCATTACAAATACTACTTGTACATCTTTTTTCCACTGATTGGTATTTTGCTCTCCGTAATGTATGTAAGACGCTTTATTCGGAAAGGAAAGTTTGAAACAGGTCTAACCCCGCTGCTGTTTACCATTTCAAAGAAATCCAGTAAAGTTGAACCTCATAATATTTATTCGCAGGTCATTACCGCTGCTTTAACTGTTGGTTTTGGTGGATCTACCGGTTTAGAAGCTCCAATTGTGACCAGCGGAGCTGGAATAGGTTCTGTTGTCGGCCGTTTTCTTGGTCTATCCTATCGGGAAACAACCATGTTACTGGCTTGCGGTGCAGCAGCAGGTATTGCTGGGGCATTCAACAGCCCTATTGCCGGAATTGTATTTGCCATAGAGATTCTTTTGCCCGAATTCACTATTCCGGCATTTATACCCTTATTGCTCGCATCTGCTACAGCTGCAGTGGTTTCCCGTTTGTTTTATAAGGAACAACTTTTCTATCTGGTTACCGAAGGTTGGGTAATGCAGGCATTACCTTTTTATGTATTGCTTGCCGTTTGTATAGGTTTCTTTTCCATCTACTTTGTTAAAGTAAATTATCTTGTTAAATCTTATTTCTATAAGCTTCAGCATCCCTATAAAAAGGTAGTTATTGGTGGTCTGATGTTGGGGGCATTGGTTTTTCTTTTTCCAACTTTATATGGGGAAGGTTACGTGACCATCAAAAATTTATTGAGTGGCAATTACACGGCTGTGATCAGTAACAGTATATTTTCAGAATATGCAACCCTACCGGTAGCCATTATCCTGTTTACTCTGATTACAGTATTTGCCAAATCATTTGGAACGCTGATTACGCTGGGTGCAGGAGGGAATGGGGGGATCTTTGCTCCAAGTTTAATTATGGGCGGGTTAATTGGATTTCTCGTTGCCTTTACGGCAAATACATTGGGAATTGCGCATTTAAACGTCGCGAATTTTATCGTCGCGGGCATGGCTGCATCTTTAAGCGCAATTATGCATGCACCGTTGACCGGGATTTTCCTCATCGCCGAAATTACAGGAGGTTATATCTTGATGGTGCCTTTAATGATCACTTCCGCAATTTCTTATTTCATCAGCAGGAGTGCAAATAAATATTCAATATACACCAAACCACTTGCTGAAAGCGGTGCTCTTTTATCACATGAAGATAAAGATACAACAGTACTGAATATGATGAAGCTGAAATACCTGATTGAAAAGGACTATCTGGTGTTAAATCAGTCAGATGCGCTGTCCGAAAAGATGGGAGATATTCTGCAGGCCAAACGTAACTTATTTCCGGTCGTAGATGCTGATGAGATATTTATTGGATTGATCTATATGGAGGATATCCTGAAAATTACTTTTAAACCAGGCGAGGAAGAGTTATCTGTGCGTGAATTGATGCATCCCGCCCCCGAGATAGTGGTAAGCAACGATGCTTTAAAAACCGTACTTACCAAAATGGAAAGCCAGAATGCCTGGTTATTACCTGTGGTAGATGAGCAGGGAAGGTACGTTGGATTTGTATCTAAGACCTCTATCTTTAATAAGTACAGGGCATTGCTAAGCCGGCAGGCCGACTACATGGAGTAATAAAAAAAGTCCTCTGATCATCTCAGGGGACTTTTTTGTGATATGTACTCGAATTATTCTGTAACTCTTTTCAGTCCAAATTTTTCAATCTTACTGTAAAGATGACTTCTTTGAATATCTATATCATCTGCAGTTTTAGATACGTTCCAGTTGTTTTTTTCCAGTTTAAATTTAATGAATTCACGCTCTGCATGGTCTTTATAATCCTGGAAATTATTGAATTTTTCATAATCCGGAACCCCATTGGAAGAGGCCGCCGCTGCAGGATGTGAACTGTGCGCCGCTCCAATATTGGTACCACCACCAGGATTGGCAAAAGCTGTAACATCATGACCAGTGATCACTTTATCACTCAGGATAATCAATCGTTCTATCATGTTGTGCAGTTCGCGGACATTCCCCGACCATGGCAGTCTTTGTAGTGCCGCCATGCCTTCATCACTGATGGTTTTTACCGGCATACCATAGTCTCTGCAAATCTCCTCTAAAAAGTTCTGGGCAATAACCGGGATATCTTCGATACGCTCTGTTAAATGAGGTACGTGTATATTAATTACATTTAAACGGTGGTACAAATCCATACGGAAATTACCATCTTCAATTTCTTTTAAGAGGTCTTTATTCGTAGCGGCCAATACCCGCACATTTACTTCCTGTTCCTTTTCACCACCTACACGGGTAATTTTATGTTCCTGAAGTGCACGAAGTACCTTTGCCTGGGCAGAAAGACTCATGTCTCCAATTTCATCCAGAAACAATGTCCCTCCATTAGCCAGTTCAAATTTTCCGATACGTTGTTTAACTGCCGAAGTAAAAGAACCCTTTTCATGGCCAAACAATTCACTCTCTATCAATTCTGAAGGGATTGCGGCGCAATTGACTTCTATTAAAGGGTTGTCTGCTCTCTGAGACTTTTCATGCAGCCAACGGGCAACCAGTTCTTTTCCACTTCCATTGGCTCCGGTAATCAATACTCGGGCTTCTGTAGGGGCTACACGTTCAATAGTTTCTTTAATTTTATTGATAGACTCGGAGCTACCCAGAATGTCGCGGGTTTTACTGGCCTTTCTTTTTAATACTTTGGTCTCTGTTACTAATGTACCCCTGTCCAGAGCGTTTCTAACCGTAATCAGTAGGCGGTTCAGATCCGGTGGCTTGGAAATGAAATCAAAAGCACCTTTTTTGCTTGCCTCAATGGCTGTTTCTACTGTGCCATGACCAGATATCATTATAAATGGAAGATCGGGGCTGTGGGCTAACGCCTGCTCCAGGACTTCCATTCCGTCCATTCTATTCATTTTGATGTCGCACAATACGAGATCAAATTTCTTTTTTTTGATGAGTTCTAGACCGTCAACGCCGTTATCAATATCTTCCACGTCATAATTCTCATATTCCAGAATTTCACGTAAAGTACTTCTGATCGCCCGCTCATCATCGATTATTAATAATTTCGCCATAGGTATACAAAATATTCTTTATTACTGAGTACGAATATATTTACTTTTATCATTAAACAAGGATAAAAGTAAAAAAATGCAAGCCTGTAAGCCGGGTTCTGTCATCCATTTTATTGGAAGTTCTATCATTAATCCAGTATAAATGTTGCCATTTATCTCTAACGACCTACCCACTAACATCGGACGAGCAGCCCTACATGCGTTAGCCTATTTGGTCTTTCAACTCCCGGGGTTTACCAACTCTCCGGTCACCCGGAAAATTCGTGAGCTCTTACCTCACGATTTCAACCTTACCTGTGCCTAAGCCATCGGCGGTGTATTTTCTGCGGCACTTTCCATAATTCAGGTATTCAATCCTGAACCTCTTCCCGTTAGGAAGCGAGATGCTCTGCGTTGCCCGGACTTTCCTCTCCGATAAATCGCAGCGATAGAACGGCTTGCATTTGCGGCAAAGATACAAAAAGATTAGCTTAATAAAAGTCCCGTTAGGCGTCTAATAAACGTCTGTGGTAATTGATCTGACCCAGATGATAAGAAAGATGCATGGCCAGGTGGATCAGCATGTATTCTACCGATTCCTGTTCCGGGCGGGCCAGGACAGGATAAGGTTTTTGTAAATCTTCCTCCCTGAGCTGGTTCAGCGTTTCGTTAACGGTTATGGTTACCAGGTCAATTTGACGGATCAGCTCCGCGCGGGGTACATTCTTCAATGAAAACTCTAAATCCCTGTCCCTGACGTATCCTGTATGTCCGAGTTCTTTCCCAATATAGGTATTGAGGTTGCCTGCAAGGTGAAGACAAAGGTTTCCCGCCGAATTCAGGATGTTTTTTTCAACGAGCCACAGGTTGTGTTCATTTTGATAAGATTCGATTTCGAGTTTAAGTTTATTTAAATCGCGTGAATAAAGGGCTTTTAAAGATGCTAATGACATAAGTACAGATTAAGGCATAAATATAACCAATCGTATTTCAATCACACATTTTCAGGATCTCATTTGATACGTAATCTGTAATTTGGAAACCTGAGTCTTTTTATTTGACCTGGAAAGTAGAACTTTACAAAAACAAAAAGCCCTAAAATATATTAAGGCTTTTGTTTTTTTGTGCGGAAGAAGGGACTCGAACCCCCACGCCGTGAAGCGCCAGATCCTAAGTCTGGTGCGGCTACCAATTACGCCACTTCCGCGTTGTTAGGGCCGCAAAGATAGAAATAGTTTTTAAATAGATGCATTTTTTATGAAAAAGATATGAATTTAAATTTTGGTACTCTGTTTGAGGACCTGATGATATGATCATCATCTCAAAAGAACAGGAAGCACAGGTACTATTGTTACTTCAGCGCAACAGAAAAATTGAAGCGGTTAAGTTAGTCATGGATGCTGCCAAATGTGGCCTGAAGGAAGCAAAAGACTTTATTGATCAATTTACAGAAACAAGGACCACTTCAGCCGGAGGAAAAGAAAGACCACTTCGTGAAAACTTAGATGCAGAATTAACTTCGCTGCTGCTCAATGGGAAGAAAATAGACGCCGTCAAATTGTATAAAGACCATGCCGGTGCCGGACTTAAAGACAGTGTAGACTATGTAAACCGTCTTCAGGAAGGGGAGGTGGCGCCCCTTTCAAGATCTCCGTTAAACAAAAGAGATACACAGATAGATGAAATTATAAAAGGTCAGCAGGAACAAAAACCGAAAACAGGGTGCTTTATAGCTACCGTTTGTTACGGAAACTATGATGCTCCTGAAGTTATGGTTTTGCGTCGTTACAGAGATGAAAGATTGATGCCATTTTTAGCAGGAAGACTTTTTGTGCGGTTTTATTATTTCATTTCACCTGCTCTGGCAAAGCAGCTTGATAAGTCTGAACGAGGTAAAGGATGGGTCAAGACAAATCTTTTAGCACCTGTTGTTCTATATATTGGAACAAAAATTATAAAAAATAAAGCAATAACTGATGAATAAATTAATTTTTGTAATTTATTTACTGTTTAAAATATCCAATGGATAAATAAATTAAATTATAGATTTGCAGTATGGAAAATCAGCCTGCTGGAAAAAAGATTGGCCACCTCACCAGGGATGGTGCAAATGTTAAATTTTACCCCTTACCTCCAGAGTTTTTTATAGACAACAGCGATGCTCCTCAAATTGGAATATCAGGAGAAAAAGTGCTTTATGCTTCAGAAGAGGAATCTTTGATTGATGCATGCTTTAAAGTTTTATGCGGTCCAGGAGATGTTGTCGTTTATACCACTCCCGACTGGCATATCCATAACAATCTCTCCCAGGTGGAAGCCTTGGGTAAGAAATTAGAAACAGAGGAGGAGCATCACTTTCTTCCGGTATCTCCAAAACTACGGCCATTATTAAAAGATGCCGCGCTGCTTTGTTTGTGTTCGCCAGCCAATCCCGTTGGTGCGCTACTAAAAGAAGATCAGCTACAGGAAATTATTGCTATGATCCTGGATGAAAACAAAAGAAGGAAAGCACACGAAAAGAAGATCTATCTTTTCTTTGATGCAATGTATGCAAGGATGTTGTTCAGAAATGACGTATTGCTTTGCTATTCTGTTTTCAGCCCGATTAAGGAATATACAATTTATGCTGAGGCGATGTGCCGTCCTTTTTCTTCTACAGAACCTTTTCGGATCGTCTGGTGCCGTGGTCCGGAAGAGATTTTACAGAAAATGGAAAGTGTCTTATCCGAAAAGGGTACACTCCTGGCAAATCCGGCAGACCAGCGACATGTCGGTCAGTATATTCGAAATATTAAGAAATACAATTCCAGCACCTATAAGTTCCAGCAATCGCTTATTGAAGCGATGACCCTTTTTCATGTGGGCGTCTATGGAATGAAATTCAATGGCTATCCGGTACAAACGCTGGGTCCCAGTTTTTTTGGTGGTTTGTACCTCGCTTTAAAAATAGATATTATAGGAAAACGTACACCTTGTCATCAATTTCTGAACACCGCAAAAGACATCAGCAGCTATCTGCAGGAAAAGACAGGCATTGAGTTTTTTCCTTTCTCCCGGTTTGGCTGTGCAAGTACGTTACCCTGGTTCAGCTTAAATATAGGGCAATACAATCCGGATGAAATTCCTTCAATGATTAAATCTCTGCAATCCACCCTTGAATTTGCAAAAGGTTTTGGTCTTTACAGTGGAATTTAAAGGATCTACCTGGAAATCCAGCCACCTGGATTTTGAGGAACAGATCCTTTGTAAATCTGAAATTGTAATTCAGGAGAGCCCCCCGATGACATGGTGCCGATAGCTTGTTTAGTTGATACCGTTTCACCCGGAGAAACAGATACAGAATGCAGGTTTTGATACACAGTGAAATATTCTCCATGTTTAATCAAAACAAAATAACTCCCTAAGGCTGTTCTGACCGTAGTTACCTTTCCTTCAAACACTGCTCTAACGGTTGCCCCGGGTGCAGTTGTAATGGTCACTCCGCTGTTGTCATAATTGGCTTGTCCTTGTTTGTGACGACCAAATCCCTCGGTAATTGAACCTGATGCCACCGGCCAAGGCAAAGAGCCCCGGTTGTTCTGGAAAGCGGACGACAATTTTGCCGCTTCAGGTGTTGCTGTTAAATAATTAGAAGAAGCTTTTACAGGCTCTTCTTCTGGCTCTTTTACCTTAGGTGCAACAGGTACCGGTTTATTTTCTGCCCTGGCTTTAGCTTGTGCCCTGGCCAATGCAGCAGCTTCTGCTTTAGCTTTAGCTAAGGCTGCAGCTCTTGCCCTTGCTGCTTCCAGCCTTGCTTTCTCTAAGGCTTTTCTTTTTGCGATTTCAATTTCCCTTCGGATAGCCGCCTGGATGCTCTTATCAATTTGAGCTCTTTGTTTCATTCTGGAATCCAGGTCCTGCTTATATTGTTTCTCTTGCCTGGCAAGTTTGTTGAGTGCAGCAGCTTGTTCTTCTTTGTTCTTGCCTAACTTATTCTGTTCATTTTCCTGTTCCTGCAATAAACTGCTTTTTTCTTTCAGGCTTTTGTCGAGGATAACAATTTTATAATTGAGGTTCTTTTCTTTGCCCTGGATAAAGTCGGCCTGCTTTTTACGGTAACGGCTAAACTCCTGAAGGTATTTGATTCGTTTATAAGCCTGGTGAAAATCTTTGGAAGCAAAGATAAACATCATTTTACTGTAGGCGTTTTTGTTCTTCTGCGCAAATCTGATCATTGCAGCATACTGTAATTTCAGCTGTGCCAGCTGATCTTTGAGAGAGTGAACTATAGTGGTGTTTTCATGAATCTGACTGTCCAGGTTTTTCATTTCAGCGTTGATCACATCAATCTTACTTTGCATTAAACTGATCTTAGTGTTTAATGCATTGATTTGACTCAGTGTAAGTTTTTTACCCTTAACTGTAGTGTTTAGACTCCTTTGTAATAGATCGATTTCTTTCTGTATCGCTTGTTTTTTCTTTTTTAGTTCTGAACTGCTTTGCGCAAAGGTCTGACCCGTAAACGCTACCAGAAATAACAACAAAAATAACCTGTATAACTTCATCGCCTCAAAGCTATGAATTTTTGTTTGCTGAATTTGAGTTGAGCAGGAAAAAACTTTAATGCATTTACAGCAATCTGTGTGTTTGCTTCAGGCTGGCCATTACAAAGATACTTTTGGTCTGTGCAATCCCCGGAACTTCTCCCAAACGGTTTACACAAAAGTAGTGGTAACTCTCCATGCTTTCCACAACAATCTTAATCATAAAATCAAAATCTCCTGATATATTATAACATTCTACGACTTCTTCGAACTGGAGCACAGCATGGAGAAATTCTCCGGCAGCCTTTCTGTTGTGCTGTACCAGAGAGATCTGGCAGATGACCATAATACCTTTATTTATTTTTTGGTGATCTAATATGGCAGCGTATTGCTTAATAACGCCTGTTTTTTCCAAACGTTTAATCCTCTCATGCGTGGGCGTAGGGCTCAAATGTACTTTGGCCGCAATTTCACGGATGGTTTGTTTTGCATCTTCCTGAAGCAATTTCAGAATCTCATAATCCTTTTGATCCAGGTTTACCGGAGGTTCTTGTTCTGCGAACGTATTCATAGTTGTGTTTGGTTTGTATGTTTGTTCTGTAAATGTACTTATATCATATACTTTGTTCTAAATAAATAAGAGTTTTTTTCAATTGTGTTCCATGTTATACCTTTGTTTAGGATTTTATTCCGAATTTGTATGACTCGAAGAAAAAACATCATTCTTATTATAGCTTCTATAGGTATTTTTGTGGAAGCCCTGGATATCGCCATTATCAATTTGGCTGTACCCTCTATCCAGACCCACTATGGATTGAGTAGTGATAAAGTGCAATGGCTTCAAACTTTATATGTATTGTTGTACGGAGGCTTCCTGATTATTGGAGGAAAACTGTCGGATGTGATTGGACGTAAAACCATCTTTATTGCCGGGGCAGCATTATTTTTACTGACATCCTTAGGTGCCGGACTTTCCCCTTCATTTGAGTTGCTGGCCTTCTTTCGTGCCATTCAGGGGATGGCAGCTGCTTTAATTATGCCAGCCGCACTTTCAATTGTTACCCATACATTCACCGAAACCAGAGAGCGCAGTAAGGCTATAGCCATTTTTAGTTCATTTGCCGCCATTGGTTCTGGCAGTGGTTTATCTTTAGGCGGTTTGATTGCCACTTATTGGGGCTGGCAATGGGTCTTCTTTATTAATGTGCCTGTATTGATGCTGGTTTTATTATTTGCCTGGTTTGCCCTTGATCCTGATCTTAAGAAGGATATTAAAGAGCGCCCGGATATCATTTCAGGTCTTTTGCTGGTGATCTGTCTTTTAATGCTGAGTTATGGGGTTCATGAAATTGGGCATATCCGGGAAAACTACGGGAGATTAATCGCACTGTTCGCAGGAGTTGGACTTGGGATTTATTTACTCAAACAAAGGCTTTCAGAACACCCGGCACCACTGGTGGATCTCAAGCTTTTGGCATTGCCACCAATCATTACCGGCATAGGCGCTTTTTTGTTGCTTGGGGCATTTTTTACAGGCTTCTTATTCCTTTTGTCACTGATGATGCAGAAAGATATGAGTTTCAGTGCCGCAAAAGCAGGCTTGTTACTGGTGCCATTCAGTATCCTTTCTGCTGTGGTTGCCAAATTTGTGCTCCCGGGTTTAATGAAGAAATTCGATGTTAAACAAACAGGTATCCTGGGGATGGCCCTAATGGTTGCAGGCGGTTTTTTGCTTATCTGTTCGATGATGTCTGATCATTATTTGCCTTTGATTTTACTCTCGGTTGCCTGTGTGACTGGATTGGGTATGACCATTTGCTTTACCAGCTTCTCCGTGATTTCAGTGCATGGAATACCCTCAGAGCATTATGGCTTAGCCTCCAGTATTGCCTCAACGGCTTATTTTCTGGGAGGTGGACTGGGCTTATCGTTACTCTCGCTCTTTATACAGAGCAGCCCGGGTACCAATGCCGTAACGATGGGGCCGGCAATGGTCTTGTGTCTATATGCCTGCGTTGGGCTGGTGTGGATGTTAATGAAACAGCCTTTAGCCCAAAAGCGGGCCGTCTAGATCAGGTTTATATTTATTTTTTGCAGTCTGCCAGATCTTTTGCAACCTGTTCTGTTTTGTACATGCCTTGCTTGTTACCGGCAGAATTGGTAATATATACGATCAGCTGGGCAATATCTATATCCGCAAGATTTTCAAAATCAGGCATTTTATCGTCGAAGTTTTTACCACCTACAGTAATTGGTCCGCGTAAGCCATGTTTTATGATACAAGCCAGATTGCTTTTGTTGTTTTTCAGGTAGAGTGTGTCTGTTAAAGGCGGTGTCAATGCACCCAGCCCTTCTCCTTTGGCACCATGGCAATTCTGGCAATGTTTAATATACAAGTCCCGGCCATTGGTATAATACATATCCTGTTCTACCTGGCCTGCGGTTTGGCAGGAATACACGATCATGGAAATTGAAAGAATAAAGAAGGCCGCTATAAGATGTTTTCGCATGATTACTTTTTATATTCAGCTAAAAGAACAGGGATATCTTTGGTGAGTTTGGCAATAGCCTCTGGGTTTGTGCCATCATAGGCTCCGCGGATGCGTTTGTCTTTATCAATAAGAACCAGCCAGCCCTGGTGTACATAGCCGTCTTTATCGTTTTTATCTTCCATTACGGCAACGAGATAGTTCTTTTCTGCAATTCCATATACTTCTTCTTTTGGTCCGTAAACAAACTGCCACTGATCTCCGTATACACCAAGCTTTTGCGCATACTTTTTCAAAACAGAAGGTTTGTCGTATTTAAAATCTATGGTATGAGAAAGAAAGCCTACTTCTTTATTGTCCTTATACTGATCAAAGATAGTTTTCAAATTCCGGTGCATAATAGGACAGATGCTGGAACAGGAAGTGAAAAAGAAATCTGCAATATATATTTTGTCTTTAAATTTATCGTTGGTAATGTAGATACTATCCTGATTTAAAAATTTAAAGGCCGGAATGGTTTGATACACAGAATCTATCCGGGTGGTACCATCTTCGTTTTTAACGGTTTCAGTAGCCCGTTCGCCTAAAATAGGCAGTTTTTTATTGTTTTTACAAGAGGAAACCAAAAGAAGAACGGCACAAAAAAGAATGGAGAGTGGCTGAGTTGAATATTTCATATTGTTATGGACTTGTCACAAAGGTACATTTCAAAAAAAATAAAGTGTAACGTAGCTGTAAATATTTGTTAGTTTTGCGCACCGAATTGAAATTGATTAATGAGAACTAGATATAATGCTGCTATAACAGCTTTAGGTGGATATGTACCTGAGAATGTTTTGACCAACCATGACCTGGAGAAAATGGTTGATACAAATGATGAATGGATTGTGGCCCGGACAGGCATTAAAGAAAGAAGAATTGTAAATGACGCTCATATTGCAACATCCGATCTTGCCGTAAAAGCAGTAGAACGTTTATTGAATGACGCAAAGATGAGTCCTGAGGCCATAGAATGTGTTATTGTAGCTACTTCTACGCCAGATTATATTATGGTATCTACAGCTAGTGTAGTTTGTGAGAAAGCTGGATTGGTGAATGCCTGGGGCGTAGATTCTAATGCTGCCTGCAGTGGCTTCCTGTATGCATTAACGCTGGGCGCCAGTTTAATTGAAGGCGGCAGGTATAAAAACGTTATTGTGATCGGAGCAGATAAAAACAGCGCCATCATTAATTATGAAGATAGAAATACCTGTATTCTTTTTGGTGATGGAGCTGGGGCAGTGTTACTGGAACAGACCACTGAACATACTGGTGTTATAGACAATGTTTTCAGAACCGATGGAAGTGGTAAAGAACAGCTTATTGTTCAGGCAGGTGGATCTATGAACCCGTCGTCTATAGAAACAGTAACTAATAAACTAAATTACATTAGCCAAAATGGCCGGGTAGTTTTTAAAGCAGCTATTGAAGGGATGACCCAAACCTGTAACGAAGTTTTTGAAAGAAATGACCTGAAGTCATCCGATGTAAACTGGCTGGTGCCACATCAGGCCAACCTGCGGATCATTCAGGCTGTAGGTGAGAAACTGGATATTTCAACCGATCATGTAAAGGTAAATATAGACCGTTACGGAAATACGACTGCGGCTACTATACCTTTATGTCTATGGGATTATAAAAATGATTTCAAAGCAGGTGACAAAATGATCTTAACAGCATTTGGTGCAGGTTTCTCCTGGGGAGCCACTTATCTGATCTGGAGTAAGCTCCGCGGATAAGCAGGCCTATTCATATTTATATATAGCCGCCCTTTTTCAGTGGCGGTTTTTTTATGGCCTGTTTTTTGGAATTAAAACATTAATTATCACTACCAGAAAACAATAACCTAAAATAAAAATGTATGAAAACAGAAGCATTAATTTTGGAACGCACTTATCATGCTCCGATCAGTAAAGTTTGGAAAGCCATTACCAACAGGGATCAGATGGTACAATGGTATTTTAATCTGAAAGAATTTAAACCTGAAGTAGGCTTTGAATTTCAATTTGAAGCGGGAGATAAGGACGAAATGTTCCTGCATAAATGTGTCGTTACAGCTGTTGAAGAGGGGCGGAAAATTGCCTATACCTGGAGCTATCCTGAATTGTCTGATGGAATTTCGGAGGTAACTTTTGAACTTTTTGAAGAAGGCGACCATACCCGCCTGAAATTGACCCATACTGGTCTGGAGAGCTTCCCACAGGATCATCCTTCTTTTGCAAGAACAAGTTTCAATGCTGGATGGACACATATTTTGGGCATATCTCTCAAAGAATTTGTAGAAAAATAAAATAAACAGCACCTGTGGGCGTAAAATTTGAATACGCTCACAGTTTTTCTATATGATAGGTTTTACCTGAACAGCTCAAAACCGTATTGTGCATCAGTCCAGAAGGCATCTAGTGCCACCATACGGGGTTTGAAAAATGAAATCAGTGTAGGCCAGTCTTCTTGTTTAAAGATACTTACCCCTTCGATAGATGTGAAAATCCGGCTAACAGTTTTATAATGTTCGTCCTGTTGGTGTAAATTCCATTCCCATTCCTCTCCCAAAGAAGCCTGTAAAATATTCCGATAGGAGATAAACTGCTCCATCATGAGCTGTTGTATGCCGGTATCCGGATGTGACATTTCTATAAAAATGCAGGCGGTATGTTTGTCTGCCTGCATTTTGAAATGAAGATGTTTAATGCCTGTTTTATAATTGATCCAGTTGATCTTTAAACCTTCAGCAGAACTTTCAAGGGCCATATACTGACCGAAAGCTGTCCAAAAAGCCTGTTTTAATGCGCTGGCCTGATCTTTAGAGTACAAGAGTTTGTGTTTTAAATGCAAAAACACAAAGCTAAAGATTTAAGGTGATTTTACCCGCCCGATTTTACCCGGCGACTTTCAGATTCAGAGCCGCTGGAACGCTCACGCGCTCCCTTAATACTGCTGCTGCCAAAACGATACGTACAAGTCAATCTGAAAACCTGACTTTCCCATCTTTCATTGACCACATAGTTTTGCGAAGGTAGGGCACTCGTGATCACACTTTTTTGTAATTTAAAAATATCGTTAGCTGCAAACTTTAAATTCAATTTTTTATCCATAAAGGATTTACTGAAACCCAGATCTATCCCATATTGGGCATTGATTAATAGTGTGCCATACACTTGTTTCGACTGATAATAGCCCGACCATTCAATATTGGTTGTTGGGTTTAAGGTGATGGTTTGATTGGTATTCAGGTTAAAAGCCAGTTTTCCACTTTCATAAGGCATGCCGAGCAGATTTGGGGTTTTAAACTTATTATAATACACCGTTAGGTTGTTGTTGGAACTCCACCATTTTGTGATCTGAACCGGATAGCTGGCGTTCATATTGTAAGAATCCTGTGTCGCCAGGTTCTGGGTAGAAATGAATATCGTTTTTTTAGCCGTATCGGTTAGCAACACATCAGACATAACATCACTGGTATGGCTATAACCAAAGCTCACATTTAAGGTTTTCTTAAAGGAGTAAGATATTTCAAATGAATTGGTGTACTGAGGTTTTAGGAATGGATTACCGAATCTGTAGCTGTACAGGTCCAGGTAACTTACAAAAGGATTTAAATTGCTGTAATCCGGGCGATCAATCCTCCTGCTGTAAGAAAAGCCGACTTCGTGATCTTTGGATAGCTCCTGATTGACGAACAGGCTTGGAAAAAGATCAAAATAATGACGGTTTACGACCTTTTGGTCAGTGACGGAGTTCCCTTTAGAATTGGTTTGTTCTGCTCTCAGACCAAGTTGCACAGTAGTGGTTTTAAATTTCCTTTTCATATTGGCATAGGCCGCGTTGATGTTTTCATCATAAAGAAACTGGTTACTGCGGGCAGGATCGTTTACAAAGCTATTGTTAATGAAATTCTGGAATATGAAACTGTTATCTGTTTTTACAAAGCTGGATTTCAGACCAAGATCCAGTTTGGTTTCTTTATTGATTGGATAGGTATAGTCTACTTTTCCTGAATAGATCTTAACATTGGTGGGGGTTGAATTGGTGAAAATATAATCTGGTTTGTAAGACTGACCTGCGGCATTTAAATAAACGTTGTTAAAATCACTCTCTTCTCTGGATTTATATTGAGCAAAATCAACATCTGCTGTAATTTCCTGTCCAAGGGTATCCAAAGTTCCTTTATAATTCAGGTTGTAGGCCATGCCGGTATATTTATAGGTGGATGGATTAACCGCTACAACAGAGGAATCTGTTTTAAGAGGCTGATTTCCAATCAGAGTTAATACATTTGAGGTGCGGTTCCCATTGCTGTTATATCCGTTGGTGGCAAAACCCAAAGTGTTGTTGTCGTCAATAAAATAATCGATACCTGCTTTGTAATTGCTGTTGTTCCTGCTTCCTATGCTGCTGCTGGTCTGATTGAAATAGGTTTTGTCTTTAACTGTTTCGTTCACCCTCATAATATCTGTACTGTTGAACCTTTTATTGCGGCCATAGTCGAAATTTCCATAAACATTGAATTTCTTCTCCCTGTGGTTCAGGCTTAGCCCTGTGTTGGCTTTATAGTATTTTCCCATTCCTGCACCACCGTAAATAGAACCATTAGTGCCGTAATTCCGGTTTTTCTTTAATTTGATATTGATGATTCCCGAATTTCCAGCGGCATCATATTTGGCAGAGGGGTTGGTGATGAGCTCGATGGATTGAATAGCGCTGCCTTCAGTTGAACGAAGTAAATTGGCCAGCTGTTCTTCTGACAGATAGGTTGGTTTACCGTCCAGCATAATGGTTACACCTTGTTTGCCTCTGAGGCTGATCTTTCCATCTTTATCCACGCTAACGCCAGGAGATTTTTGCAAAATTTCAAGTGCAGAATTTCCCGTAGCCAGTGCGCTGTTTTCAATGTTGAGTACTATTTTATCTACCTGTCTTTCAATCAATGGCTTTTGTTTGACGATTTCAACACCTTTTAGCAATTTGGCGTCTGGTGCCATTTGTATACTACCGGTCTGATGACTTTTTTTGTCGGAGGCAATGGTATATGGTCCTTTGAATGTTTTCTTATAACCAACAACATATACGCCAATCAGGTAATTGCCGTTTTTAAGGTCTTTAAACAGGTAATTGCCATTGTCCTGGCTAAGGGTGCCCTTTACAGCAGTGGAGTCTTTTGCATTTAAAAGGCTTACTGTAGCATAAGGAAATGCTTTTTGATTCTCATCCAGTACTTTACCGGATATTTCTCCTGTGTCTGTGCTGGTTTGGGCACGGAGCTGAGCTGTGGATAAGGTGATTGCGCACAGAATCAGCAGAAGTATGGAATAATTTTTAGGTGTCATAGGTATATAATTTTTCCACATACGCTTTTACGCATATTCATTGAATATGAAAAATAATATTGTGGAGATAATGATTGTTTATAAGATGCAGGAAAGGGGGGAAAGGTTACAATAAAAATGAATTTTTTATGGTGCGGATAAAAAAAGGGGGGAGTCCGGGTAGTGAGTGAGGACACCTTGCTGCCTGGAAGCTAGCAAGTGCGTACCTGAGTCGTATTTTGGTCGTAGATTGTTCGGATACAGGTACCCGGTTTCCTAACAATCTACGACCAAAATACGCCCCAGGTACGATTCATCCGAACAGAAGGTTCCTCTGTCCTATACTGAAATAAGGTTACACTCGCTGGTTGCTTTTTTGTTATGAAAGCAGTACTAGAACAATTGTAAGGTGATGGCTTGTTGTGATCCTGATGGGCTGTCTGGTTTTTTAGGGCTTTTGGCTTTTTGGCGGCTGATCCAGTCGAGGTATTGCGCAGGTGTTATAGGGTCTTTTAACAGGTTTGAAGACATTTGTATTAGAGAGAGGCGATTCTCTATGATCTGTCTTTGTTTCTGAAGAACACTCTGAATATGTTGCTGAACTTTGTTTTTTGGTTTGATCCGGATTTGCTTTACAATCGGGTTCAACAGGAGAACGGTGAGTTCTTTTGAAAAATAGGTAATTGCAGATTCAATGCGGTTTTGAATCGCAGCCTGATCGTTGAAACCTGTTTTTGCATGAATTTGTTTCACCTGTGTCTGAAAACGATCGGCAAGGGCAGTGAGGTCTGTCAATGCCTTGTTGAGTTGACTGAGCAGGGATTTGAATTCTGCATCATTGGCCTTAACGATCTCCGGATTAGAGTAGATACTGTCCAGGCTATTGGAAATCTGGATAAATGAAAAATGATCAAGTACTTGTTGGAGAATATACTTTTCCTGTTCTGTAACCAGGATATTGCTGAGCTCTTCTTCTTTTGCAGGTTTCATGTAGTTCAGGACTTCTGGATTGGACCTTAAACTTTCTGTGGTGATCTTCGATTTCAGAATCAGGCCCTGAAGAGTTCTCACACGGCTTAAGGCCACATATACCTGCCCGGCAACGAAAGATTTTCCAGCATCAATAATGGCGCTGTCGAAAGTGAGTCCCTGACTTTTGTGAATCGTTACTGCCCAGGCCAGTTTGATGGGATACTGAGAGAACTCGCCTACCTGTTGTTGTACAATAGCTTCTTCGGTATCTGTTTTGTATTCGAAAGACTGCCAGGATGATTTTTCCAGTAACAGGTCCTCTTCCTGTGGAAAAGAGATCATGATTTCTCCATCTATAATCGATTTTACCTTTCCAATCTTGCCGTTATAGAACTTTCTGTTGTCGCCGGTATCGTTCTTAATGAACATGATCTGCGCACCTTCCTTTAATTTTAAACTCTGTTCGGCCTGAAGATTCAGATCACGGAATTCCCCGCTGATCTCTCCTTCAAAAGTGTATTCCGGGCCCTGCAGTTCATCCAGTTTCTCTTTGTTGATGCTGTTGGCTTCTGCGTTGTGCGAGGTAATGATGATGGGATTGAGCTCGTTAGAAGCGCTAAAAGAAGGTTCATATCTTTGCTTTAACAGACTCAGGTCATTCTCATTGATCCGGTTGTTCCTGATGTCATTCAGGATATTGATAAATTCAGGTTCCGTTTGACGGAATACATTGGTGAGCTCGATCTGGAGCAACGGATTTCTTCTGATCACCAAAGCCTCGAAAAAATAAGGAGATGCATAAGCCCGGTTTAAAAAAGCCCAGTCTTCTCTCTTGGTTACTGGCGGGAGCTGGTATAAATCGCCGATCAGCAGCACTTGTACGCCTCCAAATGGCAGGTTGTTTTTTCTTACGGTTCTGAGAATGGCATCTATAACGTCAAGTAAATCACAACGTACCATGGATACCTCATCAACAACCAGTAGTTCCAATTCGTTGAAAAGCTTGGTTTTTTCCCGGGTGTAACTGAGGTCTGAAACCATAGAACTGATGGAAAGGATGCCGGCCTGAAGGTTTTCCAGGCTAATGTCACCTGGGAAAAATGAGCCCGGGGGCAATTGAAAGAAGGAGTTGATGGTTACACCTTTCGCATTCATGGCGGCCACTCCGGTTGGAGCAACAATGACGATCTTTTTAGCGCTGGTTTCCTTTATTTTTCTCAATAATGTGGTCTTTCCTGTTCCGGCTTTTCCGGTAAGAAAGATATTCTGATTGGTGGTGTCGATAAAAGAAAGGACTTTGTCGAAGATGTCATTTGTGGAACCGGTCGTACTCATTTTACAAATTTAGGGGAATTTTCTTTTCCGGGAGCGAATGTTGAAATGTATATTATAGTAAAATGGTAGTGTTTATTAGAATTAATTTATTTATCAATACCTTAGCTTCGTGTTAATCAGAAAAGACGATTCGGAACAGGAAATATTGGAATTCGTGGCCAATGGAAACGAGTCTGCCTTTAAGATGCTCTTCGAACGCTATCAGCATAAAGTTTACGGTTATGCTTTCAGGATTATTCATGAGGAAGCCGCCGCAGAAGAAATTGTTCAGGATGTGTTTTTAAAAATCTGGTTAAAAAGGGCAGAGCTTAGGGATGTGGAGAATTTTGGGGCTTATTTAAGGACGATGAGCCGTAACCATACACTGAATATTTGGAAAAAGCATTTGGCAACGGTTAAAACGAATCTCCTGCATACGGAAAACTGGACCGAAAGCTATGATCAGGTAGAGGAAGAGATCAGCTATAAAGATACCCTTAAAATTGTCCATAAGGCCCTGGAAAATCTTCCTCCGCAACAAAAGCAAATCTATTATATGTGCCGTATTGAAGGGATTAAGCCAGAAGAGGTCGCCATTCAGCTGAATATTTCTAAAAACACAGTAAAGGCGCATCTGCAACAAGCCGGTAAAACCATGCGCAGTTATCTCTCTGGTCATAATGAACTGATGGGTGTATTGGTTCTGCTCTCGCTTTTTAAGTCCATCTAAAATTATTTTAAAATATTTTCTGTTTTAACTAATCCTTTTTTGTCCGGGCCTTGTCATCAGTTAAAAGGACCTTTTTAAATCGATGGAAGAGACCAGACTCAATTACTTGTATCATAAAAACCTGCAGCAGGCCTGTACAAAAACAGAATTGCTGGAGCTCGAGGCATTTATCCAGGATCCGGACCATGCTTTCCAACTCGAATGTCTTATGAATGCGAGCTGGGACGTTCAAACAGAAGTAAAACTGTCTGAAGACACTTCTTCCAGGATTTTTCAACATATTGTGCAGCAGGATCAGGTGCCAGCCAATCCAGGCAGATTCAATTGGAGGCCTTTTCTTAAGGTAGCGGCAGCGGTGCTCCTGTTGGTTTCAGCTGGGCTTTTGATTAAATACAAGTGGGCACCGCCTTCATCAGAACCCATATCCCTGGTGGCTACAGGTAGTCAAATTCGAAGCACCATCACCGCTTCAGATAAACATCAGCTTGTTAGATTGCCTGATGGGAGTACTGTTGTCTTGAATCAAAATAGTAAACTCGAATATCCGGCCGTGTTTGGAAAGACAAGAGAAGTTGTTTTAACAGGTGAAGGATATTTTGATGTGAAACATGATCCGGAAAAGTCGTTTATTGTCCATACGGGAAAAATTAAAACCACTGTTTTAGGAACTGCTTTTAACATTAAGGCCTATTCTAACGAAGAAAAGGTTACGGTAACTGTAACCCGGGGCAAGGTGAGTGTGCAGGATCAGAGGCAAACCCTGGGTGTAATTACACCTAACCAGCAATTGGTGTTTAATAAAACAGAGGAGAAAAAGGTTCAACTGAATGTGCCTGCGCTCAAAGCCATAGAATGGCAAGCCAAAGACCTTTTCTTTGATGATATGACCATGGAACAGGCTGCCAGGCTGCTGGAACAACGTTTCAGTGTGAAAATTGCTTTTGCGAATAATGCGGTAAAAAAATGCAGGTTTACCGGAACCATACTTAAAGCAGAAAAGATAGAGTCTGTACTGGACCTGCTTTGTTCCTTCAATAGTTCCAGTTACGAATTTCGTAAAGGTATATATGTAATCTCTGGAACAGGATGTAATGACTAAAACAATTAATCAATTAAACCATAAACCAACCAAAACATGAAAGAAATTTACCCCTGCTGATATAGAAAAAAGGCTCTCCATATAAATAGAGAGCCTAAATTTGCTTCCGGTTGCAGCCGAAAGCAAATGCGTTTTAAATAATTTTTCGACCACTTAAAACATTCAAAAGTATGATTTTTTCTGCACAAAAAGCAGAAGGCAGGCATGGATATTACCCTTTCCATGGCGCTGCCTTTAATAAACGATATTTAATTCGTCAGGTTATGCGTATCAGCTTAGTAATCGCTATTTTATCCATTACATCGATGCAGTTCATTTTTGCATTGAATGTTAAAGCACAATCTATTAGTAACGTCCATATTTCGGTCCAGCTTAACCAGGAGTCTTTCCTCTCTGTCATTGATAAAATTGAGAAGAACACGCCTTTTCGGTTTTTGTACAGGAACGAGGAGGTTAAAGAGTTAAATACATTGACTTTAAACTATAAGGACCGGACCGTTGAAGAGGTTTTACAAATTTTGTTGAGCAATACCTCCTTTAGTTTTAAACAGGTAGGTCAAAATATCCTGATTACTAAAAGGAAAGAAATTTTACCTGCAAATCTGGGCAAGCATATTCCAATCCGGTTAGGTGGGCAGGTTGTGGATGAAGAAGGGATTCCTTTGGGTGGGGTTACCGTAATGCTCAAAGGGAGCAATAAATATTCGACTGCTACGGATGAAAACGGGCATTTTTCACTGGAGATCCCTGATCAGAACAGCCGGTATCTTGTCTTTACACATTTAGGCTTTACAACTAAAGAAGTCTTTTATGACAAAGAAGTATCTCAGAAGATTGTATTGAGTTATGCTTCTGGAAATTTAATGGAAGTGGTGGTATTGGGATACACAAGCCAAAAGAAGGTATCGATTACAGGTTCTGTTGCTACAGTGAGTGGGGAGGAGCTAAAGCAGAGCCCTTCGGCTAATGTTTCCAATTCTTTGGCAGGACGTTTACCTGGTCTTATTGCTTATCAGGGCTCGGGGCAGCCAGGTTACGATGATTCCCGTTTATTGGTACGGGGGCTGAGTTCCAGTACCAATTCTTCTCCTTTAATCGTCATAGATGGAATTCCGCAAGAGGCTGTAGATCGTTCCGGTAATATTGCTACTGCACAGCTACCACATATTGATCCCAATGATATTGCATCTATTTCTGTTCTTAAAGATGCTGGGACAGCTGCCGTATATGGAGCAAGAGCCGCCAATGGGGTCATTTTAATTACGACTAAAAGAGGAGAGCAAGGTAAAACAGTATTAAATTATACTTTTAACGGAGGCTGGCAAAAACCCACCCAACTTGCTAAACTGGTTGATTCCTATACTTATGCAACGCTGGCCAATGAATTATATCATAACGAAGGTAGCTTTAATCCCTCTGCAGGTAAGGGGTATACTGATGCTCAGCTCGAAATGATCAAGAGCGGTTCAAATCCAGATCTGTATGCAAATACCAACTGGTATTCTGCATTGATGAAGCCATCTGCATTTCAGCAGCGTCATAATCTAAGTTTAAACGGAGGAACTGAAAAATCAAAATACTTTATCTCTGCTGGTTACCTTGATCAGGATGGGGCTTATGCTATTTCCGGCTATAAACAATACTCTTTAAGGTCTAACCTGGATGCAGATATCAATAAGAATCTGAAATTGAGCTTAAACCTTAATGGCCGGCAGGAAAAATATACGGGGCAATCTGCAAATGGTGTAACCAGTTATTACAGGGAGATTTCGCCATTGGTGCCCAGTCAGTTCTCGAATGGGCTATATAACTACGTCACTATTCCCAATGGCTTCAGTACATTGGTTAACGGAAGTCCTTACTTAATGGCGAATGGTGCTAACGGTTATTCCGTATCAACTCAAAATGTATTTGAAAGTGTAGGATCCCTGATCTATACTATGCCTTTTGTTCCTGGACTTTCTGCTAAAGGAACCTTATCTTATAACAAGTATTATGGAACATCTAAGACTTTTAATCAGCCCTATTTAACCGCGATACGCAATAATGATGGTAGCTATAGTACCAAAACCACCGGGCAAACCAAAGCTTCACTAACAGAAACCTTTAATCAGAGGGAAACTTTAGTGGCAGAAGCCTCCCTGAATTATCAACGTACATTTGGCAGGCATGCCGTCAGTGCTATGGCACTGTATACGCAGACACAGAATCAGGGCGATTATCTTCTTGGTTCCAGAACCAACTTTCCTTCAGCGGCAATAGACCAGCTTTTTGCCGGAGATCCTACTACAGCGGTCACTACGGGAACTGCCTTTAAAAATGCGCGGCAGAGTGTAGTTGGAAGAGTTAGTTATAATTATGAAGGCAAATATCTTTTCGAATCCAGTTTCAGATATGATGGGTCGGATGTTTTTCCCAAGTCTGACCGTTTTGGTTTTTTTCCTTCTGTTTCTGCGGGCTGGATACTGTCTGAAGAGTCCTTTCTCAAGGATGTTAAAACTATTAATTTTTTGAAAATCAGAGCTTCTTATGGTCAATTGGGTAATGACCGGGTTGGGCAATACCAATACTTGAACACGTATAGTCTGGGTACCGGTCTCGACGGTTATTATACTTTTGGGAACGTCGACTTACAGGCCTTGGTACCAGGCGTAATTCCAAATGTTTCTTTTACCTGGGAAAAAGCCAATATCGTGAACCTGGGATTTGAAGCAAAACTATTCAATAACCTGCTGGGTATTGAATTTGACGCCTTCCATAAACGTACGAAAGATATACTTTCTACCCGGGCCTTCTCTGTACCTGCTACAGTAGGTGGTTCACTGCCATCTGAAAATCTTGCGGTAGTTGACAATAATGGAATAGAGGTAGCCATTACACATGAGAACAAAATTGGACAAGTCAGATATTCAGTAAAACCAAACCTTACGCTTAACAAAAATAAGCTGATTTATACGCCTGAGCCGGCTGGTTATCTGTCTTATCAAAGTGCTATAGGAAGGCCACTCACCATTTTACCTTATGGTATGTCCAGTTTCTTAGGTTATGTGGCCGAGGGTTTATACCAAAGTGCTGAGGAAATTAAAGCTGGTCCAACACCGTTGTATTCAAATGTGGCTCCTGGAGATATAAAATATAAAGATCTTAACGGAGATGGTAAAATCACACCAGCTGACCGGACTGTAATGGGAAAAGGAGATTATCCGGGAATTGTTTACGGACTTAGCCTGGGTGCTTCCTATAAAGGATTTGATTTGAATCTATTGATCCAGGGCGCAGCAAACGTTCAAAAATATATGACCGGACTGAGTGAATGGGCGTTCACCAATAATGGCGTGCCCTCTGAAAAACATCTGGACCGATGGACACCTTCCAACCCTAATGCGAGCTATCCAAGATTGTTTAGTGCCAATTTGAATAACCAGGCACCCTCCACCTATTGGCTTCAAAATGGATCTTATGCCCGTTTAAAGAATCTTGAACTGGCCTATAATCTTCCGGCCTCCGTATTGTCGAAGGTTAAGCTTTCCAGCGTGAGGATCTATGTGAGCGGAACCAACCTGTTTACCGTTACCGGATTAAAGGATGTGGATCCTGAGGCTGCTTTCTCGGCTTTTGGAGCGGATTCTTATCTGATCCAAAAGTTATACAATATTGGTTTAAGTGTTAAATTTTAAGAAATACACAGATGAAAAGATATTTAATAGTATTTACCCTGTTGCTGTTGGTTGTAGCCGGTTGCAAGAAGGATTTTCTGGACAGTAAGCCCCTTGATAAATACAGTGATGAAGATGTTTGGAGGGACTCTACTTTGGCAGGATTGTTCCTCAATAACTTATATGCAACACTTCCTACGCAATTTGGAGGGACCATGACAGATGCTTATACAGATGAATTGTATTCCAGCGGAAATGTGAGCATCTATAATGGGACATTTCTGGCTTCGAGTGTCCCGTATTCCATTTCAAATGCTTATGACTATTCGTATACGAGCATCAGAAGGTGTAATATTTACCTTGAAAATGTAAACCGGTTGCCAGCCAGTACTGCTTTTAAGAAAAAAACAGCAGATCAGGCCAGGTTCATCAGGGCTTTTCAGTATGCCAACCTGATCAATTATTTTGGTTCAGTGCCTTTAATTACTCATGCTCAGAATCTGGATGAAAATTTAAATGTTGCCCGAAACAGTTATCAGGAGGTTGTTAACTTTATTGTAGCTGAAATGGATGCCATTAATACTGGGGCTAACCTTCCGTATAAATATACAGGTGCAGACGTTGGCCGTGTAACCCGGGGGGCGGCACTGGCGTTAAAAAGCAGGGTATTGTTGTATGCAGCAAGTTATAATGGAGAATGGCAGAAAGCTTATGACGCGGCAAAAGCTGTTGTTGCTGTAGCTGGATCAGCTGGTTATGGGCTGTTTCCAAAATACGGGGAGATGTTCTTTTCTGCTAATGATAACAATACTGAAGTGATCTTTGATCATCAGTATAAACAGAATTTTCAGGGCTATAACGTTCATTTTTACAATTTACCCTGGGGTTTGGTGCCTCCCGGACCAAATGCCTTAAATCAACCTACCCAAAATATTGTCAATGAATACGAAATGGCGAATGGTAAAATGATTACTGAATCTGGATCGGGGTATGACGAAACCAAACCCTATGCCAACCGTGATCCTAGATTCGACGCCAGTATATTGTATGATGGCTCGGTCTATACAGGGGTGACATTGGATTTTAAGCCGGGTTCTAATTTTAATCCAGACTACGCAGCCCTGACTACAGGTTATGCATTAAGAAAAATGGAAGATCCGGCTTTTAATCCATTTGATACTTCGACCAGCTATGGGGGAGGGCAGAACAATATTCTGATCAGGTATGGTGAGATTTTGCTGAATCTGGCTGAAGCTGCTTTTGAATTGGGACAAACGGAGGAGGCAAGAACCTATGTGAACCAGGTTAGAGCCAGAGTAGGCATGCCACCTGTTGCTTCAGGGGCAATAAGCAGGGATAAGATCAGGCATGAGCGGACTATTGAACTTGCTTTTGAGGGCACTCGTTTATGGGACATCCGCAGGTGGAAACTCGGGCCTGAAAAACTAGGAACACCACTTAACGGTATTTCTATTACCCAAACTGGCAATGGCCCTAGAGTATATACCCAGGTAAAAGTACAAGACAGAAACTTTGATCCTAAATTCTATCTTTTCCCAATTTATCAAACTGAAATTGACAAAAATCCTAACCTGAAACCTAATAACCCAGGCTGGTAATTGACCAAATCTTTAAAAATAAAATAGAATATGAAATTTAAATTCGTGGCTATAGCCGCAACAGGGCTTTTTTGTGTTGGACAGGTTTCAGCGCAAAACAACAATTACGTCATAAAAGGAACCATAAAAGGTGCCTCATCGGGTAGAGTTTATTTGGAACATGAAAATGAGAATAAAAAAGTGGTTACGGATTCGACTGTTTTAAGTTCGGAGGGGAATTTTCAATTCAAGGGAAAGGTGGTGAGCCCGCAATTTTATTCCATTAAGATGAAAGGGATTAAAAATCCTTCGACTTTTCTTTTGGAAAATGCAGCCATTACCTTTGCCGGATCGAAGGATTCATTGAATAAAGCGGTCATTACCGGTTCTGAAAGCCAAAATGTTTATCTGGGTTTTTACAATGGTCCATGGAAGGCTATTACGAAAAAGGCCGGTGATATTTATCAGAGATTGGACAAGGCGGAGCAGGGGGGGAAGGTTAAACCAGACTCTTTGACCAGAGCTGGTTTTGATCGGGAATTCAGAGTTCTGGATACATTAAATCAGGCTGCTGTAAAGGATTATGTTAGTCAACACCCGGGATCGGTTGGCTCGGCCGCCATTATTTATGATCGTTTTATTGCTTATCCTAATTTTCCGGTAGCCAGATCTTTGTTTTCGATCTTAAGCCCGAAGGTACAGAAATCTTTAATTGGCCAACAGATCACCCATGCTTTTGCGCTGGATGAGAAAACGGCTACTGGTCAGATTGCTCCTGCAATTGCTATGGCAGATAAGGATGGAAAAATTGTTCATCTGTCTGATTTTAAAGGAAAATACGTAATGGTTGATTTCTGGGCAAGCTGGTGTGGGCCTTGCAGGAAAGAAAATCCAAATGTAGTAGCGGCCTATAAGAAATATCATGATAAAGGTTTTGAAGTGCTGGGTGTTTCACTGGACTCTAATAAAGAATCCTGGCTAAAGGCGATTGCTGCAGACGGATTGACCTGGACGCATGTTTCTGACTTGAAGGGCTGGGCAAATGCTGCGGCTGCTGAATATGGAGTGAAGGCTGTGCCTGCTAGTTTTTTGATAGGCCCGGACGGCAAAGTGGTCGGCAAGGATTTGAGAGGTGAGGCATTGAATAAGAAATTGGGTGAATTGATGAAGTAGAAGCCATTAGTCATCTTAAACAGGAAGAGATTTCCA
The DNA here is from genome assembly GCF_016429005.1 of Pedobacter sp. ASV19. Classification (GTDB taxonomy): domain Bacteria; phylum Bacteroidota; class Bacteroidia; order Sphingobacteriales; family Sphingobacteriaceae; genus Pedobacter. Next base: position 28,960 of record NZ_JAELTV010000017.1, read on the forward strand.
GAGTATTGTTAAAAAGAGTGTCTTATTTAGAATTATTATATTTATAATTTGGATTAATTCTATATAATACTTTCCTTTGCATCATATTTAACAAATAATGCAAAACACAACTCTGGAAGTCTCTACTCATTTAGCCGAAGTTTATAGCACAGTTAAGGGTGCTGTTTATCAGTCTGACAGTGAAAAATGCTGGTATGTTGACTTTGCAGGAAAGATGGCCAAATTTGACTACAGGAATATTCTTAAATTGAAAAAAGCAATCTATGCGATTGATATTGAAGAAATTTTACTGAACAGTTCAAAAACGGCTGATGTGGAGATTGTATTTATTTGTGCTTGTGAGCATTGCTACGTATTGACCCTGCTGGAGATCATTTCTTTTAAAGAATTGCTTGAAGGTACCTTTGTGATGTTAAGCCTGAACCAGATCCTGCACGATCGCTTATACAGAATAGCGGCTTAATTCCTGGCTTAACTGGTTTTAGACTCTTTCCATATTATTCTCCGATGCTTTAATTTAAATTTATAGCACTATTTTTGATTTATACATTATTGAAAAAATTAAATCAAGAGGCCATGAAAGATATCATTCGAGTAAAAAGTTTAATCTCTGCAGATGTAGAGACCTTGTTAAACCAGCAGATCAAGAAAGAAGCGCAGTCTTCATCAGCTTATCTTTCTATGGCATCATGGTGTGACAGAAATGGTTTTGACAATTCTGCTGAATACTTTTTTAAACAGGCAGAAGAAGAAAGACAGCACCAGATGAAATTCTTCAGATATGTATTGGATATGGGAGGAACTGCTTTGTCTCCTGAAATTACCAATGTGAAGATAGAATACAATTCTTTCCGGGAAATTTTTGAAGAAGCCCTGGATCAGGAGATCAGCGTAACGCAGTCCATCAAAAATATAGCAGCGCGTTGCCATAAGGAACAGGATTACGTAACGGTAGAATTCTTAAACTGGTTCTTTAAAGAGCAAAGAGAAGAAGAATATAAAGCCAGAAGAGCCCTGGAATTGTTTGATCTGATTGGTGAAGAAGGTACAGGTAGATGGGAGATCGACAAACATGTGGGTAAAATCCATTACGGTAACGAAGCCGGAGAATAACAGACCAGTTTAATTCTGGTGAAATATAAAGCCTGTCGGCGCTAAAAACGCTGACAGGTTCATTTGTAAAATAGAACCAGATTAAAGTGGGAAAGAAAGATAAAGAACACAAAAAGCATTCTAAGAAAGATAAAAAGAAAAAGAAAGAATGCTGTGAGAAATACAAAAAGGGCAAAAGATGTGACAATTGCCCTTTCGGATAGGTTTAGAATGTTCTGTTTTTTACTTATTCCAATTCAAAAACAGCTTGAATCTCCACCGGAGAATTCATTGGCAGGGAAGAAGCTCCGATAGTTGCACGGGTGTGTAAACCCTTCTCCTTAAAAATACTCCCCAATAAGTCGGAAGCCTCATTCATGAGCATAGCATGTTTGGCATAGCCGGCAGGGGTATAGAAATATCCCGTCAATTGTACCGCTTGTTTGACATGGTCCAGGTTACCGCCTGCAGCCTCTTTTAAAACTGCAAGAACATTAAGAAGCGTTTGCCTCGTGGCCATTTTTGCCTGTTCTTCGGTAACGTCTTCTCCAACCTTCCCTGCATATTCTATTTTTCCTTGTTTTAAAGCGATCTGATTAATAAAAACCAGTTTTCCTGATACTTGGTATGGTTTATAATTTCCGACTGGTTTAGGCGCGTCTGGGAGGGTGATGCCTAGTTTTCGCAATTGGGCTTCAATATGGTCGCTTTCCGGTAGTTTAGTATTCATGCTGTTTTTTAAAAGTTGCTGACCTTTTGCTGCTTTGGCCAATGCATAACCCTGTAATGTCGCTAATTGTAGTTCTCCCGAAGAGGGACGAGCAGATCCCGGGGCACCTGCCAGGGAGGTTGTACCAAATGAAGTATTGCCTTGTGGAATACTTTTGTCAATTTCTCCGCTCCCCATAATCCCTGTAGGGACCAGTGTCATTCCGTGAATAGCTAAAGTATTCCAGAATGAAAGTATAGCGGCTTCCCGTCCTGCTCCACTGCCTGCAGACATGAATACAGTAGCAGGAATACCCTCCAGTTGTCTTGCTGTCCAGATGGCAACAGACTGGTCCAGAAAATAACGCATATCCGCACTCATATTGCCAAAATGAACGGCTGAGCCAAAAGCGATACCGTCATAAGCGGTGAGGTCATTAATATGAGCATAAGGGATATTGGCAAAAGGCATTTTACTTTCATTTTCCAGGCCTTTTATTCTGGGTACCTGTTTAAGGATGGCTTTTGTGCCTTCCAGTTTTTCAATCCCTGTTGCTATGGCCTGGGCCAATTTGTAAGTGCCACCCTGTTCTGTGTTAAATAATACCAGTATACGGGTATCGGTTTGCTCTTTCATGACGGCTAATGTGGTTAGAGGCAGGCTTGATAGGAATAAAATTCCTGCAAGGCAGCCTTTTTTAATTAAATCTATTAAACTCATATGGGTTTGTTCTTAAATAACAGGGGCAAAGGTCTGCAATATCACCTGTGTTTAAATATCTATCTTTGCCAATTACATATTAAAAAACGACAAATGGATAAAGCAAGATTTTGTCATCTGACAGTAGATGCTGTAGATAAGGAGGCGTATGTTTGGCATGAAGCAGACTGGAAATTTTCCGAGGAGTGGCATACCCATCACATGGGGCAACTCATCTATGTAGAAAAGGGAGTTCAGTATTTACATACGGAAAACAGGACCTATCTTTTGCCTACGCACCACTGTGCCTGGATCCCTCCGGGAGTAGCGCACCGGAGTTCTTCACCAGCCAGTCAGGTATACCTTCGATGTCTTTTTTTTACGGTTAATGAGGAGCTGACTTTTTTTAAAGAACTGAACATTTTTCATACCCCAAAAGTGTTAAGGGAAATGATTTTTTTTACGGAGCAATGGTCAAGGCTGGAAGAAAAAGATCCGGTCGAATTTGATTTTTTGAGAGGGCTGAAAAGCATCCTTCCACTGAGCTTTAAACAGGCCATTCCACTGGCGCTTCCGGTGCCCCGGAACCCCCGTATTTCAGACATAGTCAGCTACCTTTCGGACCCACTTTCTGTACAGCTTAAATCAACTCAGATCGCAGCTCAATTTAACCTTTCCGTTCGTACGATGGAACGCCTGTTTAAGAAGGACACCGGAATCACTTTTGCCGGGTATGTTAAGCTGATGAAAATCATTAAGGCGGTAGAACTTTTGTCATTAGACGGAGAAAGCGTGAAGAGTGTAGCCTATAGGGTAGGGTACGAAAGCGTCTCTACTTTTAGCAATACTTTTTATGCTTTGCTTGGTGTGAGACCTCAAGATATGCTTGCTTAAAATCTAAAATACGGTGATAAATTTATATGTTAATTTTTAGTTTATTTAAATATCATAATTTATAGATATATAGATATTTAAAAAAATGTTCCTAAAAATTTTTAGGAATTGAGTTTTTATTTAGTTGATGGTCTTAAATATCTATTTTTCAATATTTTATTTTTAAATTTATAAAATTTGGCGCGGGAATGGTTTAACGGTTTTTTTTAAGAAAAAACGGAAAATCTGGACTTAAATGAGTAAATAAATCTTCGCCTCGGAGCGTTCGTTTGTGTATATTTGCGCTCAGAATGTTTACCCGTTTAACTGCAATATCACTGATCTTTTTTTCCCTCGCGGCGAATTTGTCGAGCTTATTTTTGTTCGCGGGTTATGAGTTGAACAGGGATTATATTGCTAAAGAATTTTGTGTAAATAAAGACAAACCTCAGCTGCACTGTAACGGAAAATGCTACCTCATGAAGAAGCTGAAACAAGCAGAAGAGAAGGAGCAGAAACAGGAAAAACAAGAGCAGAAAATGCTGGTTCAGGAAGCACTTGTTCCACTCCGTATTGTGTTCAAAAGATACCTGGTCAGCGAGCGTCATTTTTATATTCCGGCAGGAACAGATTTGCCAAAATCAGATCCGGTTTCGGTCTTCCATCCGCCACCTGTTGCGGCTTAAAATTTTCATTTTTTTTACCGTTTTTGGCACAGTGAATTGCTGCTGCTGAAAGAATTATTTACAACAAAATTAAGATATCATGAATAAAATATTAGGCGTGCTGGCTTGTGCAATACTGGCAGTGGCATGTGCTCCGAAACCAGATTATAAAGCAGAACGCGACGAGGTCATGAAGTTCCATGATGTGGTGATGCAGGACCATGGAGTGGTGGTCAATAACCAGATGAAACTGGACTCTTTACTTAAAGATCTAAAAGGCCTAAAAGTGAGCCAGCCCTCACTCGATACTGTAGCTGCAAGAAAAGAAATGGAGCAGCTAAAGTCCAGTTTAGGTTCTGCAGAAGACAGGATGAATGACTGGATGCATCAGTTTGAGCCGGATGTGACCGGAAAGTCAAATGAAGAAGCTATAAAATACTTCAAAGACGAAAAGGTGAAAATCACCCGTATTGATAGTTTGTATAAACAGGAGATAAAAACCTCGGGGGCTTACCTGGATAAATTGAAAAAATCATGAGGTTTAGTGGTTTGTTTATAGCGATTGCTTTTCTGTTTCTTGTAAGCTGCAAGGATAAACCTCAGCGTTTACCTTTTTTACAGGCTGAGATCAACGAAAAGGTGGTAGACGGTAAAACTGTTCAGGATACAATTTTCAAGACGATACCGGCCTTTAAATTCCTTAACCAGGATAGCGTTGAGGTCACCAATAAAGATTTCGATGGGAAGATTTATGTGGCTGACTTCTTTTTTACCTCTTGTCCAACCATTTGCCCTACTATGCACCGGAATTTATTGAAGGTGTACAAGAAGTATGAAAATAATCCGGAGGTGAAACTCGCTTCACATACCATAGATGCAAAATATGATGTTCCTTCAAGAATGAAAGCCTATGCCAGTAAATTGGGCATTAAAGGTACGCAGTGGGAATTTCTGTGGGGAAGCAGGGATGACGTTTATGCGCTGGCGGAAAGAAACTATCTGGTTTCTGTAAAGGAAGATAAAGAATCGCCAGGTGGTTTTATCCATCAAGGTTATCTGGTACTGGTAGATAAGGAGAAACGGATCAGAGGGGCTTATGACGGTACTGTAGAAGAAGATGTGAAGAAGCTGATGGCTGATATGGATACCTTACTCCAGGAATATAAAAAGTAGATTAATGAGGATGTTCTGTAAGAGCTCGCTAAGAAATGACCTCTTCTGAACATCCTCTTTTCTTTTAGAAGATCGAAACTTTTAAGAACTGAAAATGTTGTAGGTTTTAAATTATTCTGCGACATGAAGAAATCTAAGGAAAGTTTGTTTGAACGATTTTCTACTAAAATTACCTGCTGGACAGGTAGCTCAACTGCATTTGGGATTGCATTTACTGTTATACTGATCTGGGGTATTACAGGGCCGATCTTCCATTATTCGGATACCTGGCAGCTGATTATCAATACAGGCACTACGATCGTTACCTTTCTGATGGTGTTCCTGATTCAAAAATCTCAAAATAAAGATTCAAAAGCTATCCAGTTGAAATTAAATGAATTGATTGCTGCCAGCAGGTACGCAAGTAACCGGATGGTGGATATTGAAGATCTGACAGAGCTTGAACTGGATGTGCTGCATAAGTATTATCAGGAGCTTTCTGATAAAGCGGAAAGGGATCAGGATATTCATAAATCACATTCCATTGATAAAGCGAAGGATCTTGCAGAGGAAAAAGACCAGCTGAGAGAGAAATGGAAAAAAAAAGTTGATTAGATTAGGAAACCATTAGGTGAAGTCACTGATGGTTTCATCATTATAAAAAAATTAAATGAAAGTATTTATTCCGAGAATAATTCCAGAAGCGGGAATGAAACTGTTGAAAGAAGCAGGTTTGGAATTGACCGTCTGGACAGAAAAAAGAGCGTTAAGTAAGCAGGAACTAATTGATCATTGTATAGGGAAAGATGCCCTGCTGAGTGTAAGCAGCAGGTTAGATGCTGCATTTTTAAATGCCTGCAGACATCTTAAGGTGATCGCTTTACACTCTGTGGGTTATGACAATGTAGATATAGAGGAAGCTACAAAACTAAAAATACCAGTGGGGAATACCCCGGGGGTCTTGAGTGCTGCGACAGCTGATACGGCTTTTTTACTGATGCTTGCTACCTCTCGTAAGGCTTTTTATATGCATAAACAGATTCAGCAGGGCAAGTGGGGCTTTTTTGAGCCTACAGCAAATCTTGGGATAGAGCTTTACGGGAAAACGCTTGGGGTGTATGGCCTGGGTAAGATTGGAACTGAAATGGCCAGACGCTGTAAGGGTGCTTATCATATGGATATCATTTATCATAACAGACATCATAATGAAGAGGCGGAAAAGGAATTGGGAGCGGTAAAAGTATCCTTTGACGAACTTGTTAAAAACAGCGATGTACTAACGGTTCATACCGCTCTTACGCCTAAAACCAGAGGTGTGTTTGATTATCATATCTTTAGCCGGATGAAGCCTGAAGCGATATTTATCAATACGGCAAGAGGAGCAATACACAACGAGGAAGATCTTAAAAGAGCACTGGAAGAAGGTTTGATATGGGGTGCCGGATTGGATGTGACAAATCCGGAACCTATGCATCCGGACAATCCTTTACTGGATATGCCAAATGTTTCCATATTGCCACATATTGGTTCTGCCACTGTGCAAACCCGGGATGCTATGGCCGTCCTGGCGGCAAAAAATATTATTGCCGGGTTAAAAGGTCAGCGACTTCCGAATATCGTAAACCCAGAGGTATACGAAAATTAAGCATTTTCATGAAGGTGGAGGCGGTTTCTTAGCCTGTCAATTTCGTGCTGCATATCACTGACCCGGGTTAAGAGATGTCTGATGGCATCAATTCCTTCGATGTTGATGTGCAGGTCATAATGCAGGTGGATATACCGCTCTACCTCGCCAAACTGATCTTCATGGATAAATTTATCGTTGTCAATAAGGGTAAGTAATATAATTCCCGACTCTTCAAGAGAAATGATGAATTCCGGTTCTATATTATAATTGATGCAATATTCTGTGATTTTAATCAATTCTGGTTGCATAGATTCCATTTTATTTAAGATTTAGCCAGTTCTTTAAACAACTCTTGCTGTTTCTCTGTAAGATTAACCGGAATTTTTACGGTATAGGTTGCAAAAAGGTTGCCAAATTCGCCCTCTTTTTTATACACAGGAAAGCCTTTTCCTTTTAATCTTACTTTGGTATTGTTCTGTGTGCCTGGTGCAATTTTTAGCTTTACTTTGCCGCTTAGGGTCTCTATTGTGGCCTCTCCACCCAGAACTGCAGTGTAAAGGTCAATCTCTACGGTTTCATATAAATCATCGTTTAAACGTTTGAATACCGGGTCGTCTGCAATGTTAAACGTGATGTATAAATCGCCGTTAGGGCCACCGTTTACGCCGGGTGCACCCTGGCCTTTTAATTTAATGACCTGTGCGTGGGCAATACCAGCGGGTATAGTGATGCGAAGATTCTTGCCGTTTACAGTCAGGGTTCTTTTATGAGTAGTATATGCCTCCCTTAAAGGTAATTGTAGTTCAGCCTGGTAGTCCTGTCCTTTATATTTAGTGCTGCTTCGTTGTGAACGTCCTGCTCCACCAAACATTGACTCGAAAAAATCAGAGAAATCGCCGCCGCCAAAATCTGCACCAGCATATCCTCCTCCTTCAAAAGGGTTTTGGCCAGTGTGTTGCTGCTGTGAACGCTGAGACTGTTTTGCTTTTTCAAATTCATCCGCATGTTTCCAATGCTCCCCATGTTCATCATATTTCTTGCGTTTTTCGGCATCGCTGAGCACTTCATTAGCTTCATTGATCAGCTGGAACTGTTTGTTTGCCTCTTTGTCGTTGGGATTTAAATCCGGGTGATATTTTCTTGCCAGCTTTCTGTAAGCTTTCTTGATTTCGTCAGCTGTGGCTTTCTTATCAATGCCCAGTATGTTGTAATAGTCAATAAATGCCATATAAATATAGGTCTGTTCTCAAATTTAATGATTAAAAGGCAGTTTTCTGAGTAATTGTCTTATCAAATTACAAACCAAACTACATATGTGTTTAAATTATTGTATTTTAGCTATAAGAAATTCCGCTCTTCCAGTAAAACCTTCATCTTTAATAACAAACGTTTATGTCCGGTATGCGTAAAACTCTCCTGTATCCCACATTTTTAACGCTCCTCCTGTTCACAAGTTATTCAGAAAGGTCGATTTGCCAGACTGCTAAAACAACCACTGAGCCTGTCGTAGAAGTGGGTGTGTCCAAAAAACTTGCAGAGTACCGGAAATCCGTGATCAGTAAAGTACAATATAGCCTGGAGTTTACGATTCCTGCACAGAAAAGTGAGGCCATACAGGCCAGGGCGGTATTGAATTTTCAGCTGGCCAGTTTAGCCTATCCATTGCAACTTGATTTTAAAGAAAGTCCGGATAAGGTCAAGACCATCGTGGTCAATAACAAACCTGTTGCTGTTGAGTTGGTGAAAGAACACCTGGTGATTGGCCAGAAATACCTTAAAGCAGGCAAAAATGAGGTTCGCATAGACTTTCAGGCGGGAGAGGGTGCTTTAAACCGGAATGCCGATTATCTGTATACTTTGTTTGTTCCAGACCGGGCCAGAACTGTTTTTCCATGTTTTGATCAGCCGGATCTGAAAGCCACCTTTGCGCTTACGCTGCGGATTCCTGAACAATGGAAAGCCCTGGCTAATGGTACTTTAAAAGACTCCGTTGTGAAGGACGGCCAGAAAACTTATCATTTTAAGACTTCGGATTTACTCAGTACCTATCTTTTCGCTTTTGCTGCCGGAGATTTCCGACAAACAGAGGGCTTGGTTTCTGCATTTAAAACTTCGTTTTTATTCAGAGAAACAGACACGGCGAAACTGAATAAAAGTATCCCGGAGATTTTTACCATTCATACAGATGCTCTAAAATACTTTCAGGAATGGACCGGGATCGCTTATCCTTTCCAAAAGTTTGGATTCGTGGCAATTCCGGATTTTCAATTCGGCGGTATGGAACACCCGGGAGCCATACAGTATAAAGCATCTTCACTTTTTCTGGATAACGGGGCTACAAAAGACCAGATTAATGCGAGAAATAATCTGATTGCTCATGAAACGGCTCATATGTGGTTTGGGGATATGGTGACGATGAACTGGTTTACTGATGTTTGGATGAAAGAGGTATTTGCCAATTTTATGGCAGACAAAAGCAATGCGGATGCAGGAGGAACAGATGAATTTGACCTGAAGTTTTTAGTAGATCATTTTCCTGCAGCCTATAATGTAGACCGTACAGCTGGTTCTAATCCCATCAGGCAGGATTTGGACAACCTAAAAGACGCGGGTAGTTTATATGGAAATATCATTTATCATAAAGCTCCGGTTATGATGAGGCAGCTGGAAAGGATGATGGGCGCTGAAATGTTCCAGAAAGGAGTTAGGGAATACCTGAAGAAATTTGCGGGTGGTAATGCATCCTGGCCGGATTTAATCAATATCCTTGGGAAATACGCACCTGTAGATCTGCAAACCTGGAATAAAGTGTGGGTCAACGAAACCGGCCGGCCCCTGATCGATTACAACCTGGAGGTCAAAGACAACAAGATCACCAGTTTTGTCATCACTCAGAAGCCAGAATATGGAAATAAACGCGTTTGGCCACAGATTTTTGAACTGACCTTTTTTTATCCCAATTATAGCCAGGAAATCAGCGTACAGTTAAATGATGGAAAATTAAACCTGAAAGAGGTTGCAGGTATGGAGAAACCCTCCTTTATTCTGTTCAATTCTTCCGGGCAAGGATATGGAGTCTGGCCGGTTGATACTGTCTCTTATACACATCTGACGCTGCCGACGAACGTTAGCCGGTGTAGATCTAGGGGGTGGGGGGGTAGTGAGAAGAGGGGGGGGGGGGGG
>NZ_JAELTV010000180.1 GCF_016429005.1 Pedobacter sp. ASV19
ACGTTCGTCGGCAGCGTCAGATGTGTATAAGAGACAGTCCCCTTATAGCCCAACTCCTTTGCCAGCGGAACGAAATCAGAAATATTCTTAAAATGTTTCGCCCATTGCGTAAGGAAATAATTATCTGGATGACTTCTGATGGCTGGTGCACCCCAGATCTCGAAGCCACTCTGCATCAGTTTTTGGTGGTCACCAAACATATTGATGTCCCATCCGTAATTCCAATCAATAAAAACAGTCTCTTTGGGCAATCCTTTTAATGCCTCTGGATATTTTAAGGCTATATCTGCCCAAAGAACCGGTCTTTTACCCAATCCAACAACCACATCACAAAGCATTTTGATATAATCCCCATATAACCTGCCAATCCCAACAGCTTTAATTTTCTTCTTAGATTCTTCCGAATGCCCCAATAAATAGGTTTCATCGCCGCCAATATGGATATAAGGAGAATGATGTGTGGAAATCAGATCCTTGTACAACCCGGTAAAAAGTTTTTTTGCCTCAGCTTCGCGTATGGGATTAACCTGAGAGTAATCTTTCTGATCCTCTCTCAGATCTTTATATTTAGGATTTCTCAGGATATATTCCACATGTCCAAAGCTCTGCTGAAGCGGGATCACGTCAAGATGTATAGAACTGCAGTAAGAAATAAAAGCTTTCACCTCCTCCCGCGAATAGGCAAATCGGTTAGGGATCAAAGGTTCGTCCTCAAAAGGATAAGTCCCTTCCCATTCCATCACCAGAGTATTAATACCGCCCTTAACTAGCCGCAATGCAAGATCTTTAAGCGCCGGCATTGGAATTGCCTGAATACGCAGATCGAGATGAAAGCCCCTCACTGGAAACGGCGGGACGGGATGATTTAATTCTTTTTGAAATGCCTTTGAATACACAAAAAATGTGGTTAAAAGCATCACAAGACATACTGTTCTTTTCATACCTGATTTACTTAATTGCAATATCCAATTTTAAAGCCGACTCAAAATAACCTCCATTCTGGTCCCTCGCCTCAAAAACAATCTGGTCGGTACTACCAGATCCATTATACAAATATTTAATTGCTCCCTTTGCGATATCAGCTTGTGAAAAAGAAGCATTTGCTGCAAGTGGAATACCATATTTAACTAAAAACCCAGCTGAAGGGACTTGTTTCACCGTATAAGTGATGTTCTTATCCGCTGTACCTTCCATTTTCAGATTAGCCAATGATAATGAAGCGATCTGTGTTGCTGCAGAAACATTCAGCACACTTACCTGACCGAGTTTCAGAAGTGTTTGGGGAGGAGAAGTTAAAGAGATATAAGCAGCATACAGTCCTTCAGAAAATTCCCTTGGTCTAAGTTTAATGAAATTATCAACATTATGTTTTAAAAACACATTAATAAATGTTCCGTTATTAGCGTAAAGTTGAGTAACAGCCGCGGTGATATCAAAAGATACCCAGCCAACAGTTGTTCCCGGTATCGGCACCGTTGACATTGGTACGGAATTATAAGTTGGAGCATTATTCCAGGTAATCGTATTCTCGGTCCAATCCTTATTCTCCCCTAAATGCGCAGAAAAAGAGAATGTAGTTGCGGCTGTTAAACCTGTATTATAGATATAGACATACATCCTCGCAGCCCCAATTTTATCGCCAAAACCAGGCTTTTCCAATGGAAACTGCATGACACCAATACGCCCTACAGTAGCATCTGCAGCACTTACAGCTTTCAGATCAATGGTAGCCAGATCATTGAAATTCGCATTCGAATTACCCGGACCGCCACGGACATAAACATCCTTGGCAACCTTGATTTTTTGAGTAACCACATTGCCATCCGGATCGGCATCATCTGGTTTATCATCCAGTAACCTGTAAAAAGTAAACTGCGCAGTAACTTGTGCCACACCATTTTTAAATTCCAGATCCTGTGATCTCACCAATGCTGATGAGGATCCTAACGTTGGATTCTGATTGATACTCAATATATATTGGTCGGTGGCACTTGCCGTTCTGGAGTAGAAAATATAATTTCCATTGATAGTCTCTATCTTACGCGTTTCATTGAGGCCAAGATCAGTAGATTTTAACTTCCCCTTAATAATCAAGTCACCCAACAGATTTTTAAGGATGACCGGAGGTACAGACTCCACGTTTGCATAACCCACAGTCGACAACAACTGCTTAACACCAGCGTTATTAAGGAACACCACCGTATAATCATCACTTTTGCCCAGCATATCCATCAGGCCCGCGCGTTTTACCGCCGCAGCAAAAAGATCAAGTTCAGTTAAATCAGAACTATGATCTGTAAGCAGAAACTGCTGTATGGTCTGCGTTTTAAGGTTCGCACCCGCATCAGTTCCATTACTATCCTCATTTTTCAAAAGTTCAAATTTGCCGCAACTTAACAAAGTAAGCACATACATACAGAGAAAAAGCACTCCGGGGTAAAGATTTAATTTCTTCATCTTTTGATATTTTATTGATAATATGAATTTTGATCCAGCAAAGGATTCAATCTGATTTCAGTAAGATTAATTGGCCAAAGGTAATTTTCCGTTTGGCTAAGGCCGTTGATTGGCTTCAGCACTTTAATTGCCTTTCCGGTACGAACCAGGTCAAACCATCTCTTTCCTTCAAAACATAGCTCTCTGGCACGTTCATCCAGAATTAGGTCTTCAATTTGATCGGTATTTAACCCAGCATAAGAAGCTTCGGTATATACAGCTGCACCAGCCCGCGCCCGGATCTGGTTCACCAGGTTCATCGCTCCAGGAATGTCTCCAGTTTTATTTAAAGCCTCGGCCCGCAACAGTATAATATCAGCTAACCGATAAACAATAATATTCTTATCGTCTTGTGTCCCACGAACAAAACCTGTTTTCTCAAAGAATTTTACAATACCGGAATTGGTATCAAAATTAATTTTCGAACGCAAATCTGTTGAAGCAAACTTACTGGAAAGATAGCCACTCGCTTTAAAGAAAGGCTGAAAGCCCAGATCACCATAAACCGTAATTAAAAATGAACGTGTAGCCCGCTCTGCAAAATTATAATCGACCTCAAATATAGACTCAGTTGAAAATCCCTTGGTAAACATTTGCGCATAAGCGGTATTGTCAATTAATGCCGGGTTCGAGTTATAGTCGACAGTTGATGAAGCACTGTAAAGCGAAGCAAGCGAATATGTTGAATTGCTAATGATCTTTTGTGAAGCATCAAGCGCATTCTTATACTGATGGCGCCACATATAGAAATCAGTATACAAGGCATTGACCGCACCCATTGTAAATTGGGCTCTCGTAGAGGAAGCTGTTGTATAAGAAGCAGGAATTGGAGACAGCGCAGCAGAATCGAGATCTGCCTTTATTTGAGCATAAACCGCCGTGGTATCTGAACGCGCAATGTTTACGTTCTGGTTTGCATCCAGTAACGGCTCTGTAACCACAGGCAATTTGCCCCAAATCCGGGTCATGTAAAAATAACAAAAGGCCCTTAAGGCAAAGGCTTGCCCTCTTACACTATTATATTCAGCAGCTTTCCCCGAGTAAAGACCTCTATTCTTCATTTCTAAAGTATTTGTTAGGACCAGATTACATTGATTAATTACCCGGTAGAAATTATTCCAGCTGGTAACAGGAAGGCTTGAGTTGAGGTTATTTGTCAATAAATTCAAAGTCTGGGAACTTAAAGCCAGTGGATTTAATACCACATTATCAGCTCGTCCCTCTCCATACAAAACAGATCCTGGTCCCATTGCCCCCTGCAAAATGGTATACGCACCATATAGCGCAGCAGTGGCCTGCGGAGTTTCAGTCCAGAAATTTGAACTCGAATAGGAAGTTGTAGGATCAATTTCCAACGCCTTTTTGCAGCTAGACAAAAAAAACAATGTAATCAATATAAGGCCGTAAATTTTATAATCTTTTTGTTTCATAATATTAAAGACTAAGGTTCAATGACAAATTATAGGTTCTGGTTCTTGGAAAGGATCCACGGTCAACACCAACAGCGAGTGCATTGGTAGAGGAGCTCACCTCAGGATCATATCCGGTATACGATCCAAATGTGAAGAGGTTAACTACCGAGAAGCCCAGCGTCGCGTTGCTAATTTTTAACCTGTCCAGTACTTTTGTAGGAATCCTGTAATTCAATGCAACATTTTGAACCCTGATAAAAGAACCATCTTCCACAAATCTGCTGGAAATAGCATAGTTCAACATTGGATCAGTTTTCACCAATCGGGGAACATCAGTCACATCACCTGGTTTTCTCCATCTTCTCAGCTGGTCAGTGGTTAAATTCTGGTCGTATGGTGAGGCATCAAGATTTCTCTTAACCTCATTAAATACATCATTGCCAAAACTATAGGTAATTAAAGTAGAAAGGGTGAAGTTTTTATATCTGAACTCATTCTGAAAACCTCCGGTAAAATCAGGGTTAGGATCTCCGATAACCTGTAAATCAGCATCGTTAATAATACCATCGCCATTTACATCCTGCCAGATCACATCTCCTGCTTTATAAACTGCTCCATTTGCAGATCCCTGATGATAAGGAACAACAGCCCCTGTTTCCGGGTTTCGCTTATAAACATTATCTCCATCATAAGCATAAACCCCTAAAGCCTTTAAACCGTAAAATACACCTGCAGGATCACCAACCCTGGCCATATTATAAATATTTGGACGATAGTCCTGATTGCCAGGAAGAGAAAGCACCTTATTTCTATTCAAAGAGAATGTGAAGGTAGAATTCCATTTAAACTCCTTGTCTATGTTTACCGTAGAAAGTGTAAATTCAAGCCCTTTGTTTTGCAGATTTCCAAAGTTAGCAGGTACAGTAGCATAGCCAGTTGTACCCGGAACAGCCACATCAAATAAAAGTCCAGAGGTTTTTTTCAAATAGGCATCAGCCGTAAAGCGAATCCTGTCCTTCAAAAAAGCAAGGTCCAAACCGATATTAGATTGTTTTGTGGTTTCCCACTTTAATGAGGCATTAGGCACACCGTTAGATACAATAGCAACATTCCCCAGGTAAGTACCAGAAGTACTCAATGCACCCTGCCAGGCATAATTACCGATAGACTGATTACCTGTTATACCAAAACTACCCCTGATTTTTGCATCCGAAACAAAGCTCAGTTTTTTAAACCAGTCCTCCTGCGACAAACGCCAGCCACCCGAGAATGACGGGAAATACCCAAACCTGTTTTCCGGCCCAAACCTCGAAGAACCATCTGCCCTCATCACCGCAGAGAAAAGATACTTTCCTTTATAATCATAATTTGCCCTGGTAAAATAGGAAAGCAGACTATACTCCTCGATATTCTGGTTGTAAAGCGAAACAACTGAAGTTCCATTGATCGTGGTGATTGTTGCATCAATCAACCCCTTTCCAATTACATTTACATTATTATCTGTAAATTTCTGATAAGACTGACCAAGCAGAAAAGTGAAATTGTGGTCTTTGGCCAGTGTAGTTCTATAATTCAACGTATTCTCATTGATAAAAGAATAGTTTTTCCCGGTAGTCAGATAAGATGAACTGATCTGACCTTGTGGTAAGAGAGCCTGTGGCGTAAAGTTTGTTTCTTCCGTATTGGAATAATCAAAGCCTAAAGTCGTTTTAAAATCCAGCCCTTTTGCAATTTTCACTCTGAAATCCTGATTTCCAAACATCCTCCATCTGCTTATTTTATTTGCCGCCAGTTCAGAGATAGCAATTGGATTGGGCTTGCTCCCTTCAAGAAGCGGGATAATTTGTCCGGTAACAGGATCATAAGGTGAATAAACAGGCATAGTACTCAAAGCCTGATAAATAGCACTCTGATTGCTCAGGCCACTAAGTATTCTATTGTAATTATTAGTAGACACATTAAAATTTGTATTTCCCGTGATACTCTTATTGACTGTGTAGTAAACCTTTGCAGAAGCATAAGTCTGTTTAAATTTTGTATTAATAATAATCGGATCTATATCTTTATGACCTGCACTGATAAAGTAGTTGATATTATTCTCTTTCGAAGCTCCTTTAATACTTACATCCGCCTTATACTGAAATGCAGAACGATACATCAGATCCTGCCAATTGTTAGATTTAGAGTAATAAGGATGCAGGGAATCAATCACCGATACCTTTGTAGTCTGTGCCCCTGTAAAATTGTAAACGGCATCCATATATGCACTTCTGAACTGCGGGGCATTCAAAACGCCTATTTTTCTGGTAATGTCTGCAATACTACCATTGGCCGAAAATTGGATTTCAGGTTTTTTAGAGTTTTTCCCACTTTTCGTTGTAATAATAATTACCCCATTGGAGGCTCTGGATCCATATATCGACGCAGTTCCGTCTTTTAAAACCTCTATAGATTCTATATCCTGAGGATTCAGATCCGCCAAAGGACTAAAAGTTGAAGCATCATCCACTAAACCACCACTATAGGTATCCGAATTTATAGGAACGCCATCAACTATATATAACGGCTGGCTACTTCCGTTTATCGAAGAAGCCCCACGGATCCTCACCGTAGCACCAGCACCTGGCTCACCAGAGTTGCTTGTGATCTGAAGCCCCGCAATCTTTCCCTGCAAACTTGTATTTACATCTCCCAAAGCATGATTGTCCATTTGCTTAGCTGTAATTGATCCTACTGCACCGGTAACTTCTTTAACCTTTTGAGTCCCATAGCCAACATTAATAGTCACTTCAGAAAGTTGTTGCGGATCGGCGGAAAGCTTAATATTTAAACTTTTACGGTCACCAATACGGATACTTTGGTTTTGATATCCAATATAACTCACCAAAATAACATCACCCGGATTTACCCTTAAGCTGAAATTACCATTTTTATCAGTCGCAGTGCCTTTGTCTGTTCCCTGCACACGAATAGAAACACCAATCAAGCTTTCATCCGTCTTTCCATCGGTGACCTGCCCGGTAAAAGTAAATGATGTTCCAGAAGCAGAGTTAACCTGCGAGAAGGCGCTCAATATGGAAAATGCGACCATCATAGTCATTAAGTATATCTTTTTCATTAGCGGTTTATTTGGTTGATAAATCAGATCAGTACATTGGTACTGACCTCTCCTGCTTATTGCCGTAAATTAATTCGATTGAAGATAATAAAATGCGTTTACGTACACGTTTAAAAATTAAAATTTTTTCCCTCTATGGAGCTGGTGTAAATTTAAAGCTCCTGATAACAATCTCTACTTCTTTCCCATCACTTGGAGCCATACCACGGAAACACCAAAGATTCATTTTCACAGGCATCCCTGCTGTAGGAATAGTTGTTTTCGGCGGCAAAAAAGTGGATGTAAAGAACACATTGGTATCATCATTATAGAAGCCGTTTATGCTTTTAAATACAACAGAATCCTTTGTCCAGGTATACCGGTGGGTACTGGATGTACCTCCAGTCTGCACCCATTCTGTCCTTATGTGTTGCTCTTTACCATTGGTCCCCCCCATAGGATACACACTATAATTTACATTAGGATTGGTAGTATCTCCCCAACGGGCAAACTCCACATCCATCTCATTATAGCCATTAGGACCAGAATAATGAAACAGTCCGGCAACAATGTTTTTATCCATTGTACTTACAGGTCCCTGCACCTGCCACTGATAGGTACCATACCCAAAACTGTTTACAGAAGTAATTCCCGCACATACCCACTTCGATGCAGCGTTATCGTAAGAAACTTTAAGGTGAAGAAGCCCCGCTGTGTCTACCCAGGCATTTGCAGCTCCCCAGGTATTTGGCCCAGGTCCCATTCCTGTTCCACTTTTCACAATCCAGGTGTAGCCACCAAAATTTAAGGTCGTAGAGGACGCTTGCACTGTGGCTGATACCAGTGTAACAGGATCTCCCGATACTTTCGGTGTTGCCGACATCACAATATCATCCTTACAGGACAATAATAAGGGCAGCATGAAAAAAAATTTATTCATTTCGTTTGGTTATTTAGTTGATTTCGACATTGCCTGCAACCCGGTTTGAACTAAGGTTACAACTATCTAAATGCTAATATATTAAATAAACGGGTACGTACACGATTTTTTTATAAAAAAATATTTTTTTATACTATTTTCTTCACCGGCATCCCATTTGCCTGCAAAAAATGAATGTATCCAAAACAGTCAGGCCGATGAAAATCAGGTATCGGCGATGTGATTTTATTCCAGCACAAATAATGTGGATTTGGCAATCCATCTCCACACTTGTAAAAATTGGCCCTGGCGGTAATGCCTTCAAAACTCAGAATTTCATGGAATATAAAAGTTGCTGCCGGAATACATATTGTCATTTCCCAATTGAACTCCTCTCCGCTGAGGCTAGACCTTACCGAAGTACGAATTTGATGTACTACAGATTCATCTAACAGGATCCTGTTTAGCTTTTTATTGCCATAAGCCATTTTCCCAACCCCCAGGCAATTGAACTCAATATTATAATAATGATCAGACTGGCCAAAAGCAATAAAGAATTCAACACAGTTGTCAAGATGGACCTCGCCATTAACCGGTCTTTGTACAGAATGAAAATAATCGTTGGATATCGAAAAATTCAACAGAATATCTCTCCCCGTATGGGCTATAGCAAAATCTGCCCGGCAATTTGTAGATATCTGGGGCCAGGAGTTATTCGTTAACTGATACCTGGGATAGGGAACAAGTTTTTTGGAAAGTAAATCTGCCGAAGCGAAAGAATCTTCATGGCAATAAAGCACGTTTAAGTTCATTTTAAAATTTAGTACAAGAATAGACAGTTATTTAATCAGCTTATCCAATGTTCAAGCTTATATCCCTTATATGCATAAAAAAGCAAGTACAGGTAACATGGTAAAAGCACCATATACGCTTTCTGCGGGCCAAAGACATCAGCAAAATGGCCATATAAAAGCGGCATCACAGCATTTCCACAAAGCCCCATAATCAGGATCGCTGCACCTATCTTTATAAAACGTCCAAGCCTATCCATCGACAATGGCCATATTCCGGCCCATATCATAGAATTAGCAAAGCCAAGCAACACAATGAACCAAATAGAAATATCAGCCTGGTGCCCCAACAGAGTAACATTACCATGGCAGAAAACGATACAAAAGGTAAGCACAACTCCAAGTAGGATACAGATACGCAGCGCAAAAAGCTGTGAAAGATATTTTGGAATCAAGGACACACCCAATAGATAACCGGTAATTGTTGCCCCAAGCGTATAAGACGGAAAAACCTTTGCCTCCAGAAGAGAAATATTCATAGAATGGGCATAACCAATAATGGTATCCACCGCAATAACCTGCGAACCTACATGAACAAAAATGGCTATTGCCCCCAGGATAAGATGTGGAAATTGAAAGATAGTATTCTTCCCTTTATTTGATTCAGAAATCACCTCATCTTCCTCTTCAGTATTAATTTCAGGCAAGGATGAAAAACGCACCAGCAAACCTAATAATACCAAGATAATACCAACAATAGAATAAGGCAAAATTACCCTCCTGATCAGTTCATCAAGAAGTGGCGTCCGTTCCAGAACACCCATTGATTTAACCTGTTCAAACAATTTCTGATCAGAAGACCTAAGTATAACAGCAGCAAAAAGTAAAGGAGCAAGAATTCCAGCAAACTTATTACAGATCCCCATAATGCTAAATCTCATTGCAGCACTTTCTTTGGGGCCTAAAATCGTCACATAAGGATTTGCAGCCGTTTGTAATACAGCCAAACCAGCCCCCAATGTGAAAAGGCCTGTTAAAAATAACAGGTAATTACGCAATAGCGCCGCCGGTACAAACATAAATGCACCAAGCGCCATTACAAAAAAGCCAATCATCATCCCACTTTTAAAACCTGTCTTTTTAAGCAATAATGATGCTGGAAAGGAGATAAACAAATATGAAATATAAAAAGCAAAGGTTACAAAG
>NZ_JAELTV010000181.1 GCF_016429005.1 Pedobacter sp. ASV19
CCCCCCCCCCCCCCCCCCCCCCCCCCCCCCCCCCCCCCCCCCCCCCCCCCCCCCCCCCCCCCCCCCCCCCCCCCCCCCCCCCCCCCCCCCCCCCCCCCCCCCCCCCCCCCTATTACCCACACCCCCACCCCCGAGATCTACACCGGCTAACGTTCGTCGGCAGCGTCAGATGTGTATAAGAGACAGTGTCAGACCTTTTTCTCTTTTTAGGCTATTCTATGTTTTGTCTCAGTTTGGTGAAGGTTAATAGGATGGCAATAGTATTTTCTAAATTTAATTTGCTGGCTTTAGTGGGACAATTATATCACTATTATTTACTATAATGTCATTAATAATGAAGAAAATTATAAGTTTGGATTTGAAAAATTCTACCAACATTCATTTGTGAAATTTTTAAAGTAAAAGATTAAATATAGCTTAGTGAAGCTTTCTTCCTATATCAGATATCATTTTGATGCACTTGGTCACACTATTGCCCGCAATAAACCTATTCTTAATAATGTATTTTTATTCCTGTTTTTAGATAGGACGATTGGAAAGTTAAACCCACAGTTAAATTCTATTCGAACTAGCACCTCCTTAAAACCACTCCTCAAAATCCTGCCATTTTTCTCAAAATTATCTCAATTTTCACAGAAATTAATTTTAAAATAAATTACCAAACTTACAGTTGCTATGATTATCTTTGGTTAAATAAATTAACTGTATGAAGTAAAACACATTAAAAACTATAAAACTTCCTAAAAAGAGGTATTAATAAGAGTCTCGCTCGGCAAATTCTCACAAGTGCAAAAGAGAAGGGACAATAGGTTAATGCCCATGATGATATTTTGTTGTACTTTTGGGTGCACTATAGCATTATGGGCTCTATTGTAAATCCGTTCTCTAGGCCGTGAGAAGCCTGCCGGGGCGGTATTTAGAGCCCGCTATAGTGCACTTAATGTTTTATTAAGTCCTGTTTTTCTTCTCTAGATTCCGAAGAGACTCATTTTAAGTTCAACTAACTAAAAATGAGAATATGCAACTAATCAAACTTCCCTGCTTAAACAACATTCTCGCCCTCATCATCTGTCCTCCAGATTAGCTCCCCATGAGCCCGTCATTCCTGCGTAGGTAGGAATCTCGCCCCGGAATTCAATTGATTAATCAACAAAAAATCCAAATGCTTACCCTCTTTTTATGGAGAAAACGAACAATTGTACATGCTTTAACCACCCACAAATCACTGGTTTCTTTAAAGATTACAACCTGGAAGAATGCGGATCCTTACTATGGCAACTTTTTAAACTCAGTACTGTAGCCAATCGCACAG
Source organism: Pedobacter sp. ASV19 (assembly GCF_016429005.1). GTDB lineage: Bacteria > Bacteroidota > Bacteroidia > Sphingobacteriales > Sphingobacteriaceae > Pedobacter. The sequence continues at coordinate 1,313 of NZ_JAELTV010000181.1, forward strand.
AGATACTAAGCACAAATGAATGGTTTAACCTGCTCTCTTTCTACGAAAGCCTGGATGAACTGTTCAAGACCATGTATATAAATTACACCAAGCAGCAATCCTAGAAAAAAGAGAAAAAAAACAACTAACCAACATATCACATGAAGAAAACGATTCAAACCATCGTACTGGCCGCGCTTTGCCTAAATTTTCCTGCCAGCGCCCAGCAGAAAAACCCTCCACCGTCCTCTAAACATGGCCAGGTTAAAGGGAAAGTCATTTCCTTAAAAACGCGCGAACCGCTGGAAGGCGCCGCCATTCAAAACATCAATACCGCGCTCACGCTCTTTACCGATAAACAAGGTGAATTCCTCTTAGACCTCCCATCCGGGCGCTACAGGCTCGCCGTATTCCTGGAAAACTACCAGACAGAATACCTGGAAATCAGGATGCCTCTAAAAGAACCGCTCGTCATTGAACTCGAGCCTAAAGACAACAATTTAAACGAGGTCCAAATCATCGGTTACGGAGAAACCACCAAAAGGCTCAACACCGGAAGCATCTCTACCATTACCGCCAAACAAATCGAAAACCAACCCGTCACCAATGTACTCTCTGCCTTGTCCGGCCAAATGCCCGGGGTATTTGTGCAAACCACCAATGGCCTGCCTGGAGGCAACATCAATATCCAGATCAGGGGCAAAGGCTCTATCGCTGCCGGAACCAACCCTTTATACATTATAGACGGGGTACCTTATGACGGCAGTTCCCCAAATGATGCCAGTAGCCCGCTACCGGGAAATTATATTGGCGGTACGGTAAGCCCATTGAATAGTTTGAACCCTGCAGATATTGAATCTATTACGGTGCTTAAAGATGCCGATGCGACATCAATTTTTGGGAGCAGGGGAGCGAATGGGGTAGTGCTCATCAGCACAAAGAAAGCCAAAGCGGGCGCCACCCAACTGGAGCTGAATGTACAGCAGGGTTTCAGCCAAATTGCCCAGAAACCCAAATTGTTGAATTTAGAGCAGTACCTGGCCATCCGGCGTGCCGGGTTTGCTAATGATGGGACCGTACCTTCTGCCGACCCTACGTCTGTCTATTACGCGCCAGATCTTACCCTATGGAACCAGCAGCAGGGCACGGACTGGACGGGTTATGTTTTTGGAAACACCGCCCATTCTACGGATGCACAAGCCAAAGTTTCTGGCGGAACAGGAAACAATACTTTCTCGCTGAGCGGTAACTACCGCAGGGAAAACTCCATCCTTAAAGGAAATAACCTCTTTGAAAGGGGCAACCTGTTTTCACAGTTCCGGCACATTTCGCAAGGTCAGAAATGGAACATTTCCCTAAGCAACCAGATCAACCATCAGTCTAATACCATGGCCAATCCAGTGAGCAGCTTTGGTAGCAGTTATCTTTTAGCACCCAATTATCCTTTGCAATTGCCCGATGGAAGCTTTAACTGGTATGCGGGCAGCAATATTCTGGCAGAACTGAATGCGACAAGTAAAATGAAGACAGACAATCTGGTAACCAATCTTAATCTGGCATACAGACCACTGCCTTCTTTGGCCTTTAAAATAAATACAGGCTACACGAAAACCAGCTATAATCAGTGCCTGATTTTCCCTGCCATAGCCTTGGCTCCCGGAAGTATCAATTATGCCCAGTACGGCACCAATAGCTTTGAGTCTGTTTTGATTGAGCCCCAGGTGGATTATTTATTAAAACTGCGGGCGTCAAGCATCTCTTTTCTTGCCGGAGCTACCTATCAGTACCGGTCCAGCCAGAACCAGTTTATCCAGGCCAGCAATTTCAGCCTGGAAAGTGTAATGGAAGATTTGGGTTCGGCTGCGACGATTGACAGCCGGACCAGTGCTTTTTTGCCCTATAAGTATGCCTCTGTGTTTGGAAGGGTTACCTATAACCTTCAGGAAAGTTATATTTTCAATGCCACCTTGCGACGGGATGGCTCTTCCAGGTTTGGCCCGGGCAACCGCTATGGTAATTTTGGTTCTGTTGGCGCAGCCTGGATCTTCAGTAATCTGGCCCTGCTCAAGGCAAACCTTCCATTTTTAAGCTATGGAAAGCTGCGGGCCAGCTATGGCACCACAGGGAACGACCAGATCGGGGATTACCAGTACCTGTCTACCTACAGCAGCCCAGGAACAAATATCTATCAGGATGTGGCGGCAATCCGGCCAAGCCGGATCAATAACGCGAACTTTCACTGGGAAACGACCCAAAAAACAGATCTGGCCATAGAACTGGGCTTTTTACAGGACCGGATCTACTTCTCTGCAGATTATTACCTCAACCAAAGTAACGACCAGTTGGTGCTGTATACGCTTCCTCAAATTACAGGATTTATGAGCTATCAGGCCAATCTGCCAGCGGTAATCAAAAATAGGGGATGGGAGCTGAGCCTGAACACCCGGATACTTGACCAACAAAAGTTAAGGTGGTCTGCTACTTTTAACCTCACTGTACCTACAAACAAACTGCAATCCTTTGAAGATTTTGAGAACTCCAGTTATGCCGAGCAGTATCAACTCGGTTATGACATTTCCCGCATCAGCGGTTACAAATACTTAGGGGTAGACCCAAACACAGGTAAAGCTCAATATGCTGGAAAGGATGGAAAAGCATCGGATAACCCGTATTACAACTTTACCCTGGGCAAGTTGACCCCGGATTATTATGGTGGCTTTGGAAATACCTTTAGTTACGGGAATGTTGAAGCCAGTTTTTTTGCCCAGTTTGTAAAGCAGGTGTCCAGAGGGCAAGGTTTATATACCTATCCCGGCACGGGTATCTCCAATAATTACAGCTTTATCCAGGACAGGATTGCCAGCCCGTATTATCCAAAACCAAGTGCAGGTGCCTATGATGTTTACTATCCAAACTCCTCCCTGAACATTTTTAACACCTCCTATCTGAGGTTAAAGAACGTGTCTTTGTCTTACCATTTTCCGGAGCGGCTGCTCAAAAAACTAAAAGCCCAAAGCCTGAAACTTTATGCCCAGGGGCAGAATCTGCTCACCATCTGGAACAGGAATGCTGCGGTGTTAGACCCAGAATCTGGTGTACTGACGGATGGTTTGTCGCACAATTCGCCACCGGTAAAATCCTTTGTTCTTGGCCTTCAACTCACCTTATAAATACAGCATATGAAACCCTTATTTAAATACCTGCACCTTAGCCTTACAGCCTTGTGCATCCTGTCTTCCTCTTGTAATAAACTGGTAGAAATTCCCGGTTCTAAAAATCAAATTGAAACCCCGGCGGTCTTTGCCGACAGCAGCGTGGCGACTTCAGCTCTGCTGGGGATCTATTACACCATGGCCGGTACACCTTATACTTCTACCAAATACCTGGCACTGTATGCCGATGAATATACCTATACCAATGCCTCCGACCCACTGATGGAATTTAACCGGAGCCATCTTTTGGTCAACAACTCTTTAAACGACCCTTTATGGGGCAGTTTATATTCGGTCATCTACCAGTGCAATGCGTTAATGGAAGGCGTGGACCAGTCTGTAAAGCTCTCTGCAGGTACCAAAGTCCAGCTGAAAGCAGAGGCTAAATTTCTAAGGGCCTATGCCAATTTTTACCTGGTCAATCTGTATGATCATATCCCCTTAATTTTAACCACAGAGGTGGGCAAAAATGCCCGTGCAGTTCAAAGCCCGGCGCAAGCGGTATTTGACCAGGTGATCAAAGACCTGCAGGAAGCAAAAAAGGAACTGGGTACGGGTTACAAAGGATCAGGTAAGGTGCGTGCCAATAGCTGGGCGGCCAGTGCCCTGCTGGCCAGGGTGTATGTCTACCATGGCAGGTGGGCTGATGCAGAACAGGAGGCTACAGGAGTCATTAATTCTAATCTCTACAGCCCGCTTCCACCACTACAGGATGTTTTTCTTGCAGGTAGCAAAGAGGCCATTTTACAGCTGTGGACCCCAAATGGTTTTCTGATCGATGCACCTGAACTGATCCCGGCTTCTTCAGAGGTATTGCCCAATTATGTGCTCCTGGATGGATTGCAACAAACATTCGAATCACAGGATGGCAGAAAAAGCACATGGATCGCTGCAAATACAGTTACTGTTAATGGCTCCAGCCAGGTGTACAGTTACCCTTCCAAATATAAAAACCGCTCTGCTGCAGGGGCAAGCCCTGAATACATTATGGCACTTCGTTTAAGTGAACAATACCTGATCCGGGCAGAAGCTGCTGCACAGCAGAAGAAGATTGATGCAGCAGTTGCAGACCTCAATGTCATCAGAACCAGGGCGGGGGGAATAGCAATGCTGGACAATGGAATGTCTAAAGAAGCCTGCCTGGCTGCTGTCGCAAAGGAGCGAAGGCTCGAGCTGTTTGGAGAATGGGGCCACCGGTTTCTGGATTTAAAGCGTACCGGTAGGCTTGATACGATACTGGGCACACTCAAACCCACATGGAAAAATACCGCTGAGGCCTTTCCAATCCCACAAAACGAAATTATTTACAATTCAAATTTAATACAGAACCATGGTTACTAAAAAAACAGGCCTACTGGCCACCGCATTCATTTTACTTGCATTTGCTGGTTTCGCGCAACAGAAAGAGATCAAAATCGGAGATAAGATCCCCGACCTGGTGATTGACCATATCATTGGCCAGTCTTCCAATAAAATCGAACTCAAAGATCTATATAAAGATGGGCTGCTGATCATTGATTTCTGGGCCACCTGGTGCGTGCCTTGCGTACATGAAATGAAGTTCCTGGATTCTTTGAGATCCAAAAATCTGACAAAGTTCAAGGTCTTGATGGTGGGCTATGAAGATCAGGCTGTTATCCAGAAGTTCCTGGATAAGAACACGGATATTAAAACCTCCAGCCTCACTATGGCCACAAATGATACTTTGCTCAGTAAGCTATTCCCTCACAAAGGGATTCCTCACAACATTTGGATAGATAGGAACGGTATAGTAAAGGCCATTACTTCCGGAAGCCAGATCACCAGTGAAAATGTTCTGGGATTTGAAGATTTGAATGTGATGAAAGGATTAAGAACCAAGAAAGATATTCTGAATTTTGATGTATTTAAAGAATTTCATTTAGGAGATACCAGCTATACTTACCGTTCTATCATCACCCCACATATAGATGGTCTTGGTGGTGGGGTTGTGGGAGGTGATTACCCAATGAGTAGAACGTATTTTACTTATAATGCATTAATAGTAAATATGTATTGGGATGCCTATAGTAATGTTGCTGCAGAGATGAGAGATAACATGATAGAAGTCCATACTAATGATTCATTAAAATTATTTTCTCCATCGGGTAAACTTAAACATTTACTTACCGGCTCTAAATACAAGGACTACGACAGTTGGATAGATAGTAACACTTTTTGCTATGCATTGACACTTCCGAGCAAAGTGCCTAATGCGGTGTTTAGAGATTATATGTTCAATGATCTAGAGCGGCAATTTAATATCAAAGCGAAAATTGAGAACCGGAAAATACGCTGTTCAGTAGTTACAAAAACTAAAGAGACTACTCTTAACCCTAGTCTAAAGGAAGGAGATCATATTCGTCCGGAAATAAGGTTTATTCGTGGGTATAAACTTGCGATAAAAAATGCAAAAATTGACGATGTTGTGGACTGGTGGTTTAAAACCAACAAATCTTCACAGGTTCAGGATCCATTTGTAATTGATGTTCAAGGAAGGGAAAATGTTTACTTCGACGCGGAGTTAGATTTTTCACCAGAAGCCAATGATGATAACCCAGGTATCACTGATGAAATGTTTTGGCAACAGCTTAATAAATTAGGGTTTAGGTGCAGAAAAGAAGTTCGCTCTTATCCGATACTTGTTCTATACGATCAAAATAAATAATCAAAAGATCCACAGGCAAATTACAATGCCTGTGGATACTTAAAACTAAAACTTATAATGAAGGGTACCTTAGAACAACCGGTGCGCCGCCAGAAAGTGGTGTACCTATAGTACATACTTGAAGAAAACCTGAACATTCCGGAAATGGATTAGTTGTGCTGATAACCGGAGCTCCAGTTTTGCTGCCAGATCTGGTGTATTTCTGCCAGCTGTAAGTAGTTTGTTTTGCTCCGGAAACTGCATTGGCAACATCAGGTGCGAATACTGTGGCAATACTTGCAAATAATGCAAAGGCCAGAACAGTGGATTTAATGTGCTTTTTCATAATTGAAAAGGTTTAAATGTTTAAAAATTGATTATTTATATACTCCGCGGTGAATATTCTTTTTGGTAAGGAAGTGTTGATAAAGAAAAGGCATTACAGATATGAGCATAAAAAAAGCATTGAACATCAGATGTGCTTTCCATCCGAGTTTGGAGATGAACCCACCACAGGCGCAGGGCAATTCTAAACCCGATAACAACAGCGCGGCGATATAGATCTCAAAAACCAGAAGCAACAGAAAGGATAGGATCAGCCCCGTTTTTCTCCATTTTTCCAGGCAAAGCATTATCGCAATGAAAGCTTCGACTAGTGGCACAGCCCAGGCAATTATAGTTGCATATCGTTGTATAATAGGAAGTGGAACCAGATTCATCGCTTCTACAAACTTGGTGTGTTCTGTTAGCTTAGAAGATAATGCATACCCGAACAGGATCACCAGCAAAAGTGCAGAGAGGGATACCACTGTGTCTACAGATACTGTTTCTGCTTTTCTCATGTCTCAGAATAATTTAGTCTTTACTGATTACACCTGGTCCATAAGCCACCTCGGCATCTGAAGAAAAATGCTGATCCTCCAGATAAGCACTGATATCGGCGTATTCACTGGAATTAAAACTTACTTTACAAGGGGTACTTCCGGGCGTGCCGCAACTTGATCCCGGACTGGTTTGTAAAGTCCAGTTGGCTGGATTTTTGGCTCCGGTTGAGGTACTTAGGTTGTAGGAATAAACGAGTGTAGTTGTTTTACTTTCATTAAATGCTGAGGTTACTCCAACCCCGGCAACTATTGCCAGGGCGAATAAGAAGGTTTTGAATAGAGTTTTCATTATTGAAAAAATTAAAAGTTTAATTAAAATTGCCTTCTCCAGCTAGCGTCCTCCAGAAAAAGCATGGGTTTATTATTTGTATTAATCGCGATCTGTTAAACCAAAGTTTCGGACAATTTTGATGCTTGTAAATACACTTTTTGGCCAAAATGAGTCAAAAATAGATTGCATTTTGGCCAGAAAGTGCACCTGGATATTCGGGAAAATTGTTATAATGGTCTGAGAATATCAGAAGGACAAACCTGGAAGTGCTTTTTAAAAGCACGTGTAAAGTAATGCGAATTCTTATAGCCTACCAGAACCCCAATCTCGTGAACTTGCATTTGGGTTGTTAAGAGATACTTGAGCGCATAGTTCATTCTCAAATGAATGACATGCTGGTGAATGGGTTTTTCGAAAGCTATTTTTGCCAACCGGATAAAACTTTTCTCGGAAAGCAGGAATTTTTGAGCTAAGCAAGATGTACTGTCTACAATTTCCTCTGCGTAATGTTCATTTATAAAATTGCGAATCTCGTTTGCTTTGCGTTGATGTGCCTCTTGAGTGGTAAAACGGTTGAAAACCAGCATCTGGTGATAATTTTGTAAGATGTCATTGACAAATGTGTTTAAAGAAGTATTTAAATTTTCCATTTTTGTGGATGCTACATATTGCATTTTACGGAGAATGGAAGTTACCTCTTTATCAATAGGGCATTGTGCTAAGGTAAAGATGGGTTCTGTCTTGCTGATTTGACTTTCAAATAGGGGTTTGAATTCTGGTAAATGGCTACTTGTTAACCATTCTGAACGAAGAGTTAAAAGAAGCATCGTATGTTCTCCTGCGTCCAGTACTGAATGGTATTCACCTTCGTTGTGGGCCAAAAAAAAAGTACCAGAAGGGGTTTGGGAATTCAGATTTCTAAATTCAGAATGAAAGTTCGTATTTCCTTTAAGCATCATCAGCAAAAAGAAAGCCGCCGGGTGTACAGTGAAATTGATTTTGGTCTTTAATTTAAGGGAATACTCAATGAGTTCAAAATAAAATAGATAATGGCTAAATGACTGTATTAAAATTTGTCCTTCTGGAATAGTGATTAAGCTCGCGTTTGCAAATTTGATGGGATAGCTACAGAATTTTGGACGAAACCCATCTTTCAAGATTTCAATAAATGAAGCAACTAAATGTAAGGTGAGATGAGAGTGCATGAGGACTTTAATTTGTTGACAATCAAAGTTCTTTACTTATTTTAACCTATAAAATGTCTAAAAGGGACAAAATGCTTCAAAAAATGGTTTTTTGGGTTACAAATATATATGTTCTCGTTTCAAACTTCTTTTTGGGGTGGTTCACAATTAGGTGGATAGCCGAAGTAATTCTTGAAGAGGCGGCTAAAATGGAATACATTCTTATAACCCAGGGATAGGGCAATTTTACTGATGTTCCGGTTATCGGTATGGAGCAGTATTTTAGCTTTTTCCATTCTAAGTGTTAGAACGAATTGATATACTGTAGTACCAAAAAGTTTAGAAAAATTTCTAGTTGCTGTTTTTCTGGTGGTGTTAAAAAGTTCTGCGAGTTTTGAGGTATTGTCGATGCCTAAGTGGCTATAGTTTTCCAGTAAGTAAAGTTTGATAGCCTGGGCCATTTCATCTTTGT
>NZ_JAELTV010000182.1 GCF_016429005.1 Pedobacter sp. ASV19
CTGATGCCTTGCAAGATCGTTCGGATCAATCGACTTATTACAAATCCCTTAATGGGAGCTGGAAATTCAAGTACGCAGATCAGTATGCCAACCGGACCAAAGATTTTTACAAAACTGATTTTGATGATTCGCAATGGGCCAATCTAACTGTGCCCTCCAATTGGGAGCTTAAAGGTTTTGGAATTCCTATTTATAGTAATATTACCTATCCGCATCCTAAAACACCGCCCTTTATAGGCGAAAATAATCCTGTTGGCACCTATCGGAAAAACTTTACAATTCCATCAAACTGGACCGAGCACGAAGTTTTGTTGCATTTCGGTTCTATTTCCGGCTGTGCTTTTGTATATGTTAATGGAAATAAAGTAGGGATGACAAAAGCATCCAAAACACCAGCAGAATTCAATATTACCAAATACCTTAAAAAAGGAGAGAATCAAATGGCTGTGCAGGTATTTCGATGGCATGATGGCAGTTATCTGGAAGATCAGGATTTTTGGCGTTTGAGTGGGATTGAACGAGATGTTTATTTGTATGCATTGCCTAAATTGACCATTTGGGATTTCTTCCTCAAAGGAGATCTGGATCAGGATTACAGGAATGGACTTTTCTCAGCGGATATAGATCTCAGACAATTTAAAGGTAATCTAAGCCACGAGGGGAGTTTAACGGTTCAGCTCCTGGATGAATCAGGCCATAGTCTGTTTCAACAGCAACAAAATTTTACGCTGAACTCAGATACCATTAAAACATTAAGCTTTAACGGTGTTGTTAAAAACCCAAAGAAATGGAGTGCTGAACATCCAAATTTATATAGCTGTATCATTTCTCTTAAAGACAAACAAGGAAGGGGGTTGGGTACAACTGCGGCCAAATTTGGTTTTAGAAAAGTAGAGATCAAAAATGCGCAGTTGCTGGTCAATGGGGTTGCCGTACACGTACATGGCGTAAACCGCCATGAGCATGACGATGTAAATGGACATACGACCACCAAAGACCTCATGTTAAAAGATATCCGGTTGATGAAAGAATTGAACATTAATGCAGTACGGCTTTCGCACTATCCAAATGATCCTCTTTGGTATAAACTATGCGATCAGTATGGGCTGTATCTGGTAGATGAAGCAAATATAGAGTCTCACGGTATGGGGGCCGAGTTTCAAAGCTGGTTTGATAAAAGTAAACACCCTGCTTATCTGCCGGAATGGGCTGCTGCCCATACAGACCGTACCGTTCGTATGGTAGAAAGAGATAAAAACCATCCATCCATCATCATTTGGTCTTTGGGTAATGAATGTGGAAATGGACCTGTTTTCCATGACAATTATACCTGGATCAAAAAACGCGACAATACAAGACCGGTCCAGTTTGAACAAGCTGGCGAAGATTGGAATACAGATATTGTCTGTCCAATGTACCCAAGCATTGGAAATATGAAAAAATACGCTGCCGACCCCACTAAAAAACGACCATATATCATGTGTGAATATGCCCATGCCATGGGAAACAGCAATGGTAATTTTCAGGAATATTTCGATATCATACGCAGTAGCCCGCATATGCAGGGTGGGTTTATATGGGACTGGGTAGATCAGGGGATTAAAACCAAAGATGCCAACGGTAAAGATTTTTGGGCTTACGGTGGGGACTTGGGTGGTTTCTACTGGCAAAATGATGAAAATGGTGTGGCCGATGGAATCATCAGTGCCGACCGGACGCCTGATCCAGGAGCATGGGAGGTGAAAAAAGTATATCAGAACATCCTTTTCAGTTCAAAAGAAATCTCAAAGGGCCGTTTAACTATTGAAAATATATTTGATTTCAGTAATCTTGACCAGTATCGTTTTAAATGGGAGCTACTTCGGAATGGAGAGAAAATTAAGACTGGCGATTTTAACGTTCAGCTGGCACCGCATCAAAGCAAATTGGTGGTTTTAAATTTACCTCAGATTAAGCCAACAGTAGGTACGGAGTATTTGCTAAATGTCTATGCTTACACAAGCCGGGAAAGTGAAATGCTGCCTTCTGATTTTGAAGTAGCAAAAGAACAATTTAAATATGCCGGAGACTATTTTGAAAGGGCAGTTCAAACTGCCGGAAAACTTGAAGTTAATCAATCTAATGACAGGATTAGTTTTAGCTCAGGAGATGTAAAAGGGGAATTTGACTTAAAATCCGGTAAGTTTAATCGCTATAGCAAAGACGAATCTTTCAACCTTAGGAATTTTCCTGAGCCATACTTCTGGCGCGCACCTACAGATAATGATTTTGGTAACCATATGCCAGAACGATTGGGAGTATGGCGTTCAGCACATGAAAATAAAGTTCTGAAAAGTGTGGATGTATCGGAACAAACTCAGGAGGGCTTAATGATCCGTGTAAACTATGAGCTCAGCAATATTGCTGTTCCTTATGCGATTCAATACCTCATCTGTAATGATGGATCTATTGCTGTTACGGCCACTATAGACTTTAATGGAAGGGATTTGCCAGAGATGCCCCGGTTCGGTATGCGTACAGAACTTCCGTTAAAATTTAATCAATTACACTACTATGGCCGTGGACCATTTGAAAACTATATAGATAGAAATAGTGCTTCATTTATCGGATCCTATGCAGATCAGGTCGAAAACCAATTTTATCGCGGTTACATCAGACCACAGGAAAGTGGAAACAAGACCGATGTGAGATGGCTGAGCCTAACAGACGAAAAAGGTACCGGATTACAGATTGAAGGCTTGCAACCTCTGGCCTTTACCGCTATTAACCACGCAACAGAAGACCTTGACCCGGGTTTGACAAAGAAGCAGCAACATCCAACAGATTTACCCGTAAGAAACAGGGTCTTTTTGAACATAGACTTGAAGCAGCGCGGCGTAGGTGGTGACGACAGTTGGGGCGCTTATCCTCATAGCCAGTACCGGCTACTGGATAAAAAATACAGTTACAGTTATAGAATTAGTTTATTGGGTAGTTAACCTAAAGGCCATTTCCATATGAGAAAGAAAATCTTAAACCTGTTCAATGGATTCTTGACGTCCTGTTTCCTTTTGACCAGCACTTATGCACAGAATAAAGAGAATAAGTCGGCCGACGTAAATGGACAAGATGGCTACAAATTGGTTTGGGCAGATGAATTCAATACACCTGGTCGTCCGGATAGTGCAAATTGGGGCTATGAGTATGGTTATGTACGAAATAAAGAGCTGCAGGACTATCAGGAAGGTAACGCCTTCTGCGAAAACGGATGCTTAATTATTGAAGCGAGAAGGGAGAAAACAAATTACACTTCTTCCAGTATTCATACTTTGGGAAAGCACAGCTGGCAATATGGCCGTTTTGTAATGCGGGCAAAAATTGACATCAGCGAAGGCCTCTGGCCTGCCTGGTGGACACTTGGTACATCTGGAGAGTGGCCCTCTAATGGAGAAATTGACATTATGGAATATTATCAGGGAAAAATTCTGGCTAATATAGCTGTCGGTACACAGGAACACTATAAAGCACTCTGGTATAGTAAAACAAAATCTGTGGAACAGTTAGGCGGCAAGAACTGGGCCTCAAAATTTCACATCTGGCGTATGGATTGGGATGAAAGCGAAATTGCATTGTATGTAGATGATCAGTTATTCAATCGGGTATCGCTTACCGAATTATACAATAGGAACAGTACCGGGATTTTGCCATTTGAGCAGCCACACTATATGATCCTCAATTTGGCCATCGGTGGCATCAATGGAGGCTCGCCTGAACAGACTGTTTTTCCCAAACGTTTTGAAGTGGACTATGTAAGGGTTTACCAAAAACCAAATCAATAAAATAATATATTTAGAATATGATCAAATTTATATTTCCCGGAAATGGCAATAGAATTTCTTTAACCATTAGTTTCCTTCTATTCTTTATCCAGGCTAATCTTGCACAACCCCGAACCGAATATCTTTTAGAAAAAGACTGGAAATTTAAGAGGGGCGAACAAACTGAAGCCCAGTCACCAGATTTTAACGATACTCAATGGGAGCGTGTACGTATACCTCACGATTGGGCAATAAGTGGCCCCTTTAACGGGAAAAATGACCAGCAGGAGGTACAAATTGTGCAGAATGGAGAAAAGCAGGCCAGTGTAAAAACCGGCCGTACCGGTGGACTTCCTTTTGTTGGCATAGGCTGGTATAGAAATGTTTTTACTGCACCGGCCTTTAAAAAAGGAAAAAAAGCCATTTTAGTTATTGATGGCGCCATGAGTAATCCTAAGGTTTTCTTAAATGGCAAAGCAGCAGGACACTGGGCTTACGGGTACAACTCTTTTTATTTAGACATTACTCCATTCATACAGGAAGGACAAAATACACTGGCTATACGTTTAGAAAATAAACCGGAATCGTCCCGTTGGTACCCCGGAGCAGGTTTGTACAGGAATATCCATGTGCTTATCACTGAAGATTTTAATATACCTGTCTGGGGTACTTATATAACTACCCCCAATGTGAATAATGATTTTGCGAAAGTTAAAATCAGGACCAAGTTAGAAATCCCTGTCGGAAATGCAGAAATCTTAAAATTGGAAACCCAGATAAAGAATACATCTGGAGAAATCGTTGCCAGTGCGGTAAATGAATTCAATGCTACAGATGGGCTGGAAATAGAGCAGGAGCTATTGGTTAAAAAACCGGCTTTGTGGTCGCCGGAAGCACCTAATCTATATCATGCTGTTTCCAGGTTATACGCAGGTAAGATCCTGAAAGATGAATATGACACCCGTTTTGGCATCCGGACGCTAAAATATGAGTCTGAAAAAGGTTTCTCTTTAAATGGAAAATATAGAAAATTCAAAGGCGTATGCAACCACCATGATCTTGGCCCCCTTGGGGCTGCTATAAATGTTGCGGCATTAAAAAGACAGCTAACCTTATTAAAAGATATGGGGTGCGATGCCATACGTACTTCTCATAATATGCCTGCTCCGGAATTGGTTCGGCTTTGTGATGAAATGGGTTTTATGATGATGGTAGAATCCTTTGACGAATGGAAGGCTCCGAAGGTTCGCAACGGATATAGCCATCTGTTTGATGAATGGGCAGAAAAAGATATCATGAATATGATCCATGCCAATCGGAACAGTCCTTGTGTGGTGATGTGGAGTATTGGAAATGAAGTGCCGGATCAGTCTACCAAAAACGGAAATAAGATCGCGAAGTTCTTGCAGGATATTTGTCATCGGGAAGATCCCACCCGCCCGGTTACCGTGGGTATGGACCGGATCAAGGATGCCCTCGACAATAATTTTGCTGCGATTCTTGATGTTCCTGGATTTAACTATAAACCGGCCTGGTACGAGCGTGCTAATGAACGTTTACCACAAGGGTTTATCTTAGGAACTGAAACGGCATCTACAGTGAGTTCAAGGGGGATATATAAATTTCCAGTTGAACCCTATAAAATGAAAATGTATCCTGATCTTCAGAGTTCATCCTATGATTTGGAATATTGCAACTGGTCTCAAATCCCAGATGATGAATTTGTAAAGCAGGACGATTTGCCTTATGTGATCGGCGAATTTGTATGGACTGGCTTTGATTACCTGGGAGAGCCCACACCTTATGATGAAAAGTGGCCTTCTCACAGTTCTTATTTCGGTATTATAGACCTAGCAGGTATTCCAAAAGATCGTTACTATTTGTATAGAAGCAAATGGAATACAGAAAAACCGACATTGCATATTGTACCCCACTGGAGTTTTCCTGGTCGGGAAGGTCAGGTTACGCCAGTATTCTGCTATACAAGTTATCCTTCTGCAGAGCTGTTTGTAAATGGAAAAAGCCAGGGCGTTCAGCGAAAAGATAATTCTTCCAATACCAGCCGTTATAGGTTGATGTGGACAGAGGTAAAGTATGTGCCCGGAACAATAAAGGTTGTGGCTTACGATGCAAATGGTAAGGTGGCTGCAGAAGAAACTATAGAAACAGCAGGTAAACCGCATCATCTTAAACTGGAAACAGACCGCTCCGTTTTGGAAGCGAGTGGTAAAGACCTTGCTTATATCGTGGTTAGTGTGGTAGATGCAAAAGGAAACTTATGCCCGGATTCGGATCTGGAATTGAGTTTTGAAGTTAGTGGTTCGGGCACGTATAAAGCGGTAGCCAACGGAGATCCCACAAATCTGGAATCATTCCAGAAAACACATATGAAAGCTTTTAAAGGTAAACTTGTGGTCACCGTTCAGTCTGCGGAGCGTGTCGGACCTATTGTTTTAAAAGTAAAAGGAAAAGGTTTGAAAAGTGGTGATGTTCAATTGAGTTGTAAATCTTAATCTCCCTGGTAAATTGCAGGGGACAATGCAAATTTGTCCCCTGTTTTTTATTAAAATACCCCTTTATAATCATGGGATTTAATGCTCCATTTGTTTTAAACAATTCATACAATATTTAATCAAATTAAGCACTCATGAAAAAGACTTTTCAAATTAGCTTTTCCTTGTTACTTACATTCTTTTTATTAAGTTGTAAAAAGAATAACTCCGTACTGCATCAAGATGACTCATTAGTTTCATCTGGACCATCCAGTATTACATCTTTATTGCCTGTCGCCGCTTTTACGGTTACACCTATGTACATCATAGGATCGACATTGGCCAGCTGCGATGTCGAGGTCAATTCGAATGGAGGAGAGACAATTACTCAACGTGGTATTTGCTGGGGATTGGCTGCAAATCCAACAATTAATGATTCCAAGACCCAGAATGGTGCTGGCATAGGCAAGTTCCGGGGCAGAATGAATGGGCTTACAGAACGAACGATTTACCATTTGCGCGCATATGCTGTTCATGCAAGTGGTGTAAGTTACAGTAATGACATTACTTTTAAAACAATTGGAAAAGGGCATATTACCTACACTTTTAATAAGGCCACCAATCCAACTGCCGAACAACTGGCAGCTTATGGACGTATGCAAATTGCCGTAGACAGCGCGATTTGGTATATAGAAAACTATACCTCGGCGAGTAAACATGTCTGGCTCAATTATGATCCGGCAGTTCCAACTGCCGATGCCAATAATGAAGGCTGGATGCGCTTTGGTGCAAACTCTGGTTTTCAGAATTTAAGAACAATGCTGCACGAAATGGATCATACGC
This sequence comes from Pedobacter sp. ASV19, assembly GCF_016429005.1. Lineage (GTDB taxonomy): Bacteria > Bacteroidota > Bacteroidia > Sphingobacteriales > Sphingobacteriaceae > Pedobacter. The sequence goes on from NZ_JAELTV010000182.1 coordinate 7,133, forward strand.
TCGGTACAGGGACCACAAGTTGGTGGTCTGGTAAAATTGTTGCTGGGAAATTTCAGGGAACTTATACAAATGAACTTTTGGGAAAAATCCAGAATACAGCATCTGTGCAGTTAAATGGCGATTCACAGCACTGGTGGCCTTATGGATTAAATCAAAATTCTGAAGTAAGTTCCAGCTGGGATTATGTTTACAATTGTATTCTAATAGAAGCCATGAGAAAAGATGGCTTACCTACATCAATAAGCGGACCCTATACACCTTAAGCAAATTAAAATGGGATGAAGATAGAGGGAAATATTTGAATAAAGCTGCCCCAGCTTTATTCAAATATTTCCCTTAGCAAATTGGATGGAGATGGAGGCGATTTGATGGTACTAGGCAGATAAGGGTAATGCATATTTAAATACCGTTCCCTGGGTTTCTAGATGTTCCGCCCAAATCCTTCCATTTATTTTTTGGATCATTTCATTGCAGATACTCAAAGCAAGACCAGCGCCATTATTTATTGATTTTCTATCGGGATCAAAAGTGAATATTCGTTCCAGATCATCCGCATCGACACCAGGTCCCTGGTCTTGAATACTAATGATGGTTTCTTTTGTTGTGCTTTCTAAACTAATGGTAATTATGCCTTTCTGGGGAGAATATTTGATGGCATTGTTCAATAGGTTGCGATTAATGAAATGAAGGATCTCGGGATCAGAGCCGATGATAGAGTCTGGCGCAATCAGGTAATTGTGCCTTTATCCATTCCAGAGTATGATCAAATGCAGTTAATACATTACTTAAGTCCTGTTCAATACGGGTGTAGAATTTCTCAAGTTGTGCCTTCGGGATTTCTTGCCCCTCTTTAAGCATAGCAATAATAGACAGGATAGAGCCAATTGGAGATCTATAGTCATGTGCAAGCATGGAAATCAGTTTTCCCTTAAATTTATCTGCAGAGAGCAGCGCCAGGTTTTGTGCGTGTACAGTCTGGTTAAGCTCAGCCAGGCGTTTTCCTTTTTTTCTCGTTTTTTTATACAGCACAATGATAAGTACCAGAGATAAGGTGATTAAAGTAATGACTAAAAGCAAGGCATTAATCTTTTGCTGAAATAAGGCCTCCTGGTTTTTACGGTTTTTGATCTGTTGGCTACTGATCATAAAAGCAGAAAAATCGCCCAGTATAGTATTGTTTCTTAGGGCCGTTTGCTCCAGACTTATTGTCAGTTCATTCTGGGTAGATATGATTTTTTCAATGGATCTTTTTTCCTGGTATAGCGTCAGAAGGGATCTCAGTGCATCTGTTTCCAACCTTTTGTAACCGTTCATTTTTGAAGTTTTCAGGACCTGAGTATAAGTCTGGATGGCCAGATCTAATTTACGGGTCTCAGTTTGATACTGTCCCATAAGTTTCAAGCCTTCAAGATAATGGTACTCCCATTGGTTTTTCCTGGCTCTATCCAGATAATTCTGAATATAAGGCAAAGCCTCACTGGGTTTACCTGAGTATAGAAACTCCCGGGCTCTGATCGCCTTCAGATGCAATAGTAAATACTGGTTGTTATATTTTACACCAATCTTCTCTGCCCGGTTTAAGAAATAATTTATAGAATCGGTAGTCATTTCAGTATTGATCGCAACATAATCCGCAAAGAAATTGCCAAGAAGAGCGTCTGTTGATGCCTTTTGGCTGATCATAAAGGCCTGATGGATATATCTGCTTTTCTGTACTGTATCATGTAGAGCTGAGCAAGCCGCAGCACTGTTGAGTAGCATTTGGGCCTGGGCCTCTATGTTCCCTGTTTTTTGATAATGTATAAATGCTCTGCTGTAAAAAAAGAGCGCTTGTTTATGTACATTTTTGAGCGTAAAAGCAATGGCCATATTATTCAGCGCCTCGGCTTTTCCCTTCTCATATTCCAATCTGTTGGATATAGTTTTTGCTTTTAAACTATAAAACAAGCAACTGTCAGGACTTTTAATTTGTGCCAGGAAGCTGATTTCACCTCCAAATTCAACACCCCTTTATCAATATCCGGAGTCATGACCAACCCTTCAATATAGGTTTCAGGAACAGTCTCCAGCCAAACCGTTTGCCAGATTCCGCTACTAGGTGTATAATAGATATTCTGTGGGTTCAAGACCTGTTTTCCATGAGGTCCTACCCCCTGGTCTGTTGGATCAAAAACCTTAACAATCAACTCATTTGAGCCAGATCTCAGCGCATCCGTTATATCAAAAGAAAAGGCTGAGTAACCACCTTTATGCTGGCCCACTTCTTTTCCGTTAACAAAAACTGTAACCTGCCAATCTACTGCACCAAAATGAAGTAGCGTCCTCTCGCCCGTTTTAGGACTAAAACTGATGTTCTTTTTATACCAGAGATTCTGTGTTGGCAGCAAAGTTTTCTTCACTCCGGACAATGCAGATTCGATTGGATAAGGGACCAGGATCTGGCCTTCAAATGCCGCTGGCTGCCTGGCATCTTTAGGCGTAATTGCATAATCCCATAATCCATTCAGATTTATCCAGCCTGTGCGTACCATTTGAGGTCTTGGGTAGTTCTTTAATGCGTTTTGAGGAGATACCTCTTTTGCCCATCGGCTTTGGATGGCAACAGGTTGCATTTTATAAGCAGTTTGCGCATTTGCACTTATTGCCGCTGTTCCTAGTAGCCATAACAGATGTGATTTCATTTTCATTTTACAATATTTGGTTGTCATTAATAACTTTCATATCTGTTCAAATAATTGAAAGATCAAAAGACAAACCTATAGAATGAAATCAGTAA
>NZ_JAELTV010000183.1 GCF_016429005.1 Pedobacter sp. ASV19
CCCCCCCCCCCCCCCCCCCCCCCCCCCCCCCCCCCCCCCCCCCCCCCCCCCCTTTTAGATGTGTATAAGAGACAGGTCCATGGAAAACAAGACCATATCTCGTACTCTTCGTTTGCTTTCCCAGTTGATGGAACTGCACAATGAGAACTCATTTAAGATAAAATCTGTAGCCAATGCTGCATTTAAAATAGATAAACTCCCTTTCGCAATTAAAGATAAAAGTCTGGAAGAGATTGAAAAAATAGATGGTCTGGGTAAAAGTATTTCTTCAAAAGTTTGGGAACTATTGAACAAAGGAACCATGACCGATCTGGACAATATTCTTAAGGAAACACCAGAAGGTATCGTAGATATGCTCGGCATTAAAGGCATCGGTCCCAAAAAGATTGTTGTAATATGGAAAGATCTGGGCATAGAAACCATTGGAGAACTGTATTATGCCTGTAATGAAAACCGCTTAATTGAAGCCAAAGGCTTCGGCTTAAAGACGCAGGAAGAAATTAAAAAAGTGATCGAATTCAGCATGGCTGCGCGAGGTAAATTCCTATATGCACGTGCTGAAGGCCCTGTTAACACACTTTTCGCCGACTTTGCATTGTGGCTCACGCAGTTTAAGAATGAGCCACTTCTGGGCATTGGTGGAGATTACCGCCGCTGCTTAGAGATCATAGAAGAAGTTCTATTTCTCATCGGCTCAGATTCACCTGAGGAAATTATAGATCAGCTGGCTAATTTTGAACCTCTTTCTTTTCTGGAGCAAACCGATGGTTCTTTTATTGCAGATAGCCCTTTCGGCCTAAAAATAAAACTTCAGATTACAGAGAAAGATTCATTTTATCTGGACTGGTTTGTCTTAACCGGAAATGAAAGACATGTTAACGAAGTATTGGAACAGGCAGGACCTGGACCTTTTACCAGTGAGCAATCTATTTATGAGATGGCGGGATTAGCATATGTAGAACCTGAATTGCGGGAAGGTTTAAATGAACTGGAACTGGCAAAAGCAAATAAACTACCTCTCCTACTTACAGGGCAGGATCTCAAGGGAAGCCTGCACAACCACTCTACCTGGAGTGATGGCGTACACACACTGGAAGAAATGGCCCTGTTCTGCAAAGAAAACCTGAAACTGGAATACCTGGGCATTTGCGACCACTCCAAATCGGCCTTTTATGCCAATGGTCTAAATGAACAACGAGTTTACGCACAACATCACGAAATTGATATCCTAAATCAAAAACTTGCCCCTTTCAGAATATTTAAAGGTATTGAAAGTGACATCCTAAATGACGGCTCCCTGGACTACAATAACGAGATCCTTAAAACATTTGATTTTGTAGTGGCTTCTGTGCACAGCAATCTAAGAATGGATGAAGAAAAGGCGACAGCCAGGTTAATCAAGGCTATTGAAAACCCATATACGACGATTCTGGGGCACCCAACCGGAAGACTTCTTTTGAGTAGAAAAGGCTATCCAATAGATTATAAGAAAGTAATCGATGCCTGCGCTGATAATGGGGTAGTCATAGAAATCAACGCCAATCCACTCCGTCTTGATTTAGACTGGCGCTGGCACAGGTATGCACTGGAAAGAGGCGTCCTGCTCTCCGTCAATCCAGATGCTCATCGCAAAGAGGGCTTCCATGACATGCATTATGGCGTACTTGTTGGCAGAAAGGGCGGTCTAACAGCTCTTCAATGTCTTAACGCCATGGCCCTTACAGAAATCTCAACTTTCTTTGAAACAAAGAAAAACAGCATATCCTTATTAAATCAGAAATAAAAAGCGTTGAAAAAACCTGCAAAAATACTTGTGATCAGACTGAGTTCCATGGGAGACATCATATATACTACGCCTGTAGTACGATGCCTTAAAGAACAATTAGCTGACTGTGAGGTTCATTTTCTAACTAAACCTGCTTTTCAGTATATCTATCAGAATAATCCATACCTTAGCAAACTCCATACCTTAAAGCCAAAACTCTCTGATACGATTAAAGACATTAAAGCAGAAAAATTTGACTTGATTGTAGATCTGCACAATAACCTGCGCACTTCTATCATCAAACTGTCTACCCATATCCCTTCCACAACTTATAAGAAAGACAGGATCAACAAATGGCTTGCATTGAAATTCAAATGGAAGAAGATGATCTCCCCAAAACATCTGGTAGAGAGATATCTGGAGACAGTTAAATTTCTGGGCGTTAAAAACGACAACAAACCCATTGATTATTACATATCGAAAGATTACCAGTTAAAAGATCTCCTTCCTCCATCTCATCTGGAAAAATATGTAGCCTTTGTAATCGGAGCAACCCACTTTACCAAACGTTTGCCAAATGATCAGATCATTAAAGTCTGTGAAGGTATTGATTCACCCATTGTACTGCTTGGAGGAAAGGATGTGAAAGAAAATGCAGACCATATTCAAAATGCTCTTGGAAATAAGATATACAATACCTGTGGACTAACCAATCTGGATCAATCTGTCTTTCTTGTCTCCAAAGCACATAAAGTCGTTGGATTTGACACTGGCCTTACCCATATATCTGAAGCCTTTAACAAACCCCTTGCCTCTATCTGGGGAGGTACAACACCCGAACTATTGGGCGTACAGCCCTATAAAATCTCTGAATCCTTTGTTGCCGAAATAGAACTCTCTTGCAGACCCTGCTCAAAATTCGGTTTGGAAAAGTGCCCTCTTGGACATTTCAAATGTATGAAAGATCTGCCTGAGACTCCAATTATTGATTTTATAAATGCCTAAAAATATAAATCCTATCATTAAAGGCCAATCTGACAAAAAATAAAATATAGATGAAACAGCTTCTTTTAATAAGACATGGAAAATCAGACTGGAAAGACAGTCATATCACTTCAGATTTTGACCGGCCCCTCAATCATCGCGGACATAAAAATGCACCCGTGATGGCGGAAAAAATCCTAAAGAAAGGGCTGGTACCTCAACATATTATCAGCAGTCCTGCCATACGAGCCTGGTCTACCGCAAAACACTTTGCGGAGGTATGGAATTTCAAAACTGACGATCTTCAGACGGAAAGCTCCATATATGAAGCAAACATAACTGCTCTACTGAAAATAGTGAATGGTTTTTCTAATGACATTGACTGTATCGCAATGTTTGGTCATAATCCAGGATTTACAGATTTCGCAAATTATCTTGCTGACGCTAATCTGTACAATATTCCTACTGCCGGAGTTGTGGTACTCCGTTTCGACACAGACGACTGGGCAGAAATAGGGCATCACACAGGCACCATGTTGTTATTTGATTTCCCCAAGAATACGGATGAGCCGCATTGACAGTTGATCAAGAACAACATAGTATGCATGATTTAACAGCGGTTAAAACTTAAGATGTTTTACCGTTAGTCCATTATTAATCAATTGTTTTAGAGAATCGATTCCAATTTTCAAATGTGTTTCCACATAATTTGAAGTAACTGAACTGTCACTCTCTGTTGTTTTAACTCCCTCAGGGATCATTGGCTGATCAGATACCAGCAGCAAAGCACCCGTAGGAATTTTGTTCGCAAATCCCGTTGTGAAAATAGTCGCTGTCTCCATATCTACAGCCATAGCACGCAGGCTTTTCAAATATTTTTTGAAATTTTTATCATGCTCCCAGACTCTTCGGTTAGTCGTGTAGCAGGTTCCTGTCCAATAATCACGTGAATGATCACGAATGGTTGTTGAGATTGCCTTCTGTAAAGCAAAAGCAGGAAGAGCCGGTACTTCGGCAGGTAGATAATCATTTGAAGTTCCCTCGCCTCTTATAGCAGCAATCGGAAGGATAAGATCGCCAAGTTGATTTTTCTTCTTTAAACCGCCGCATTTACCTAAAAACAAGACAGCCTTAGGCATTATAGCAGTCAGCAGGTCCATCATAGTTGCAGCTAACGGACTTCCCATACCAAAGTTGATAATGGTGATCCCGTTTGCTGTAACACTTTGCATAGGTTTATCCAGACCGACAATTGGAGCATTGTCATTCCATTCCGAAAACATCTGCAGATATTTACTAAAATTGGTCAGCAGGATATACTGTCCGAATTCTTCCAATGGACGTCCGGTATATCTTGGAAGCCAGTTTCTCACAATATCTTCTTTCGATTTCAAACCTGCTTTAACCGGAGATTCAACTTCTTTCGACTTTTTCACTTTTCCTGCAGCATCGGCTGCTTTTTTTACATCTTTTTCTTCGTTCATATATTTCTCCTTATTTATTAATTATTCCTTTTATATATAATACTACACCCGGTCTATTTTCGGAAATAACAAGTTAAAAAAAATCCCCGTAAAAACGGGGATTAAATTCTTATGCAGCTTTTAACTTTTTAAAATCGGCTTTTTCAAATTTTTCCACCGCATAATCTAGTGTGATATTTAATTCCTTGACACCAGGGTCAGAAGGGATATCAAACATGGCATCCAGCATAATGGCCTCGCAAATGGACCTTAACCCCCTTGCCCCCAGCTTATATTCCATCGCCTTATCGACAATAAAATCCAGGACTTCATCTTCAAAAACGAGTTTCACCCCCTCAAATTCAAACAACTTCACATACTGGCGAAGTAAAGAATTCTTAGGCTCAGTCAAAATATTTCTTAATGCCGCCTTATCCAGTGGATTTAAATGTGTTAAAACCGGTACACGTCCAATCAGCTCAGGAATCAGACCAAAGGACTTCAAATCCTGAGGCGTAATGTATTTGTACAGATTCTTAAGATCCAGATCTTCATCGTCCTTTTTCACTTTATAACCCACTGCCTGCGTACGCAAACGATTGGCAATTTTGCGTTCAATACCATCAAAAGCACCACCGCAAATGAAAAGAATATTATTTGTGTTTACCGGAATCATTTTCTGATCTGGGTGCTTACGTCCTCCCTGAGGTGGTACGTTCACGACAGTACCTTCAAGAATTTTTAGCAAAGCCTGTTGAACACCCTCACCAGATACATCCCTGGTAATTGACGGATTATCGCTTTTACGGGCAACCTTATCTACCTCATCAATGTAAACAATACCACGCTCTGCAGAAGCCACATCGTAATCAGCAGCCTGCAACAAACGAGTCAGAATACTCTCCACATCTTCCCCAACATAACCGGCTTCCGTTAACACTGTAGCATCACAAATACAAAACGGCACATGCAATATTTTAGCTATAGTTTTTGCAAGTAAAGTTTTACCAGTACCCGTTTCACCAACCAGCATGATATTTGATTTTTCAATCTCAACTTCATCCTCCTGGTTTACTTTCTGACTTAATCTTTTATAATGGTTATAAACCGCAACAGAAAGCACCTTTTTTGCATCATCCTGACCAATTACATACTGATCAATATGTTGTTTAATTTCTAACGGCTTCAATAAGGTTACCGATGCATCCAGACCTTTTGATTTCTTACTGCCCAACTCCTGTACCAGCAACTGATTAGCCTGCGCCACACATTTATCACAGATAAAGGCATCCAGACCTTCAATAAGCATCAAAGTGTCCTGCTTGCCAGAACCACAAAAGGAGCAGCGGGATTCTTTATTTTGTTTAGCCATTTTATTATTTATTGTTTGAACCTAACACCTCATCAATCATTCCAAAGCTCTTCGCTTCTTCTGAAGTCATCCAGTAGTCACGATCTGAAGCTTTTTCAACCCACTCATAGCTTTGGCCAGAATGATTAGAGATAATATCATATAATTCTTTCTTCAATTTAAGCATTTCCCTCAAATTGATTTCCATATCAGAAGCTACCCCCTGAGCACCACCCGATGGCTGGTGAATCATCACCCGGGAATGTTTCAATGCTGCACGCTTGCCTTTTGCACCAGCAACCAACAGAACTGCTCCCATAGAAGCCGCCATACCTGTACAGATTGTAGCCACATCCGGGGTAATGTACTGCATAGTATCATAGATACCTAAACCTGCATATACAGAACCACCTGGAGAGTTAATATAGATCTGAATATCTCTGTTGCTGTCCGTAGACTGCAGGAACAACAGCTGCGCCTGAATAATATTTGCATTTCCATCATAGATGGCATCACCTAAAAAGATGATACGATCCATCATCAAGCGGGAGAAAACATCCATCTGAGCAACATTTAACTGACGCTCCTCAATAATATAAGGTGTCATGCTCTTAGGAGAATTATTTGCCTGGCTGATGAAACGATCTACATTCAAACCGTTTATACGGTGATGTTTAACTGCGTATTTTCTAAATTCGTCTTTATCTATTTTCATGAGAATCTATTTTATTATCTTTTATATGCTTATCAATAGTAAACAAACTAATTTGCTAATTTATTATGGTATTGTAAAATTTGAACAGCTTTTATATACATAAGGCGGCCTTAAAAAAGCCGCCTTACGTTCATTTATAAAATTAGATGATTCTCTTTCGAATTAAACCAACTCTACAAATTTATTATAAGCTATATCTTTTTGGTCTAAAGTAGCCACAGATTTAATGTATTCAAATACTTTAATCGCTTTAACTTCTTCAAAGATGCGGTTCGCATTGTCTTTTTCCTTAAGGAAAGTAGCTGTATACTGAGCCAACTGATCTTCAGGAAGAGGACTTGGACTGTACATTCTGAACTGCGCATCTAAACGTTGTTTAGCTGTTTGGAAAACATCCTCGTATTTAATCTCAATGTTATTTTCTTTAATCAATTTGTTCTCAATTAAAGTCCATTTCAGATTTTTAGCAAAATCCTCATATCCTTCTGCCAACTCCTCATCTGTCAATTTTTCGTTGGTTGCTTTCAACCATTTACGTAAAAATTCATCAGGCAATTCGATTTTAATACTCTCCGTCAGTTTAGTATAGATATCATTTTGCAATTTGCGATCTGCATCCTGCTTAAACATACCTTCTACTTCTTCAGTAATCTTTGCAGTAAATCCAGCTTCGTCTGTCACCACACCTTCACCAAATATTTTATCAAAGAACTCTTGGTTTAAATCTGCCTCCTCTAAACGGTTCACATTTTTAACCGTTACTTTGAATTTAGAATTTAACTCTTTAGCATCCTCCTCGCTAATGTTTAATAATTTGGCAATTGCCCCTTCATTTTTATCAAAAGCTTTCTGGATATCCAATTCAACAACATCATCCTTTTTCAACCCGATTAAAGATTTATGAATCTTTTTATCTTTAACCAAATCCAAACGGATAGATCCTGTTGCATTAATTCCACCTTCAAAAACTGAACCATCAGGAGAAAGTTGTGCTAATTCGGCATAAAGTACGTCATCATCTGCCGAAACTTCAGGGTTTGTCATTTTGCCATAGCTTCTGCGAATATTTTTTATACGTGAAGCGAGAGTTTCCTCATCTGCTTTAACATTATATTCAGTAAACTTATCTTTAGAAGTAATGTTTACATCAACAGCAGGAGCAAGTCCCAATTCATAATCAAATTCAAATTCGTCTGTATTGTCCCATTTGAATTCTTTAGTATCATCCATAACCGGCAAAGGCTGGCCAAGGATCTCTACCTTATTCTCTGTAAGATAATTATTTAAAGTTTCACTTAGCAGATTATTGATTTCTTCAACAAGGATGCTTTTGCCATACATTTTTTTAATATGGGCTGCAGGCACCATTCCTTTACGGAAACCAGGAAGGTTTGCTTTCTTAGCCTGATCTTTGATGGCTTTATCAACCTTTTCAGTATAATCTTCAGGGGCAATCTTAATTTTTACGATTGCATTTAAATCGTTAATTTTTTCCTGTGTAATGTTCATTTTTCTGAATCAAAATATTTTACCAATGTCCTTATATAAAAATTCCCCCGTGTTGCGGGGGAATTTCAATGTGCGGAAGAAGGGACTCGAACCCCCACGCCGTGAAGCGCCAGATCCTAAGTCTGGTGCGGCTACCAATTACGCCACTTCCGCAGTTAGGAGTTGTTTAGGACTGCAAAGATAGAGATTGTTTTTAAAAGTCAAAATGCTTTTTCAATTATTTTTAAAAAAACATTAGAGCTGTTTTAACTGCCCTAAAACACACTCCAGACCACAATTATATAGTCTTCTGACAAACAGATGAATACAAAAAAATCAAGTGAGATCCGAAGAGAAATTCCATCTTGGTGTTTTCCCGTAAATACTTTGGTAGATCTGCAATAATTTTGACTTAATATATTTAGGCCGGTCTTTAAACTTCCCATCATAAGTGACATACCAATGGACATGCAATGCTTCAATGTCTTCTATAAGCATTTGCACCGGCCAGGAATTCTTCCTTCTGGTTTCATCAAAATGCAACCCCTCCACAAGATTATCCCGCAGACCGTCTCTGATATGCTCAGTTCCATCAACAACACCCAAAAGATCTACACCGCTTTTGCCTATATAAATCAGTTCAACCCTTCCTTTTTTTAATGCATAGACCAGAAAAACCCCATATTGATCTGAAGGAGCATTACATACCTCCTCCAAACTATCTGTCGCCTGATAAAAAAAATTGCCCTGCTTTGTATATTTTTCTAATTCGTCGAACATTTTTTTAAGCAAATAATCTCCAATATAATGATTCTGCTACAAAACAAAAAAATATTTAAAACAGTAGAAAAAAGTATCAGCTCGTAAAAAACAAATGATCTACAACAAATCATTAGCCAGATTGGCAAGCTCACTACGCTCTCCTTTATCCAGGGCAATATGCGCATATAGAGGATGTTCTTTAGCACTTTCAATCAGATAAGAAAGGCCATTGCTTTCTGCATCCAGATAGGGTGCATCAATCTGATATATATCTCCTGTAAATACGATTTTAGTGTCCTCTCCTGCCCTGGAAATAATCGTTTTAATTTCGTGGGGCGTTAAATTCTGAGCTTCGTCTACGATAAAAAAAATTTTAGTCAGCGTTCTCCCTCTGATATAGGCCAGAGGTGTAATTACAATTTTTTCTGTACTTACAAATTCATCTATCCTGGCTTGCATTTTAGGATCGCCAGCATATTGTTCCTTTATAAACCTCAAGCTATCCCAGATGGGCGCCATGTAAGGATCAATCTTTGATTTTGCATCACCAGGAAAAAAACCAATATCTTTATTACTTAGAGGAATAATTGGCCTGGTCACATAGATTTGCCTGTAATCTTTTCGCTGCTCCAATGCACATGCCATCGCAATCAATGTTTTACCTGTCCCTGCTTTTCCCTGCAGAGTTACCAATTTAACGTCAGGATCCAACAATGCATGCATCGCCAGGGCCTGTTCTTCATTCCTTGAAGATATACTAAATACTTTCCTTGAAGGAATAACAAAAAGCTGCTTCTTTAATGACTGATAATAAGTCAGCAGTGTTTTTCTTTTATTTTTTAAGATATAAAAATGATTGCCTCCAATTGCAGGTAAATCTAAGTCCTTCGCATCCGCAGTTCCCACAGACTTAATTTGCGAAAAAAGATCGTCAGGGATCCGGGTTATTGTAGTTTTCCCGGTATACAACTCTTCCACATTTTTCACCTTTCCGGTCTCATAATCTTCCGCATTTAATGCGAGTGATTTGGCTTTAAGCCTAAGGCATATATCTTTGGAAACCAAAATCACCTTTTTGTCTGGAAATTCCTGCCGAAGCGCCAGCGCAGCATTCAATATCCTATGATCAAATTTACTCCCGCCAAATACCTTCTCAGCGTCTATCTTTCCGGAGTGATTATCCATCACCACTTTAAACCGCCCCCCTTTCCCGCCTTTTATTGCAATCCATTGATTCATGATCTTGTCACCTGAAGCCTGATCCATCAGCCGAATAAAACTCCTGTCTCTTATAC
>NZ_JAELTV010000184.1 GCF_016429005.1 Pedobacter sp. ASV19
AGATGTGTATAAGAGACAGAGCTTTAGTTTATCAGACATATCCTGATTAATAAAAGTCAGCTGCAGCGGATATGCGGAATTAAACTTTTGACTGATCTGTTTAATTAAACCCACAGAAGTGCCCGCACTTTGTTCAGGATTTAACTTCATTAACAAAACTTTACTCATACCTACATTATAGAAGAAGAAAGTTGGAAGTGTTTTAACGCCGAGCCGCTCATTGGAATAATTTTTAATAACCCCAACAATTGTTAGCGGCGGATTATCACTCCAGCGAAGGACCGTTCCGACAGGGTCTTTAATGCCCATCACCTCTGCCAGTGCTTCATTAACGAGAACAGATGTAGCTGTATCAGCAACAAATTTCGGTGAGAAATCTCTTCCCTTAACAATTTGCGCTCCTATTGTTTTGCTAAAATTAAACCCTATGCTCCTGAAGTCAATGACCGATCGGTCATTGGCCGCCTTTCCCGGCCAGCTTAAGCCCCCTGTGATAGAACCATTTTCGGTAAAGGATTGTGCAAATTCAGAGGAAGAAACCACCGCTCCTGATTTAACCAGTTCTGCTTTAAAAAGCTCCAGCTTCCTGGCATCTTTAAGCGCCCCCTCCAAATCCATTTGGACCAGATTATCCTGGGAAAAGCCCAAAGGCTGGTTCCTCATAAACTGAATCTGGGTATAAACAATAATTGCGCAAACAATCATGCAGATAGACAAGCTAAATTGCAGCACGACCAATGTTTTACGTACCGGCAAGGAAGATCCCCCTGTTCCTGTAGATCCTTTTAGAACCTTTACAGGAATAAATGACGATAAATAGAAAGCCGGATAACTTCCTGCTAAAAAACCAGTCAGCAATACCAAAATAGAAATGATGATCCAGAATAAGTAGGAGCTATAATCTATTTGCATAGAGATTTCCAGCAGATTATTAAAATAAGGCAGGCACATTTCCAAAAGTCCAAAGGCAATGAACATAGCAATTAAAGAGAACAACATCGATTCTATCATAAATTGACTCATCAGGCTTCTGCGAGTAGAACCTAAGGCTTTTCGAACTCCAACCTCACGTGCTCTTTTCTCAGAACGGGCTGTAGAAAGATTCATATAATTGATTGTCGCAATAAGAAGCACACAAAAAGCAAGGAATAGAAACAATTTAACCTGATCAATTCGTCCGCCAGCAGGTTTACCGTTCACAAACTCATTATATAGATGAAACTTACTGTAAGGGAAAAGAAAAGCTTCAAGTTGTGTTTTCGCATCATGACTCTTAATCATCTTCCTCACAGAAGCATCTAGAGATGCAAACTGGCTTTTGTCTTTAAGCTTAAAAAAAGTAAAACAAGTGATAGCACCCCAGCCATTCTCTTTATCATCCGGATGCTCCTGATCAAAAAATGCCCAGCTCAGCAATGCATCATATTGTATGCTCTGATTTTTGGGAAGATCTTCAACCACTGCAGTCACCTTTAACCATTTTCTATTGTCATATTTTAAAGTCTGACCAATAGGATTACTATTTCCAAATAACTTCCGGGCTGTAGATTTAGTGATCAATACGGAGTTGGGCGTGCTTAAAGCTGTACCTGCATTTCCGTAGATGAACTTCTGCTCAAAAATCTGAAGAAAAGATGGGTCTACACTTTTCGCATCCAGTTTATAGTTTTGCTGCTGATAACTAAATAGCCTGGCTTCATCCCTGCCCATTGCCATCCGGCTCGTCTGCTCTACTCCCGGCAAGGTTTGCTGCGCTTCAGCAGCAAGTTTATTGGGTGTTGCAACAGTTGTAGCCAGTTTTCCATTGATATCAATATTTAACCGGCTAATATAAATCCGGTCAATATCTTTAAAGTGTCTGTCATAACCCCACTCGTAACTTACGTAAAGTAACAATAATAAGCAGCAAGCCATTCCAATGGCCAGTCCACCAATGTTAATTAATGAAAACCCTTTATTCTTTACAAGGTTACGTATGGCAATTTTTAAGTTGATGAAAAACATAAGAATCAATTTTCATAGGGATGGCCAATTATATGCCATTTACAAAAATAGGCCTTTAAAATCAAAGAAAAGCTCATTTGAAAAACTCATTGTTCATTATCGAACAGTTCATGTCCGCCATCGAACAAATAAGTTGAGGGATTAACATCCAACACACCATACCGGTCTGCACCATGCCGGTCTGCACCCAAGAAAATATGTTTTCATGAGCGAACCTCAGAACCTGAAGCTCTTCGCGCAAGGTTCAGAGAGCTCAGAAAACATATTTTCCCTCAAATAAACTATTGATTATAAGTATTCACAGCCTTTTCCAAATACCTTGAACCAGACCGGTTAACATAAAACCCACCAGCAGCAAAACCCAAACCGACACCCAGCAATAAAAAGCTGGAGGTTAAATTAGGTCGTTTATACGTAGGAATATGATGTCCACCAAAGCCAGGTTCCGAAGTAACCTCATGTCCTCTGGTTACAAAAGTAATGAGCCCCGCAAGAATCGATGCTCCTGCCGTAGCGTACAATAACGTACCTGTATTGGTCTTTTTCCTGTAAACATTCAAAAGAGCTATACTTTCTGCATTGTCAGCCATGTCATCTTTCAGATTTCTGTAGTTTACCTTTTTCAAGTCCTGATATCCTTTATTGTAATACAGGCTAACATCAGCAGCAGTAGCCCGCCCACGTCTAAATCTGGAATAACGGTCATAGATCAGGGGATCATAAGTGATCTGCTGATAAAGATTGATCCTCCCCTGTACAATCCGCTCTGAAAAGGATCCGTAACTACCATAATTCAGCCTACGGGTATTGGCAAAAAAACCGTCTTCATTGTTGTAGAATTTAACCCGGTCCGTGTTAAACCTCCGCGAATCAGCCTTCAATTGCCAGGTATTGAGAAAATCCGGCCTTAATCTGATCTTGCTGGCATAAATTACAGAATCGGAATTGAGGTAAATAAAGTTTCTGGATTCGTCCACTTGTGAACGGGCGCTCAGAGCATAACCAACCAGAGCGATGATGAGTAATTTTTTCATATCGGTTTGTATTTGTGTGTACTCAATACTACAAAAATTCTAACCCAAAGTTCTTGTGTAAACAAGAAAATACATAGGCACTCAAATCAGCAAGAAACGGGTTTTTATTGATCACCAATTGCTGTACTTTTACATAAAAATACTATATGAAAACGCAGCAAACCGGATCAGAAATAACGGATAACACCAATGAAATATCGATCATCAACACTATAGATATTTCCACTCCTTTAGGACCTATGATGGCAGGCGCTACAACTGAAGGCATATGTTTTCTTGAGTTTACCGGGCGGATCAGGCTCGAAAAGGAATTTACTGATTTAAAGAAACTGTTGAATGCCGTTATGAAGCCTGGAAGAAATGCACATTTAGATCAGCTGGAAACAGAACTCGCTGAGTATTTTGAAGGAAAACGCAAAACTTTTTCTGTTCCTTTACATACACCAGGTAATGACTTTTCGCGTGCGGTGTGGGAATCCTTGCAACAAATACCCTATGGAACTACCTGTACGTATAAAGAACAGGCAGATCAGATGAATAACCCCAAAGCAATCCGTGCAATTGCTTCCACAAACGGCCGCAACCGACTCGCTATTATTATCCCCTGTCACCGGGTTATTGGAAGTAATGGATCAATGACAGGCTATGCAGGCGGGATAGATAAGAAAAAATGGCTCCTAAAATTTGAAAGGAGCCATTCAGAAGTGCCTGCGGGTAGTTTATTTTAGTCGATCGGCTAGTTATGCCTGATCAATGTTGCAGTAAGTGCCGGCGAAGCTCCCCCTTTTAACCCGCTGATAAATAGGGTGTAAATTTTTCCCTGTTCCAGGGTAATTCCGTTAAGACCATTCCCATTTAAAGCAAGTACAGATTGGCTGGTATGATCTCTCACCTCCAGGTTCAGACTACTCCCGGCATTCACTTCTTTAAAAGGGCCTAGTGTTTTCCAGCTTAACCCAGGAATAGTTGCAGGTGCCTTACCACTCGCATCATACGTAATAACGACCTGGTCTCCGAAATTGCCGTAGGCGACTTTATTAAACACCGCCACTCCTCCCGTATAAGCCAGATCCACACTGGAAGCATCAGGAGAAAAATTAGCAAAACGGATTTTGGCTTTACCAGCAGCTGGCGCAGAAAGGTCATCGTATACCAGGATTAAACTGTCCCGGTTTCCAGGATTGAGTTTACTTGGTTTTAATTTCGGAACGGCAAAAAGGGTGTGGTAATAGGTAGCAATGGGTCCGTTAGGGCCTGAAAAAGAAGCTTTATCTGTTTCTTGTACAAAACTGGCACTTCCACCAAATACATAAGAGGATTTATAGGTGGTATTACTGCCTTCTGTAGTATTGTACTGTACTTTACCAAACTGTGTATCAAGATAGCCTGCACTGGCTGTATTGCGGGCAATGGAGGCTCCATTGATCTGCCTGGTAAAATCAAGGAAATTAATAGAGGTATTACTGTTTAAGGCGTTGACCAGTTTTACTTTGGCACTTAGTGCTGGTCGGTCGGCATTATCGCTATCCAGATAGTCTGTTTTCTTGCAAGCAAGGAAGGCTATCGCAAGTAAAGAAAGTTGTGTGATTTTTAGGGTATATAATTTCATATTTTCCTGGATTAAAATTTTGCTGATACTCTTACAAATGGCTGGATGCCCGCATTACTTCCGGATTGTGTTGCACCAGGGGCTGGTAAGCGGGTCACATTACTCCCTGGTGCCGGGATGCTGTAATCACCCAACACATTGAACAGATTATTGGCACCTATGGTGGCCTGGATGGCTGGTGTAATTCTATATCCTGCAGAAACATCAGTTACCCAGATCGGGCTGAATTTCTGATCGTAATAATCTGGCTTAGGGAAATTGGCATTAAGCTGTGATACGGTGGTCACAGAACCAAAGTATACAGTACGCAGCAGCAGGTTGAATTTTTTGTAAGTATAGGTTCCTTGTAAAGTGATTTTCTGGGAAGGGATATTGCTCGTTACCCGTGCTTCTTCAGATTCATCGAAAATGATATACCTGTAAGCCGCCTCTAATCCTTTTGGTGTATTCACTTTGGTGAGCGTCGTTTTAAGGAAATTACCTCCGGCAAGAAAAACAGCATTAGCTCCATTATCAAATAAAAAGCGGTAGCTCCCTGTGAATTCTATGCCGCGCGTTCTGGTACTAAAGGAATTGTAAAAGAACTTGGCCTGAACCGTACCCGTCTGAATAAAAAGGCTTCTGACATCGGCGGGAAGATTTGGATCAGTCGCAGAAAACCGACCGGTATTCCCTACCCTGTCATTGATGTCTACCTGATAGGCATCAATGGTAAACTCTACATTTGGAATAGGTCTGGAAGTAAAACCAGCTGAATAACCTTTCGATTTTTCGGGAGCCAATGTAGGAATCCCAAGGGCCTTAGTGGCAGGATTGACATTGTTTGCCGTAACCTGGTCTATAGCTACCCCATTTTGAAAAGTTGTGGATGTTTCTGTATAATAGTATTGGGCAAGGTCTGGTGCCCGGAAGCCGGTATTAATGGATCCTCTAACGCCAAGCCAATCAGCAAAGCTATACCTTGTGGCCCCCTTATAGGTAAATACACTTCCAAAATCCTGAGAGTGTTCCACACGTACTGCGCCGGATACCAGCCATTTAGAGGTTAAGTTCAACTCTACATCCAGATAGCCAGCAGAGATAGACCGGTTCACATTGACTTCGTTCGAAGGCCTGAAGCCAGCATGGATCTGGGAACCAGGCGACAAGCCGTTTAAGGGGGTACTTCCAACAGAAGCGTAATACGGAATACCTGAGGTTGTGGTATCTACACGGTAGATGGTTCTCAGGTCGGCTTTGGAATAGGATGCTTCTTCTCCGGCAATGATCTGATAAGTTTCTACCCTGTACTGACCTCCAAAGGCTACATTTAAGCCTTTCAATACTTTGTCAAAATACCGGGAGAAATCTATACTGGAGGTATTCTGACTGGCATTGTAGCTTCCGGCATCAAATTTACGTGGTGATTTTTGTCCTAAACTGGCATTCATGGAATTGCTGATTACATTTCCAAAACCATTTTTACCGTATACATTGGAGAAGTCTACCGTCCAGTTTTGAACTTTGGCTTTTAAACCAATTGCAATAGACTTATCCGTAATAATATTATCCATGGCCGGCAAAAATCCATCCGGGTAAAGAAATGTGTTGTTTCGCTCTGTCCAGCCTGGCAACCGGTAAACAGCAGTAAATTGAGAGTTACGATGGCTGATTCCCCCAAATGAATAGATTTCTACATTTTCCTTTACGGGAATGGAAGCGTTAAAAAAAAGCAATCCATCAATTGCTTTATTGGTGCTTCCCCGCTGGTCAAAATAGTGCCGGTCTATCCCTCTGCCTGCTATAATGGCATCGTCAATTTCCCGGGTATAGATCTGGTCAAATCCCCTGGTATTGGCTCCTCCTCCATAAGCAGGGCCAATGTAAAGACCTGCATCACTATTGCCTGCCGGCAGGGAAACGGCCTGGGTGGCAAATTCGCCAGTTACATTAAGAAATCCGCCTTTATCGCCAATTTTAACGCCATAATTACTGCTGGTTCTGGTGGTCAAACCATCTCCTCTTCTTCTGGCACTAGCAGTAGATGTGAGTGACAGTTCATCTGTGCTTTTCTTAAGTACAATATTAATAACCCCTGCAATAGCGTCTGAACCATACTGGGCAGCTGCACCGTCTCTCAGAATCTCAATACGCTCTATGGATCCGGTGGGTATTGAGTTCAGGTCGTAACCGGTTGCGCCATTACCCAAACCACCCCAGCTGATGTTGGAACTTTTATGACGTCTCTTTCCATTTACCAGGACCAGTAACTGATCTACCCCCAGCCCTTTGAGTTGTGCCGTAGAAGTGGCAGATGCAGCATCACCTCCTCCAGATACCGAAGAATTAAAAGATGGGGAAACATATTGCAGCAATTGGGTTACACTGACCTGCGGAGAAGTTTCCTGCAGGCTTTTTAAATCAATTACATCTATAGGGGTAGCTGAATTGAGCTTGGTCCGGTTTACATTTCTAGACCCTACAATTTCCAGTTCATTAAGGGTGTTGTCTTTTGACGACTCTAAGCGTACATTGATCTGGCTGTTCCCCCCGATTTCAATTTCCTTGGTTTCGTAACCTAAATAAGAAAACAAAAGGTATTTCCCATTTTTTACAGTGATTTTAAAACTACCATCCGTATTACTGACCACTCCACCACTCAATCCTTTTACCCGGATGGAAACCCCGGGCAGTGGCAGTTGATCAGCAGAGGAACTTACAATTCCGGTAATTGTCCTGGGTTGGGCATAGGTCTTTATGGAGATAAAGAGTATAAATAGCAGGTAAAAGAGTATATATTTTTTCATCGAAATATCAATATATTGGTTTAGGTTTGGACATAAAGGCTCCTGTTCACCTGTTTTCAGGTAAATTGTGGTGTATAAATGAAGCCAGTTGCTGGAGTATTCCAGAGGCTATTTTTTCACAAACCGATCATCTGTCAGAGCAAGTAGAAAAGCCTCGAGGTCGTTGATTTCGTCTTTAGTAAGGCCAAGAGGTTTGCTTAAGGCAAGGTCTCTGTTTTTACCATTTTTGACCACGTCGTCTGGTGCGTTATAATAATTGATCACCTCTTTCAGGGTCTTAAACATACCATTATGCATATATGGCGCAGTTATGCCTACATTTCTAAGGCCGGGTATTTTAAACTCACCGATATGTTCTGTATTTTTAGTGACTTCATACCTTCCGGCATCACTGAGCTCTTTGCCATTGAATAAGCCAATGCTTTTAAAACGGTCGGCTGTAAAGTCTTCTCCCGAATGGCAAGTATTACAGTTGGCTTTTCCTATGAACAACATTCGTCCGCGGATGGCTGACGGTGAAAGGGCATGGTCGTCGCCGTTAATGTACCTGTCATAAGGGCTGTTGGAGGTTTCCAGGGTGCGTTCATAGGCAGCAATTGCCTGCAACATATTTTTTTCTGTCGGAAGGGAATTGAATACCTTTTTAAATAATTCTACATAGAGTTTACTGCCGTTGAGTCTTTCCAGTGCTTCTTGAGCGGAAAGGTTCATTTCAACCGGATTAATGATCGGTTGAAGGGCCTGCTCTTCCAGCGATGCTGATCTGCCATCCCAAAACAGGTGGGAACGTCCAGATAGATTGGTTACAGTCGGCGTATTTCTGGTCCCCTTTGTACCACCGACCCCCAGACTTACGGCAGAGGTATCTGCAAAGGCAAATTCTGGTTTATGACAGGATGCACAACTAATACTCTGGTCTTTGGAAAGTATAGGATCAAAAAACAGCTTCTCTCCTAATCTTTCCCTGCTGTTGATTTCGGCAGGATCATCTGCCTGGAAACCAACCGTCATGCTGAGTACCAGCAAGCTTAAAACAGTAAATATTTTTAATTTATTTCCTTTCATCTCAGATTTTAACAAGGAAGCTGCCCATTGGACAGCTTCTTTATACGATTCGGTTACTTGTTGGCTACCAGCGCGACATTCAGATCGAAATCATCGTAGATCAGTTTATCACCCAGGTTTTCGAAGAAACTTTTTGACCTGAACTTGATTCCATACTTACTACGATCTACAGTGATCTTTGCGTTGGCCGTCAGTTTAGCGTTGTCAACCTTTACTGTAGCGGGGAAAGAAACCTCATTGGTTACACCCTTGATGGTCAGCTTCCCTTTGATGTCATATTGCCCTCCTGTCAATGGTTTGGCAGAAGTAATGACAAAATTAGCTTTGGGGTATTTCTCTACCCCAAAGAAATCATCACTTTTCAAATGTCCAAGAAGTTTACCATTGGTTTCCGCATCGGTTACATCAGTTACCGTAATGGATTTGGTGTCGAGCTCAAAGCTCCCCCCTTTTAAAACATTATTTTCTACATTCAATGTTCCTGAGCTAACGGCTATGGTGCCGCTGTGCTCACCGGTTGCTTTCTTAGCTTGCCAGTTGAGTTTACTGCTCTGGCTGTCTACTTTGTAGGAAACTGTTTTGAAAGGTGCAAAGGCGTAAATACTACCTGCAAGCAGTAGAACTGCGAGGTTTTTAAGGTTTGTTGATTTCATAAAATTGTGGTCTGTATTTTATATTTATTTAGATTGTGCGTTGAAGTAATCAGCATCTGGTACAGGTTCTGCAATGAGTTCATTTAAAACTTTATTAAACTTTGCAGCATACTCCTCATAGTATTTTCCAGTTACTTTACCTGTAAAGCCGGTATAAATTTCCCTGACTTCCCCTTTGCGGTCTATGATAATGGTGGTTGGATAAGCAATGAATTTATTCAAAGCCGGAAGTTTATCTGCAACGAGTCTTTTGTCGGCGAGGCCGCCAAAAAGGATATCATACTTGATCTTGTATTTATCACGGAGTTTACCCAAAACATATTTTCCATACTCAAGGTCATCCTTTTGCTCAAAACCAATGGCAATAGCTTCTACACCACGATCTTTATTCTTATCGAACCAGGGCGCCAGAAAAACGGCTGTCTCTTATACACATCTGACGCTGCCGACGAACGTAAAAAAAATGTGTTGGGGGGGGGGGGGGGGGGGGGGGGGGGGGGGGGGGGGGGGGGGGGGGGGGGGGGGGGGGGGGGGGGGGGGGGGGGGGGGGGGGGGGGGGGGGGGGGGGGGGGGGGGGGGGGGGG
>NZ_JAELTV010000185.1 GCF_016429005.1 Pedobacter sp. ASV19
ACTGGAGCCAATCACAGGGCCCACCTTTCCAGAAAAAGTAACCAAAATACCTTTTGATATTTTTGCCATGATATTCTATTTCAGCGCGATCAGAAAACCTATTTTTCACAACCAGACCTTTTATTCTCTAGGTTAAAAACAATAACCGCCATTAATTTTATCTCTTTTTAACCCCTTTCTCCAGTGACTTCTGCATTGCAGAATCTATTTTTTGAGAGTTTTCAAAAGATTTCGGTTTTTCAGCAAACACCTCCTTAGAAGAACCAGACGGCTGTTTGTACCGCAGGAATTTAAAAATGCCTACAGATAATAAAATGGCAAAAAAAAAGCACTACATACTTCAATATTTTGGAAGCCCCTCCCCCAAAACCAGTTCCCAACTGCAGAAGATACATGGAGTAATTGTCACTCGTTTTACCCTCGCAATACCTTAAAAACAACCCCCGTTTATCAGAAACCGTATTTGACGGATCCAAAATTTCTTTTAACTCGGCAGCGCCGATCTGCTCCAAAATCCCATCTGTACAAAGCAAGATATAATCATCAGGTTTACTGTCAGAAATAAAATGGATATCCACCTTAGGAACATCAGAAGCCGCACTAAGACTCCTGAGAATAATGTTCTTTTGCGGATGGTGCATCGCCTCTTCTTCCGTAATGTCACCTGAATCCACCAACTGCTGCACCAAACTGTGATCTTTACTTTTCCAAAGAATGCTTCCGTCTCGAATATGATAAATACGACTGTCCCCGCACCAGGCTGTCCAGATACCATCATCCGAAAAAACCGCAAGGGTAAGCGTAGTGCTCATTTGATGCGCTTGCTCGCGGATTCCACCATAAACATGCATGGTAGCAACAGCTACACTTACCGCAGCCTTTATCTGCGATGTATTAACATCAATACCAGATCGCAAAGACCGCGCAATGTTCTCGCAGACAATCCGGCTGGCCTCTTCTCCCATACTCAAACCCCCAACGCCATCACATACAATGAACACCCTGTCTTTTTTTGTTGCGGTTCCGGGTTCTGGAAAAATGTGATCCTCAATATTTTTTCTCTTTCCTTGTTCTTGCAGATAAAAGATATTTTTAAGCATAATGAATCCTGTTTAATTATCTTTTGCCAATCTCAAAATTTCCCGCTTTTACCATTGTGCACGAAAAATCTTTGGTTAAATCCAGTTCAAAATTCCTTACACTTTGGAAGCCTCGATTGCTTTTTCCTTCTATCCTGAATTTTCCATTGACCACTCCCATCATTTTAGTGGAATCACTATTTGTCGCCCAGTCATTTTCATTGTTTGTGAAACTGTCAAAAAAATAGAAAGCACTATTTTCAGCCCGTTCTCTTACTTTTAGTCCAGAGTGTACTACATTATGATGTTTTACTTTTGAAACAACTGGCTTAGCTGCAACAGCGGGCTTATCAGGAAACACTGGAATGTTCTGACTCCGGATTGAAACAAACTTTTTAATCACCGAGCGTTTATACTCCAGGTCCTCTTCCTGAGATAAGATCAGCTCAAAGAGACAGCCGGATAAACCTCGGTAAGCCATATCAACCCTGGCATTCACGGCAGCAGGAATGTCAATGGAGTGGTTTTCCAGATCATCCAGAAGCTGTACGAAGAGTTGTATGTTGTATTTTAATCCTTGTTTGTTTTTCATAATTGGTTCGTTATGTCGTTATTACCTCTATGTTATTTTAGCCACTCTCTGCCCAGACCACTCCGCCCGATGAGCACCCCTCCTTAAGGTAAGAAGGGGAATTGCTGGGAGCAGAATCTTTATGGCGCCTTGCCTAGCACACCCGCTACTTCCCCGCCTGATTTTCAGGAGGGGTGGCCGAAGGCCGGGGTGGTCTAAACCCCCTCCCTCTTCATAAACCCAAGCATCTGGTCCATCCACTCATTCACTGGCAGCCTCTGTGTAAACCCATGATTCCCTTTCGGAAACAAATGCAATTCCGCATGTACCCCATTCTTCTGTAATGCCTGGTAAAACACAATGCTGTTGTTTACATCTACGATACTGTCATCACCGCAATGCGTCAAGTATGTTGGGGGAGTTTCCTTATTAACTTGGAATTCATTAGAGAACAAATCCACTTTTTCTTTCGAAGGCTCTATGCCTAATAAGTTAATCTTAGAACCCATATGGGTGAGCTGATCATTCATACTGATCACCGGATACACCAGGATCATAAAATCTGGGCGCAGGCCGATGTTATCTTTATTGGGGTTATAACTTTTAGAGAAGTGAGTTCCTAAGGTCGAAGCCAAATGCCCTCCTGCACTGTAGCCAATTAGACCAACCCTTGCAGGATTAACATTCCAATTCACCGCATTAGACCGGATCAGTTTTATAGCCTGCTGCGCATCCATTAACGGTCCATAGCTTTTATCCCTCATAGTTTCCTTTTTCGGCAACCGGTATTTCAGCAAAAAGGCAGCAATTCCTTTTCAGCAAAGGCTTTACCTATGGCAATCCCTTCTTCTTCAAAGGCAAGAAAACCATATGCTCCTCCCGGGATCACCAGGACGGCTGTTCCAGTGGCTTTTTCTTTGATCGGTAGATATAGGGTCAGGGTTGGTGCATCTTCTTTGGATTATACTTCAATATATGGTTATATTTTTTTCACTTCACCTAAAATATTCTATCTAATCTATAGTTTAAAGCAAAATCTTGCATCAAAACATCAAATAGCTTGAATCCGGACGTTAAGCTAATGCCGGATTAGAAAATTGGATGCACAGTTTTAACCGGATTATAAAACGACAAGACCTACGTAAAAGCAGCCTCAAAGCTGCATCTGGCTTCGTCTTGGTTCGTAGCTTGTTCGCCCTTTCTGCGCCGTAACTTAGGCAAACAGGTACTTTTGTCGAACAATCAGCGCTAAAAGGCCGGATCATCGAACAACCAACACAGAAGATGTACAGAGTTATTATGACAATACCAATCAGTATATATATGCTAATATACCTGATTGGCAGGTCTTCGCAGACATCTTCGAAGGTACATCAACTTATGAGTAGATTATGGATTAAAAATAGGTCTTTACAAGTCACGGCAACCAAAAATTTAATCAACAATAACACAAACTCCCTTTCACCACTCTTCCCGGTCTGCACCCAAGAAAATATGTTTTACTGAGGCGAACCTCAGAATCTGCAAGATTCAGAGAGCCCAGTAGACATATTTTCCCCATAAATCACCCGATTTATTCTTTTCTTAAAGAACATGATACACATTGAAGATGAAGAATTAAATACTAAATTTGATCAACAATTAAGAACCCTAACAGGAGAAAAAATCACCATGGGAATTATAGAAACAGAAAAAATGCTCAATATTGAAGAATGAAAAGAGAAGGGAATCGAGATTGGAAGGTTGCAAGAACAAGAAAAGGTTATAACAAACTTAATTCTCCAATTAGGCATTTCAGATGCCCAAGCTGCTAAAGCCACAGACGCCCCCATTTCCTTAGTAAAAAAAATCCGTACCCAAATAGAAAAAAGCAATAGATCAAAAAATTGATAAACAGAATATCAGAAAAATTTTATACGTTTACATCGAGAGCGTTAATTTAATGAAAGGGGCCAGTCGAAAGATTTGGTCCCTTTTTCTTTTTTAATTGGTATAGCTTGCAGTTGAACCACTTTAATATTTGTTTATCGTTTGGCAGGATGATATTCAGGATCTAATTGGGTCTGGTACTCCGGATGTTTTTTTATAAAGCCTGCCACAAACGGGCAGTAGACCATCACCGGCCTTTTTATTTCCTTGGCGTAGGCAAATGCTTCCTTTGCAAGCATGGAGGCGATACCCATTCCGCTTAATTGCTCTGGCACAAAGGTATGCATCAATGCGATGTCATGCTTGTAAAACCGGTAAGTAAGCGTTGCTTTTAAACCGTTCGATTCTATCTCAAATTGTTGTTCACGGGTATTATTCGTTATGGGTGTCATCTTTTTTGCTAAGTCTTTTTAATAAAACTCAACCATTAATTCTTAAACGATGTAATGGCTTCTTGAATACCCGCTCCGGCTGTCATAAAAAATGACGGGCCCGCAAGAAGGGTTACTTTAACAACTGAACTACCGGAAGACAGTTTTTTATCCTTGAGGTAAAGCTGTGTGCGTTGTGCATCTATAATTCCTTTCGTCATATTACCCGACACAAGAGCTGTTGGGGAATCTATGCCAGCGTCTTTAAGATCGCTGGCAATAGCAAAACTTTTTACGCCAAGTCTTGCTGCTTCACGGAAAGCTACATTTCCTATGGAAATCATTAGATCAGGAGTGAATTTGCTTCGGTCACCCAAACCAATCAGTAATAATTGTTGTGCTTTAATTACTCCTTTCTGTGGTACGATCAACAAGGTTTCCAAAGAATGGCCCTCAAATTTTCTGCTTTTACGCAAGACCGTAATTTGACCGTTTAGTGCTTGGTCTAAATGAACCATTCCATTTAACGCAGCTGGCAGTGCAGGGGGATTAAAAATATCTCCATCGGTATATTCAAATACACAAACTATTTGCAGCGGTGTTATAGTATTGGATGGTCCTTCCACTAATCCTTCAATGGAAAGTCCGTCTATTATCCCCCACAATTTTGCCGTGCCTTCAGGGGCGGATTTAGTCGTGCCATCTTTTGTGGTTTGCTGGGCACTAACAGTTATATTCAAGTTCAGTAATATGAACATGACAAGCATTGAAAAAAGTATGGGTCGAAGATTTGGTTTTTGATGGATATTATTGCTCATCGTAGTAGTCTTTTAAATATTATCTAATTTAATAAAATTTTAAATTGATGATACCATTATGCTCAATACCGTGTTCCCTTCACAACTGACAAGAAGTTTATTACCTCACTTTCGTAATCCGTCATTAATACTAAATGTATCCTCTTATGCAGGATTATACCCTCCACCATATCTGGCAGTTTACGCAGGCACCAAAGCGTACAATAATGCTTTTTCTATTTCACTCGCCCGCGAACTGGATAATACAGAAGTGATCTCACTGGTAACCGGGAGTGTGCATACCTCAGCGAATACCAAGCCGGTTACCTTGATGCGCCTGGACGCTACAACTTATGCAAAGTGTGTACTGGCAATTGTTGGTTGTGGAAGAAAAAGCATTATGCCCTACCTGCCTCATGCTATCCAAACCTTTTTAATATCATTATTGCCGGAAAAATTCATGGACCGTGCAACTAAACAAGCGATGCAGAAAGAATTAGGTTAAAGTTCTTAATTACTTTTCCTGACCTTGTTTTTTCATTAATAGATGGTACGATATTTTCAAGATTTTATTTACAGGAGATTTTAAATGGAGAAAATATTGCCGATATTGATGTTGAATCCTCGAAGTTCTATTAATAAGAAACGATTTTTATCAGCTGCTGCATTTGAGCCTTTCAAGAAAAATTGTTATTATATTTTTAGCCATAACACTTTCTCCGTTTACTGCAATCCTAAAAGTATTCATTACTACTGCCTAAAGATAGGATATGAAAAATTGCTGCCAAAAATTAACAATGGATTTTGGTCTTCCCTTCATTGCAATTCAATTTTTATATTGATCAATATGAAGCTATAAACTTCACTACAGAAATCCTGACCTGGTAAAATCAGGTAAATAATTGTCAGTCACGGCCAATTAATACTGGCATAAAATATCAACACCTCAGATTCTCCTCCCAAAAAAAATGCACATCTTTTCACATCCAGGGCCTGTAAGTCCAGTTGGAAAAGAAGTGCAGTTTTTTTCCTTAATACCTGTATGCTTTACATTTTAAAAATCTCTGCCAGTTTCTTTTCCAGATTTTCGCCTCTAAGATCATAAGCAATAATCTCTCCCTCAGGATTAATCAATAAACTGGAGGGAATACCCTGAATATTATAAATCTTAGCCGCTTCATTTTCAAATCCCTTTAAAGCGCTGATCTGCGTCCAGGGCATTCCATCTTCCTCCACAGCTTTGATCCAAGCCTCTTTCTTATCATCAAATGATACGCCCAGAACCTCCAAACCAGCAGATTTATACCTGTTATACGCACGCAGCACGTTAGGATTTTCACCTCTGCAGGGGCCGCACCAGGAAGCCCAAAAATCAACAAATACATATTTACCTTTAAAATCGTTTAGAGATACAGGTTTCCCATCAGCCGTGCTCTGAACAAAATTTGCAGCCTTTACATTTATTTTTTTCCTCTCTATTTCCTCCAAATGGTACTTCACTGTTTGAGCTGGGCGCGTTATCTTCACAGCTTCACCAAGCTTATTATAAGCAATTTTTACCATTTTAATATCTCTATACAACTTTTCATCCTCCATTCTACCAAAATGATCAGCTCCAATAAACACCTGGCTTAATGCTACCCCAGCATAAAACTTAGAAGGATTTTTCTCCGCGAAAAGCACGCATTGTTTAGCATATTCCCTTTCCGCAGCAAACAAATCGTTTAATGTATTCACAAATTTAGCCTCCTCAACATACACACCGGCTTGCCTGGTCTTCGAGAGCTTTATCCATTCGTTATTCAAGCCAGTCATTTTATCTTTCTGAAGCTTTACAAAAGTATTGAACGCCCTTCTTTCCAGCTCAATTTTAGAAGGTGCAATCGCAGCCTTTGAAAGGGAATCTTTTGAACTCAACACGTTAGAACCATTTTCAACATACATATTGAGCTTATCCATATGATCTAGGGTCTCATCTATTTTCCAGGAACGATTCATTAACTCGGCTTTACTGCTCCCATCGTGGCTTAAAACAAGCTCCAGCGAAAGCGGCTGTTTCACTGCACCCCCCTTAAAATAAAATATTCCATTCTTTAGGGAAATGATATGTTTGACCGCTATATTCGCTTTTTGATCATAGTAAGTCAGGTAAATTTTAGCAGGGGCATTCAACTTTCCAATCTTACCAGATAAGGTAAAATACTGCTGGGCCATACCAAAGGCTGGTAAAAAACAGGCTATAACAAGCCCTGTCCATTTCATTTTAATGGTTTTCATATTCATTTTTAATTATAGATTATAACTGTTTATCTTTTATTCAAAGGCATAGTTGGATTAAAACTCTGCACGGCCAAAGGAATCTGGAAAGTATAATTTGAGCTCCCAGGTTTAAGTGTACTGAGCACTGTAACCCCATCTTTGCCAATCCGTTGCACAGCAGGCATTCTACCCTCCTTGTCCAGGCGCTTCATGTCACTCCAGCGCAAACCCTTAAAAGCCAGCTCCCTTCTTCTCTCCAGGAGTACAGCAGTGATAGCCTCCTCCTTAGTGCTGGCCTCGAGCGGAACATAATTATCTGGCGCAAACCTTTTTGTTCTGATATCTTCATTCACAATTTCCAGCGCACCCTCTATGTCTCCTGCCCTGGCCAAACATTCCGCTTTATCCAGATAGATCTCAGCGTAGGTTAGCCCGCGATTTGGATTATACGATTGCAAAGAGCCATAATTATAAGAGCCATCCTCCTTCCTGGTTGCCAGAAATTTAATCCGGAGATCAGTATCCAGGTCATATTTCGAAAGCAATTCATTAGAATACCTGAAGGTTAAGTTCGCCCCATATCTCACCCATAATTCTTCTGGACTGCTGTTGGTAGCAGGTAAAGATGTCCCGATATAATCATTATAATCCAGCAGTACAGCTTTGCCAGAATTCAAAACCAGATTGGCATATTTTAGAGCATTCGTATAATCGCCCATACTCATATAAATACGCGTCAGCATTCCATAAGCCACATTTTTAGTGGCCCTGGTATTGTTGATATTGCTTACAGGAAGATCTCCAAGTACCGAAGTCAAATCACTGATCATACTAGTGTATGAAACCTGCAAAGATGGCCTTACCGGCAAAGACTGGCTTACATCGGTACTCGTTATATAAGGAACACCATAATTTGCTCCCGCAGTTGTGGGATCAAAAGCCGGAGAAAAGAAAGAAAGCAGGTGAAAATAGTTAAAAACCTTATCTGTCACTGCCTCCGCATACAACTGTTTCTTTTGTTGTGGCGTACCATCAGTAGCAGAAAGCACCCCCTCCGTAACCACATTTAAATTTGCAATACGGTTGTACATATCTGCCCACAAATCGGGTCGGACCGTCGAATTGTTAATATATTCTACCCAGAAATAAAGATTTCCTTTCGGAGAGGTTAAACTTTGAGTGGAAAAACTTTGATCCGTTAAATCATCTGTTGGATATATAACAGGAACATTTAAGCCAAATGGATTCACAATTCCATCAGCATTTAATATACCCTCATAGTCATTGACCGTCTCTGCAATAATAACCCCCTTCGGTTTGATATCCAGAAACTTTTTACAGGATAACATAAACACCACCGGAATGGCCAACGTATATAATAATTTCATTGATTTCATGCTGTTTGTATTTTGTTGCATTTTAAAACTAAAAACTCGTAGAAAGAGAAAATGTATAAGCAGGTACAACAGGCAAGCCCCTTTGCCCCGACACATAGTTTAAAGTCTCCGGATCAATATCATTTCCACTAAACACGTATTTATATGGGTTTTGTACCTGAAAAACCAATTTGGTTTGCTGTAAACCCAGCGCACGCGCCAGTTTATTTTTCAAATTGTAGGTAAGTGTCACATCCCGCACTGCTATATAATCCATTTTACGAACAAACTGCATCCCGTACCGATACCCTGCTCTGGTGTCTATATATCCAGGCGTTCCATAGGCCCCACCAAAACCGGGAATATTGGTTGTTTTTTCATCTCCCTGATTTTTCCAGAAGTTTTGAGCCCCATTCACCGGTCTCTGATCAAAAATGCTGGGGGGCTGGATCAAAGCCACATTTCCTCCATAATACATCATCAGCACAGATAAACTAAAATCACCAAAACCAAACTGATTGTTAAATCCCAAAGCATATTTCGGGTCATTTACACCAACAAACTTCAAGGCACTTAAAGGCACATCTACCTGTGGCGAAAAGCTCAGCACGACCAAATTTCCATTCTGGTCTCTCACCTGCGGTTGTCCGTTTGCATCCAATCCGGCATAATCTAAGGCAAGAACTGAATTCATCGGATGACCTTCAATATTTTCTGCCCCACCAGCCCTGGTGAAATTGAAAAAACCACTATACGTATTCTTAACCTTCAATACCTTACTGCTGTTAAAGGACCCAGTTATCTGTGTTCTCCAAAAAAAACTTCCTCTCTGCACATTCAAAGTCGAAAAGCTCAGATCAATACCCTTATTTTCAACAGAAGCATTATTGGTTAGCAAATTATTAAAGCCAAGGGTCGGATCAGAGGCTATCTGTGAAAAGATATCCTCCCCACGCTTTATATAATAATCAATAGCTCCCGATACACGACTACCCATAATAGAAAAGTCAACGCCGGTATTGAAATTGAAGGTTTTCTCCCATCTCAGCTCATTATTTCTGGGCGCCAGAACAGCATATCCAACCACCGGATTTGGCACATAACTGTTGATGCTGCTTTGAAGCAAATTAAAAGGACCACTCCCCTTTTTTATATTCCCATTATAACCTGCTGCCGCGCGTAGCTTTAATTCATCAAGCCAATTCAGATTTTTCATAAAATCTTCATGATGCAAATTCCAGGAAAGACCTGTTGACCATAAAGGCGTGTAACGAAACTTGGCATCCATACCAAAAAGATTCTGTCTCTTATACACATCT
>NZ_JAELTV010000186.1 GCF_016429005.1 Pedobacter sp. ASV19
GTAGTAACTTCGGTAATTCATTATATTTGGCCTGCATGATCCCAAGAGGAAAACTGGATATATCTTTTTCGACACTATTTAGAGGGATTGGCTATTGTTTCTCGGAAATCCTCGGTATTAAAAATTCTAAAAACATCAAAGCGGAGCATGACCAACTGTACACTCTTTCGGTTAGAACAGGTTTAGACCTCGTTTTACGATCCCTGGATTTCGAGCCTGGCGCTGAAATACTGGTTACCAACGTCAACATACCAGACATGTTTAGCATTTTAAAGGCCCATCAACTGGTTTCCGTTCCTTTAGCTGTTAACAAGCATTCCCTTGAAATTTCTACACAGCAAATGGATACTTCGATAAAACCTTCAACTAAAGCGATTCTGATTACTCATTTGTTTGGAGCGGTGATGAATACTGAAGCCATTGTCAAACTGGCTAAGGAGCATGGCCTGATTGTATTGGAAGATTGTGCCCAGGCTTTTAATGGTTTGTATGCTGGTCATCCCTTGTCGGATGTAGTGATGTATAGTTTTGGCCTGATTAAAACCAATACGAGTTTAACTGGTGCAATGCTCCGGTTTAATAATCCCAGTTTATATCATAATGTTGTTTTGCTCAATGATCAACTTCCAATACAAAGTCCCAAATTGTATTTGAAGAAGATATTTAAGGCATTGGCCATTAAAGTGATTACACTAAGATGGATATTTAGTATGCTTTATGTATTTGCAAGAGCATCCAAT
The DNA here is from genome assembly GCF_016429005.1 of Pedobacter sp. ASV19. Taxonomy (GTDB): domain Bacteria; phylum Bacteroidota; class Bacteroidia; order Sphingobacteriales; family Sphingobacteriaceae; genus Pedobacter. The sequence goes on from NZ_JAELTV010000186.1 coordinate 741, forward strand.
AGAGATTTCGACGATGTACTCGCTGGCTTTACAAAGGGTTTTCCCGGAGCTGATGTCATGAAGAAAATCAGATACAGACCTTGCCACGCGAATTTAAAACTAATGGCAAGACGCCTCGGTCATTACCCTGTAGATGATACACAAAAAAGAAGAGAGCTTGCTTTGTCTATATTAGGCAATGTACCTGATGAAATGAAGACAGGTCGACTTAATTTTCATCATACTTATTGGGTGATTGCGATAGAATCACAAAATCCGGAACAGCTCATTAAAGATTTAAGAGCGCAGGGCTGCGATGCGACTGCAAAGGCATCGAGTTTGGTGAAAATGGAGTCGCCAGCGGCTTTTGATAAAGACGAACTTGATCTGGATAAATTGGTTTATTTGCCTCTTGATAAAGCAACAGGGAAAAAACTTCAAGCCATACACATGTTCAGTTTTTAGTCAAAAACTGGACATGTTCAGATTTAAAAGTCATCTAAGAAAGAATCTTTCACCTTAAAAAGAGGCTAATTTTAAGGTGAACGGTATTTTTCACCTTAAAATCAATTGACATTTTGATCTTTCACCTTAAAAATAGGTCAATTTTAAGGTGAACCGCATTTTTCACCTTAAATTAAAACAAAGGGTAGTAGATATCGAACTGCGGAGTGATCTCGTCGAGAATTGAACTCGAACACTTTCGTATATTTATGAGTCAGTCTTCAGTTTCAAAACTGATAATAAAATAAAATTATGAAGAATATTTATCTATGCTTTGTAGTCATTTTGATTTCAGCCCAAATGGATTTATTTGCTCAAAAAATCAAACATAAAGACAATTATACTTATCAAGTAAGGGAAGAAGAGGGCGATTTAAACAATGATGGCAAAATGGACAAAATACTGGTAAAAATGGATACAATAGACGAAACAAGGCCATTAATACTGCAAATTTTTCTATCTCGTCCAAATGGAAAATTAACTTTAGCGGTATCTTCAACCAAAATAATTGAACCACAATATCCTGTTGAGAACCAGGGGAAACCTAATGAATACCAAATTCCAGATTTTTTCATTGAAAAAGGGATTTTAACCATGTGGAGTGAAATTAAAGGGGGAAATATTACTTACGATTTCAAATACCAGAATGGCAATTTTGAATTAATTAAGGTAAAAAAGATAACTAATAATGCAACCAAAGGATATACTGACGAAAACACAATATTTACAGAAACTAAATTTAACTTAATTACAGGGCTCAGAACCGAAACTGATGAAAAACTAGGTTCAAAGAAAGTACTAAGTAAAAGAAAAAAAGTAGTTTTAATCAGACCCCTACCGAAAATACAGGATTTCAAATTTTCCGATAAAAAACTATATTAAGTTGACCTCCCCTTTCCATATTTGAATTTCGCAAATAACCGATTGATTTGTCCAAACACTTCCCTGTATTCCTGCCCGATATTTGTACCATAAATTCAAAGAAATCGACATGGAAAACAAAAATCAAATAGCACTGGTAACCGGCGGAAGCCGTGGATTAGGCAAAGACATGGCGCTTAGACTGGCCGAAAAAGGAATTAACGTGATTCTTACCTACAACAGTAAAGCAGATGATGCCCAGGAAGTTGTTCATCAAATACAGCAAAGTGGTCTAAAAGCGGTAGCCTTACAATTAAATACCGGCGACATCAAAAGCTTCGCCGCGTTCATAGAACAATTAAAAAGCATTTTGAAGGATACTTTTGGCACAGATCATCTGGACTTTCTGATTAACAACGCCGGTACTGGCCATCATGCCCCTATCAGCCAAACGACAGAAGAAGCTTTTGATGAATTGCTGAACATTCACTTTAAAGGGGTTTATTTCCTAACACAAAACATCTTACCCATTTTGAATGATGGTGGTGGCATTGTTAACATCTCCTCAGGTCTGGCGCGTTTTGCCATGCCAGGTGCGTCGGCCTATGCTTCTATGAAGGGGGCTATCGAAGTGTTTACCCGTTACCTGGCGAAAGAATTGGGTGCCCAAAAGATCCGTGCCAATGTTGTTGCTCCGGGTGCTATCGCGACTGATTTTAACGGCGGGCTTGTTCGTGACAATCAGCAGTTGAACGATGCGGTAAGCAGTGTAACGGCTATGGGTCGCCCGGGCGTTGCAGAGGATATTGGTGGTGTAGTGGCCTTTTTATGTACTGAGGATGCCAGATGGATAACCGGCCAAAGAATCGAAGTATCAGGTGGTATGCATGTATAGTTAAGCTTTAAATTTTGTAACTTGAGTTTGATTTCGCTGATTGATTTGTGCAATATGAATGCAATCGGTGAAATCGCTAATTAAAATAGACATGATCGGCAAGACATCATTAAATGAATTTTATCAGGAAAGCGCTGCGCCGCTACCTAGTGATATCGCCAAAGAAATAGGCCATTTTAATGTGTTTGTTACTGAATCGCTGTTTGATAAAAAGACCGGTGCCCGGCAGATGCCTTACAGCCGCAGGGCCTATTATAAAATAAGCTGGATAAGAGGAAAAAGCAGGGCAGAATACGCGGATAAAACTATTGATATCCCGGAAAGTGCCTTGCTTTTTGCTACGCCTAAGATTCCTTATAACTGGATCCCAGAAGAGGGCAACCAAACTGGCATGTTCTGCATTTTTACTGCCGATTTCCTGGCTCAGGGAAAAACAGGTGCCGACCTGGATGATCTGCCTATATTTCAACCCGGACAGGTGCCGGTATTCCAGTTGGATCCGGAAGAAGTTAAGGAGATTGAATATATCTTTAAAAAGATGCACAAGGAGATTGCTTCCGATTATCGTTTTAAATATGATTTATTGCGCAATCTGGTGCTGGAACTGATCCATTACGGCCAGAAACTGCAGCCTGTATCTGTTGTTGAAGGTGCACATAATGCTTCCGATAGGATCTCGTCTTTATTTATCGAGTTGTTGGAAAGGCAGTTCCCCATTGAATCACAGCATCAGCGTTTAAATCTTCGCACGGCAAAAGATTATGCAAACCGGTTAGCAGTACATGTAAATCATCTCAACAAGGTACTGAAAGAGGTTACCGGCAATACCACTACCCAAGTCATTGCCAATCGCATTGTGCAGGAAGCTAAGATCTTGCTCAAACAAACCAACTGGAACATTGCCGAGATTTCTTACACGCTGGGTTTTGATGATATTGCGCATTTTTCTAATTTCTTTAAGAAACAGACTTCCGTAGCGCCCGTGGCGTTTAGGGTACTATAAAACCAGCTTATATCTCACCGACCTCCCTGCTCCTTCTGGAGTAAAAACACCCCATTCATGAAGCTCCTGGAGATCTCTGGTTGCTGTAGCCTTAGATGTTTTGGTAATACTTATGTATTTCTTAGCCGTCATCCCACCTTCAAAACCATTAGCACCACTTTCTAACATACGCTGAATTACTTTTAACTGGCGCTCATTAAGTTGTTGAGCGTATTGATCAAAAAATTTCGCTTTTTTGAGTGTAAACTGTATCAGCTCTTTGGCATCTTTTTGTGCTTCTAATATCATCTCAGCAAAATAATTTAGCCACTCTGTGATATCTAAAGTCTTTTGTGCAAGCTTGAGTTGATCGTAATATTTATTCTTGTCTTGCTCAATCGTTTTTGACATGGAAAGCAATGCAGGGCTTTTCAAGCCTTGAGAAAGTGTAAATTCAGCTAATGCTCGTCCAATTCTACCATTACCGTCTTCAAAGGGGTGAATGCTTTCGAAATACAAATGTGCGATAGCCGACTTTAACAAAGCTTTGGAAAGATGATCCTTGACAGGCAATTCCGAATTATGGTACCAATCCATAAAACTTTCCATTTCGGCAGGTACATTTTCTGATGGCGGCGCTTCATAATGCACGACCTCTCTGCCGTAAGCACCCGAAACAACTTGCATAGGTTCTGTTCCTTTACGCCATTCGCCTGCGTTAATTTTTGGATCATATTCCATTAAAATTTTATGCCAGCTGAGGATTTTTTCGAGATTTAAATGTTGATGAATATCCTGGTTAACTTCAAGCATCAGTTTTGCAACACCCGAAACTCTTTTATCTTTAACAATGATGGTAGGTTTTATGCCTAAGTTGTTTTTAATAGAAGACATTACGTCTTCCCTGCTCATATATTCTCCTTCAATTTCTGAAGTCTTAATGGCTTCTGAAATTAAAATTTCCAGCACAGTTTCTTGTTTAAGTTCTTCATTTAAACCTAAAACCAAACCATTTACCAGGCCTAACTCTTGGGCAAACAAAATTGCTATTTCGTGCAATCTCTCTGCTTTATAAGTAAACCTGGGCCATTCTTTATGTTGCCAGTTATACATCTTGAGCCAATTAATTACATTAATCGGCTCAAATATAGCGAAATTATGAGCCGATTAGCTAAAATAATCGGCTCATCACTAAATATTTCATCAATGATAGCTCAACAAAACACTATTCAGTTTGTCTTCCACTTCTTTTATGGCATGAACTGTTTTCATAAATGAATCTGGTGTAACCGATATGGAATCAATTCCTTCTTCTACCAAAAACTGGGCAAAATCCGGGTAGTCGGATGGTCCTTGTCCACAGATACCCACTTTTACATTCATCTTTTTGGCAGATTTGATCAGATTGGAGATCATCATTTTTACGGCATCATTCCGTTCATTATACAAACCGGCTACCAGGGAAGAATCTCTGTCGAGCCCAAGGACCAATTGTGTAAGATCGTTTGAGCCGATAGAAAACCCGTCAATATGCCGGGCAAACTGTTCGGCCAGAATCACATTGGAAGGAATTTCTGCCATTAAATAAACTTCCAGGCCGTTCTCTCCACGTTTTAAACCATATTGGTTCATGACCTCATAAACCTGCAAAAGCTCGTTAACAGTTCTGCAAAATGGAATCATTACCACAACATTATCAAAGCCCATAATTTCGCGGACTTTTTTGATGGCTTTACATTCCATTCCAAAGGCTTCCTTATATGCCTCAGAATAATACCTGGATGCACCTCTCCAGCCTATCATTGGATTTTCTTCTCCGGGTTCAAAGTATTTACCTCCCGGCATATTGTAATATTCATTGGTTTTAAAGTCTGAAAAACGGACAATGACTTTGTTTGGATAATAAGCCGCAGCAATTTTTGCTACACCATAAGATAGCTTTTCAATAAAATAAGTCTCTTCATCTGTATAGCCGGCAATTGTTGATTTAATATGCGCGGTTAACTCTTCATCGTTCAACGTTTGGTGTTTTAGGAGGGCCATGGGATGGATCTTGATGTAATTGTTGATAATGAATTCCTCTCGGGCAAGCCCTACACCTTTTGCAGGATAACCGGCATATTGAAATGCAATATCGGGTGAGCCGATGTTCATCATGACTGGGGTGTTGATTTCCGGCAAATCGGAAAGATCGTGTTCAATCTTTGTAAATGAAATCTTCCCTTTATATACCATTCCTGCCTCTCCTTCTGCGCATGAAACGGTAATTTCGTCGCCTGTTTTCAGCATTTCTGTGGCATGATCACATCCCACTATGGCCGGTACGCCTAATTCTCTGGCTACAATGGCAGCATGGCAGGTTCGTCCGCCTTTGTTGGTAATGATGGCTGAGGCTTTTTTCATGATGGGCTCCCAGTCGGGGTCTGTCATTTCTGTAACCATGATATCGCCCGGCAAGAAGTTGATTTCATGGATCTGGTGCTTTTCAAGTCCTTGTAGGTTGTGTACCCGGCCAAAGGCAATTTTATCGCCAACGGCAATACCTTTTAACAAGATGTTTTGATGTCTGTTTACATCTGTAATGCGGTATTCTGTAATGTAATTTATCTCTTTAAGTGAATGAATGGTTTCTGGTCTTGCCTGTACAATATAAAGCTGCCCGGATGCTCCATCTACTGCCCATTCTATGTCCATTGGACACCATTTTCCTCTGAGCTTGGTGTAGTAATCTTCTATGATCATTACCCAATTGCTGAGTTGCAGGATCTGGTCATTTGTTAAGCAAAATCTGGAGGATTCTTCTGCTGGTGTTTCTATAACTGTTACGGCTGTTTCTCCGGCTCCGTAGATCATCTTCTCTTGTTTTTTGCCTAGTTTCTTTTCGATGATGGATGGAAATCCGCTTTTTAGCAGTGGTTTATATACAATAAATTCGTCGGGGTTAATGGCACCTTGTACAATCAGTTCGCCCAGTCCATAGGAACCGTTGATAATTACGGCATCTTTAAAGCCACTTTCGGTATCAATGGAAAAAGCGACTCCTGAAATGCCTATGTCTGAACGGACCATTTTCTGTATGCATACAGAAAGGCCAACATTAAAATGGCCAAATTGGAAGGACTCTCTGTAGCTAATGGCCCTGTTGGTGAACAATGATGCAAAGCAGTTTTTAATGGCGGTCAATAGGCGCTCTTCTCCTCTGATATTCAAATAAGTATCTTGCTGACCGGCAAAGGATGCATCGGGAAGATCTTCGGCGGTAGCTGATGAACGAACGGCAACGCCTATAGCGTAATCGCCATAGGGTCCCATGAGTTTTTGGTACGCAGTCAAAATTTCGGCTTCCATTTCTGCTGAAAATTTACCGTTTTGTATCAGTTGCCGGATCTGGTCGCCGCTTGAAGACAGCATCTGCAGGTTATCAATATCTGAATGTTCAATAATGTCTCTTATTTTCTGATCCAGGTTGTTGTCTTTTATAAATTGAAAATAGGCGAAGCTTGTAAGAATAAACCCATCGGGTATTTTTACACCTAGTGGAGTTAGTTTTTGCAGCATCTCTCCAAGAGATGCGTTTTTTCCACCTACTAATTCGATGTCTCCAATTGAAGCTTCAATGAGCCCCATTGTAAATCTGTTCATGTTCATGGCTTAATTATCTTAAGCAAATGTAGAGGTCAAACCAGATGTGCCTTTGTTATATATTAAGAGAAAATGATATTATATTCATAACTTTACTAATATTTTTACGATTTTATATTTATATAGTATAAATGAAGGAATTCTTTGGGCAGGTTTTAAAAGTTGAAAATTCGACGTTTACATTGGCAGATGCCAATATGTACCATGCGTTGAACAGTTTTCACAGCCACCAGGAAATGGAACTTATTTATGTTAAATCGGGCGAAGGGACTTTTTCTATCGGAGACACTTCTAAGAGAATTTCAGGCGACACCTTGATTTTGATTGGCCCGAATGTGCCGCATATGTTCAAATTTGAGACCAACAGGTATTATGATTATGCGATGAAACATGCCAAACCGCCTGTGCCCTTGCAGTTGCTGACTTTACACTTTGATCCAAATAAATTAGGTCATGATTTTTTAATGCTTCCGGAAAACAGGATTCTGAAGAACTTGCTCACGGAAGCAAAGAAGGGCCTCTTGATCGATAAGGGTTTAAGGATGACTGTGGTCGACTATTTGTCAAAGATTGAAACGTCGCTTTATTATGAGCGCTTGCCTTTATTGCTGCAGTTACTGAATAAGATTGGAGAGAGTGAGGAAATCTTGAATTTATCGGATTATAAGGATACCAACCTGTTTAAAAAGATTGATGAAACCAGGTTAACGATGATCTATCTTTTCACCATGGATAATTTCTACAAGGAAATTAAGCTGAAAGAGATTGCGGCTATTGTTCACATGGTGCCTAATGCGTTTTGTTATTATTTTAAATCGCGTACAGGCCGAACTTATTTTGATTTCTTGATTGCGGTTAGGATTGAGCACGCCTGCAAGTTATTGAGGGAAAATAATGAGAGCATTACCTCGGTTTGCAATGATTCTGGTTTTAGCAATCTATCAAATTTCAACAGGTATTTTAAATTACAAACCGGGAAATCGCCCCTGGAATACCGGCGGACGTTTAGGCATTAGGTTAAACATTTCCAGGACTTTTCGAATTGCGGGATCTTATTTCATCATTTATCGATTTTAATGAAATAAATACGGGCAACAATGTTATAGGGAACGAAATTACTGGAACAAGTAGAAGAGGTCTTGGTTTAAGAAAGAAAAATATTAAAATTACAAACCCAATTAAAATTCCAAATCCGATCAAAGCGCCTTTTAACGTTAATTTTCTCTTGATTAACTCGTCTAAACTTAGTTCTGACAGTGTGTTCATGGTGTAAATTATTTATTAAAAAGATGAAAAGAATCTATGACAGCGCTTAAAAGACCTATAGTGATGTAAACTGTGATTATACCTAACATAAAGGCAGCGAGTGCTTTTAAATAGCTACCTATTTTCTTTTTATCAAAAAATTGTCCAATTGCCCAGGTACAATAGCATACTTCAACAATTCCAGAAGTTTTGGTCAGGTCTATTTTTGTGATTCCTTGAAGAACGGCAAAAACGGTAATGATCAGCATCCCCATTCCCACAACAAAACATAGCAGAATTAACAGTTCAAAAAAATTGTATCCATATTTTTTAAAGAATAGCTTCAGCCAAAAAGCTATAAATAAACCCATTATAATATTGGCATAACCGTAATGACTTTGTACCCAATCGAAAATTACACCTACGGTAGTTGATTTGGCCTCACTGTACTCAATATATTCCTTTTCGATATGGAAAAAATGGGCGATTATCGTATAGATTAAGGAAGTGATGATGATAAAGGCAATCGGCTTTACGAGTCTGCTCCGGTTATCGGCAATAAACTCTTTGACGCTTTTCTCGGGCCTGATCAGCAATTCTTTTACAGTATATAATATACCCTTTTCGAAATGTAAAATATGCTGAATTTCGTGTAGAACATAATGGCTGTCTACTCTTTTAACTTGTACAGGCTGGCCGCAATTGCAGCAAAAATTGCCATTGATTGTGGTGCTGCAGTGTTTACAATTGATCATATCCATGGGCATTATTGCTTGTTTTGTTTGATCATTCCTCTTAAAATAACCTGTCTCTTATACACATCT
>NZ_JAELTV010000187.1 GCF_016429005.1 Pedobacter sp. ASV19
GTCCAACCTTCGCACGCGGGATGCTTGACACGAAGTCAATGGTTGGATAATAAGAGCCGTATGATGGGAGACCATCACGTACGGATCTATGAGAATCTCAGGCTGAAATGCCTGGGTTTACTTAACAATCTATAACATAAAGACATGAAACTTCTTTTCCATACCACAAAAATGCTGATTTTACTCAGTTTGTTCTGGATTCAGCCTTCATTGGCGCAGAACGCTTACTTTTTTCCAAAGGCTACTGCACTGGATGCCAGAATTCCTACGCCCGAACAGTTTCTGGGTTATCCCATCGGTACTTATTATACCCGGCATGAACAGGTGGTGGCCTATTTCCGTCAGCTGGAAAAGGTATCTGACCGGGTGCACGTGGAAAGCCTGGGGAAAACCTATGAACAGCGTGAGCAGATTATCGTGACGATCACTGCGCCCTCCAATTATGCGAAACTGGAGCAGATCCGGCAGGAGCACCTGAATCAGGTAGATCCTTCAAAACCCGTACTGGGCAATGCTGCTCCGGTAATTATCCACCTGGGCTACGGGGTACATGGCAATGAGACCTCCAGTACAGAAACAAGTCTGCTCACGGCCTACTACCTGGCGGCCAGCAATGATGCAGAGACTCAAAAATGGCTCAGGGAGTCGGTGATCTTTATTGATCCCTCGCTTAATCCTGATGGCAGGGACAGGGCTGCCAACTGGCATAATGCCTACCATTCTTTTCCTGCCGTAGGGGATCCGCTAGATAAAGAGCACCAGGAAGCATGGCCCAATGGACGGACCAATCATTATTTTACCGATCTGAACCGCGACTGGCTCAATCTGGTACAGGTAGAAAGCCGTAATCGGCTTGTTTTCTTTCATAAATGGTATCCGAACGTGCAGATAGATTTCCATGAGCAGGGAACCAATGCCACCTATTATTTTGAGCCAACGCCGAAGAGCCATGAGAGTCCGATCATCCCACAGTTTTTGTATGATTTTCAGGTGATTCTGGCGAAATATCATGCAAAGGCCCTAGATGATATTGGCTCTCTTTATTTTACTAAGGAAAATTACGATAACCTTTCACCGATTTATGGTTCAACCTATCCTAAGTTTTTTGGTTCAGTAGCCGCTACTTTTGAGCAGGCAAGTTCACGTGGAATATTGCAGGAATCTGTTAACGGGCCACTCACTTTTGCTTTTACCATCCGCAACCATCTGACAACGAGTTTCTCTACGATCAGGGGGGCTGTGGAAGAAAAATCAGGTCTTTTTAAAGTGCAGAAAGATTTTTTCAAATATGCATTGGAGCAGGGACAAAAAAATCCAGCCAAAGCATTTGTGTTTGGGGATAACAATGATGTGAACCTGACACAGAAATTTCTCTCTTTGCTGCTACAGCATCATGTGGAAGTTTATGAGCTTGGCGATAAGATTAGCCTGGATGGTAAAACCTTTGATAAAGGAAAAGGATATATTGTTCCATCTGCCCAGCCGAACTTTTTAATTGTTCACTCTATCTTTGAAGAAAATGCGCTGAAAGACAGCATTTTTTATGATAACACCGGGTGGAGCATCATTCAGGCATACGGATTGAAATATGCCAAAGTAAATGGTGCATTTTCAAAGGGTGCACAAGTGAAAAATCTAAGTTCAGAAACGGGCAGGTTAACTGGTGAACGTTCTTCTTATGCCTATCTGATCAATTCTGCCGATTATAATTTTACAAAAGCACTTTATCAGCTGCAGCTCAGGGGTATTTTGGTTAAAACGGCATTTAAGTCTTTCGCAGCAAATGTTGCTACCGGAAAAAAAGCCTACCTACCCGGATCTCTGGTCATTCCTGTAGCAGGGCAGACGCTTTCGCCAGATTCCTTGTATGGGGTATTGAAAACTGTAGCCCGTTCGGCAAATATAGATATTACCGCAGTTTCTACAGGTTTTAATGCCGAAGGTATAGATTTGGGAAGTAGTAATATCAGGGCGGTGCGCAAGCCTGAGGTAGTACTGGCTTTTGGTCAGGGAGTAACCTCTTCGGAAGCGGGACAAGTGTGGTTTCTATTGAACCAGCAGCTGGACCTGCCGGTAACCAAATTAGACCTGCAAAGTTTTGCAAGGGCACCATTGAGCCGTTATAATGTATTGGTGCTGCCAGGTGGAAACTATAGTGATTGGGACAAGGCGACGATTGATAAGATCAAAAACTGGGTAAGTGATGGCGGAACATTGATCACCTTCCAAACGGCAACAGCCTGGGCGGTGAAACAGGGTATTGTAAAGGAAAAGCTTTCGGAAACCGATAATTTCTCCAGAAGGGGCGATATACCAGCTACGCCAGCCGCTGCGGAACCAAAAACAGATGAAGAGTCTAAAAAGGAGCGCTCCAGGGGTGAAGGAGCTGAACAGGTTGTTAAGCCGGTAAAGCCGGTTAAACAAAGACTGAACTATGGGAGACAGGAAGATGTAGAAGGTTCGAAGAGGATCAACGGGGCAATTTTTTTGGCTGACCTGGACATTACTCATCCGATTGCCTTTGGGGTAACTTCCCGGAAGTTGTTTATCAATAAAAATGGCCCTACGTTACTGCTTCCAAGTGAGGATAAATACGCAACCGTAGCAGAGTATACTCCAAAGCCTTTTGTAAATGGTTATTCTTCTAAAGCTAATATTGCAAAAGTAGCTGGTTCTGCAGCAATCATTGCCACAGGAAGTGGAAGAGGAGAGGTTGTGCTCTTTGCCGATGATCCTACTTACCGGGGGTATTGGCTGGGTACGGGACGGTTGTTCCTGAATGCCATTTTTTTTGGCAACCTGCTAAACGGGGGATATAGATAGAAAAATGTTTAAAACACTACTTGGCCAATTTTTAAGGTGTTGAATATTGTTTTAAGTTGCAGCTTTAAAATAGAAAAAGGGGCCAGGTCTTTCAACCAGCCCCTTTTCATTAAATTAACGTCTCGATGTAAACGTATAAAATTTTTACGCTATTCTGTTAATCAGTTTTTTGATGAGTTGCTTTTTTCTAATTGAGCACGATATTAGTTACCTTAGTTACAATAAATAAATCAAAATCATGAGCAAAATTATCTTTGATTGCGCAATATCACTTGACGGCTTTTTTGCAGGCGACGACCGGAGCCCGAGCAATCCAATGGGTGGGGTTTCACCAAAAATCCATGGCTGGATGTTTAAACAGAAAGCATTTTGGAAACACGTCAATATGGAAGGTGGGGAAGAGTATGGTGCAGATAGTAAATTAATTGATGATGTGTTTGAAAGAACGGGTTCTTACATTATGGGAAAGCGAATGTTTGAGGAGGGAGAGGTTCATTGGAAAGAAGATTTATATAAAGCAGATGTGTATGTTCTGACGCATGAAAAACGTGAGCCCTGGGTTCAAAAGGGTACAACAACTTTTTATTTTATCAATGACGGAGTGCAAAGTGCATTAGAAAAGGCAAAGCAATCTGCTAAGGGAAAGGACATCAGGATACAAGGCGGGGCGAATACTATTCAACAATTTCTCAATGCAGGGCTTGTGGACGAATTTTTTATTCATATTGCTCCTGTATTTTTAGGAAGCGGGATCCGGCTGTTTGATGGTATTGACAAAGATAAATATGATGTTCAGATTGTTGAAGTCATACCTTCAGACCTGACAACTCATTTAAGATATAGGCTAACGAAGAAATAAGAAAAATTGCCGCTAATAAAGCCTATCTAGGTTAATAAAGGGAAAATATGTTTTCTGATGTCGCTGGACCTTTTAGGCCCTGAGGCTCATCAGTAAAACATATTTTCTTGGGTGCAGACCGGATTGGATGGTGAAAGGGTACTATTTGGCGTAAAAGAAAGAGATAACTCTTTTATTCTATTTGATCATTGATCTGTAGATTTTTATTTAGTTGTAATCGTTCCTAATTTGGAATATTCGATATCATTTGGTTCCCATAGCTCTATCTTGTTTCCCTCCGGATCCATAAGGTGGACAAAGCTTCCATAACTGGCTTTTTCAACGGAGTCAGTCGGTAAAATACCTGCTGATTTCAATTTTGCCAATAGTTGAATTAAGCCCTCCACACGGTAATTGATCATGAATTGTTTTTCTGAGGGCTGGAAATATTTGGTTGTTTCCTTAAAGGGGGCCCACAAAGTAAATCCTTTTTTGGTACTGTCCATACCCTGGTGCCACTCGAAGTTCGTACCGCTTTGCACCATACGCATACCCAGGTTTTTTTCATACCAGACTTTGAGCGCTGCTGGATCCTTGGCTTTAAAAAAGATACCACCAATACCTGTTACTCGCGGTCCGCTATTGACAGGTCTGGTAAAATGGCTAAGCCCATAGCCCAGCAAAAAGGCAAGACAAAGCAAGCTGATCATTGTAATCTTTTTCATAACATTTGGTTTGTTCCTTAAATATAATAATAAGTACTCAAAAAATCTCCAGTCGCTTAGTTGGCAAATGTTCTTAAATATTCATAAGTTGGGAAATAAAAACAGACATTAGGATATATATGACAAGGATTATTGAAACGGAACGGCTTTATTTTAGGGAATTAGTAGACACCGATGTTGAGGGTATTTTTAGTTTAGATTCTGATCCTGAAGTACATCAGCATTTGGGGCAAAATCCAATTAGAACGATTCAACAGGCAGAAGATGCTATAAAATTTATTAGGCAACAATATATTGACAATGGAGCTGGGCGTTTGGCGATAATTGAGAAAGAAACAAATGATTTTGTAGGATGGGGAGGTTTTAAATTAATTACTGACTTAACCAATGGCCGTAAAGACTATCATGATTTGGGCTATAGATTTATAAAAAAGGCATGGGGAAAAGGCTATGCTACTGAGTCTTCGAAAGCTGTAGTGGAATATGGTTTTAATGAACTTAAACTTTCTGTAATTTATGCAATAGCCGATATAGGTAATTTGCAATCTCAAAAAGTTTTGAAAAAATGTGGTTTTATAGAAAAGGAGGTGTTTAATTATGACTCTGTTCCGCATTATTGGTATGAACTTTTAAATATCGAGTAACATTTGTTGGGTTAAATGATCTTAATGTAGATTCATTCATAAACCTAACAAACTATATTCCAGATGAGAAAAACCATTACTCTGCTGTCGCTGGTTCTGTTTTTTGCCAGTGGGGCTTTTGCCCAAAAGAAGAAAAAAGCATTAGCGGCTGATTCTTTAAAGAAGGTTCAGGCAACTCCCCCTAAACCTAGTATTAAGGAAAAGATCAAATCCAGTAAGAAAATTGACGGTCTTTTTGCAATGTACAGAGATACTATAACAGGTAGTGTTCAGATGTATGTTAAGAAAGATCAGTTGGGCAAAGATTATATTTACCAGAGTTTTTCGATGGGCGGGCCAACTACTTTGTTTCTCAATCAGAATATGATCAGAACAACCTGGTTATTCTATATTCAGAAATCTGATGATAAAATTGAGCTTCTGCAAAGAAATACAAACTTTTATTACGATAAGTCAAATCCTGTAAGTAAAGCGGCCAATGTTGACGTTTCGGATGCTGTTTTTTATAGTGATAAAGTTGCGGCACAGGATTCTCTTGGTTATTTAATTTCTGTTGATGGTCTTTTTCTTGGAGATAAATTAGATCCGGTTAAGCCGGTTTTCCCTCCAACATTGCCTCCGGGTGCGATGTTTAATCTTGGGAACTTAAATACCTCTAAGTCGAAATATCAAAAGATACGTTCATTTCCAGGAAATACAGATGTAGTGGTAGAGCTTGCTTATGACAATCCTATGCCTCTGAATGGCGGGGGAAAAGACATCACTGATGCCCGCTATATTAGGGTTAAAATGCAGCATTCTTTTCTTGAAGTACCTAAAAATGATTTCCGCCCACGCCGTGATGATCCAAGGGTAGGTTATTTTGGTAGCGAAGTAGATAACCTGACTTCTTTGTCTTCAACGCCATATAAAGATTTTATCAGTCGCTGGAATCTTAAAAAGAAAGATCCGTCGGCTGCGTTGAGCGAGCCGGTTGAGCCGATTGTTTTCTGGATTGAAAATACGACTCCATTAGAGTATCGCCCGATTATTAAAGAAGCAGGCGAGAAATGGAATGAAGCATTTGAGAAAGCTGGTTTTAAAAATGCGGTGGTCATGAAACAGATGCCTGACACGGCGACCTGGGATCCGGCTGATATTGCCTATAATGTAATTCGCTGGGTATCCTCAGCTTATCCTTCTTATGGCGCTATAGGTCCAAGTTTTTATAATCCTTTAACAGGTCAGATTTTAGGTGCTGATATTACTGTAGAGTGGCGTTCTGGTGCTGGTACAGTGGTTACTGATGATTTGTTTAATGGTGGTAATTCGGCTTTAAAACTGCCTTGGGAAAATCCTGCTGAAGCTGTTTCCGGAAAGTCGGGACAGATGAATGGCTTTGATAAGAATCATATGGCTTCTTGTGCATTGGCACAGGAATTAAGTATGCAGTATCAGGCTGGTTTAACGGCTGTTGAAGCGCTTGATGCAGACATGCCTGAGGCTAAAAGAGCAGAGACGATCAGGGAAATGCACAAGCAGTTTTTGTATTACCTGATCATGCATGAAATGGGCCATACGCTGGGACTTAATCATAATATGAAAGCCAGTCAAATGCTAAGTCCTGCCCAGATGAATGATGTTGCGCTTACCCGTAAAATTGGTTTACAGGGATCTGTAATGGATTATCCGGCTGTAAATGTGAGCAGTGATCGCAGCAAACAAGGTGATTATTATACCACTAAAGCGGGGCCTTATGATTTATGGGCCATTGAATATGGCTATACTCCGTTTAGTGAAGCGGAGGAAGAAGCTGGATTAAATAAAATTTTAAGCCGTAGTACGGATCCACAACTTGCTTTTGGTAATGATGCTGATGATATGCGTAGTCCGGGTGGGGGTATAGATCCTCGGGTAAATGTGAATGACCAGACCAATGACATGGTTGCTTATGGTGAAGACCGGTTTAAGTTGGTGAACACGATGATGCCAAAGTTGAAATCTCGTTTTAGTAAACCAGGTCAGAGTTACCAGGAGTTGCGTCAGCGTTATCTACAGCTTAACAATCAGCGTTTAGGTATGGCTACTGCGGTAAGTCGTTATATTGGTGGAGTTTATGTGGACAGAAGTTTTGTTGGACAAAAGACAACGACTGCGCCGTTTACTCCTGTTCCTGTTGCTTATCAGAAAAAGGCAATGGCGCTATTGGGTAAATATGTGTTTGCTCCGGATGCTTTTGATGCGGATAAAACACTATTTCCTTATCTACAGGTTCAAAGACGTGGATTTGGATTTTTTGGGACTACTGAAGACGTTAAACCTCAGAATATTTTCGTTTCTATACAGTTGAATACGCTTGCTCAGCTCTTGCATCCAACTACTTTGAGCAGAATCAACAACAGTGGGCTGTATGGCAATACGTATTCTGTGGCAAACGTAATGAGTGATTTGTCTAATGATATTTTTGCTGCAGATCTTAAAACGAATGTGAACTTGTTTCGCCAAAATCTGCAAACGGAATTTGTAAAGGCTTCTGCAAGTATTGTTTCTTCGCCAATAGGATATGATAATGCAAGTAAAGCAGCAGCACTTTATACATTGAGAAAGATAAAAACTCAGCTTGGTGGTGCTGTTTCGACAAATGAGCAAACAAAGGCTCACCGTGCAAATCTGGCTTTCTTAATTGATAAAGCTTTAGTGGTTAGGTAAAATTGCGATATTGTATAAAGAAGCCCGATCCCTTATGAGGTTGGGCTTCTTTATGTTCTGCTGAGATTGAAATCAGTAAAAATGGTAAGATTATCCGTAATTTGTGTAATAATTTACAACTTATTGTTTTCGAAATTTGTTGTGTAATTAAAAGAAAGAAGGATTTAAATATGGAAGCAACAAACAATCAAAATAATACCTCTATTTTCCCACTAGGAAATGCGGGACCTGCAGAATGGTTCAGTGGTGAAGTGCATGTTCAAACTTTGGTAAGCCCCGATCAGATGGAGGGTCTGTATACCGTTGGGCAGGTTACATTTAGTCCTGGGGGCAGAACGCATTGGCATACGCACCCTATAGGTCAGGTATTGCTGGTTACGGAGGGAAAGGGTTGGTATCAGGAACGTGGCAAACCTGCACAAGTATTAACAAAAGGGACAACAGTGGCTATTCCTAAAGATGTAGAACATTGGCATGGTGGGGCTGCTGACAGCAAGTTAGTGCATATCGCTATTTCCAATTTCACTGGGGGAAGCAGTGTAACATGGATGAAGCCTGTTACCGATGAGGAATATACAGCAGTGAATAAGAAATAGCAATCGAAGTTTTTAGTTGTGGTCGGCGAGTGTTTGTGACATTTCTTTTAGTTTATTTATACTGAAAGAATGCCTGCCATTTAGCCACCTGGAAATTTCGTCGTGATTGATATCCACTATAGCCGAAAGATCGGTTGAATTGAGTCCTTTCTCCGATAAAAAGTTTGCTGTTTTTTCAGCAACTTCCTGGTTCACCCTGGTTAACTCTTCAATTGCAGGGTTTCCGCTTTCCTCCAGCCAAATCGAAACAAAATCGTTTTCTTCCATTTATTTTATGCTTATTAATTTGATCGTATTGAATGTTCTGATTTTACAGAGCATCAATTTTTTCTAACGCGGGCCAAATTTAGTAATTATAGGTCTGTTCAACAACAGATAGCGGGATAAATATGTCTATCAGAGATCAGGGCATTACCGAGGGCGTTTGCTCAAGAAGTTCTGTCTCTTTTTGTATGATATGCTTTATTTCTTTCTTCGAAGTTTTGTCTATATCTGGTTTAGAAGGTTGACCTTGTTTGGTCTGCCTGGTCTGCCATGAAAATAGTAGTGATAAAATTATGAATAGATATTGCCGCATGTCATTTATTCCAACTATCCTTTTATACTGTCCTCGTAGGTAGGGCCATACATACCTGGTACTTTGTTTCCCGTGGCACGCAGGTAAACAATCATTTCTCCGCGATGGTGGTAAATATGATTGAAAAGAAATCCACGGGAAACAATGCCCCTTGGCATGGGGCCCAGAATTATCCGATCGCCCACTTTCATTGTCCAGTTGTCTTGCAATTTCTGCTCCGTAAGTGAGTTTAATGCTTTTCTTGCTTTCTCTACATTACTTTCAAAAAGAGCTAACGTGGCCTGAATGTTATTGGGGTCACCACGCTCCAGGTGGTCAGCAGCCATATCATATACATCTTGAGTGAGTGTACCCACGTACCAGTAGTAAATGGTTGCAATGTGCTGGGCAAGCTGCCCCATTGTCCAGGAAGTTTCTGAGGGTTTGTAGCTGAGGTCTTTTTCTGGAATTGCATGTAGTAATTTACGGGTGCTGTTTACTTCATGTTCAAATTCTATAGTCAATAGTTGCAGTGTCATTTGATAATTGGTTAGAAATAAAGTAAATATAATAAATAACAGTAAATAGTTATTTAGGTTTGTTACCCATGTTTTGCAATCCTTGTCAGTTATTTATCCATGCTTACTTTCTGCATCCCATTTTTTAACATAACTTTCCTCGAGTTCATTCTGTCCTTCTTTTATGGTTGGTTCTCCTTTACCTGTGGTGATTAGGCTTTGCAGGCTGTCCTGTATGTAATGAGTCCAGGCATTGGAACATATATCATAACATTCATATTCGGGAGTGAGACCTATTTGTGTGAATTTCAATTCTGTTTGATTGTCTTTTCTATTAATCTCAAAAATTATTTGGTCACCCGTCCATTCGTGCT
>NZ_JAELTV010000188.1 GCF_016429005.1 Pedobacter sp. ASV19
AGATGTGTATAAGAGACAGATGGTTATGTCATGGACGGAATCTATCAGAACCAGAGCGAAATTACCAGTTATCTGCACGGTACACCAAATCCTTCTGAAAAACCAGGTGATATTAAATTCAAGGACATCAATGGAGATGGGGTGATCAATGACCAGGACAGGGACTTTATTGGTAATCCCAATCCAAGATTCTCTTATGGATTAAACTTATCTGCCAGTTATAAAGGTTTCGATTTCTCCGCCTTATTCCAGGGGGTACAGGGTGTTGAGAAATATAATGACCTCAAAAAAATTATAGACTATGATTCCAGGCCATTCAATCATTCTGTAAGAACTTTGGATGCCTGGCATGGGGAAGGCACCAGCAATACCATTCCCCGTTCCACATTCAATGACAACGGGAGCAGTCAAACATCCAGTATCTTTGTAGAAAACGCCTCCTACCTGAGGCTAAAAAATGTTGAGATCGGTTATTCACTAAATTCTGCATTTGCCAAATCGAAGCTTGGTGTACAAAACATCCGATTCTATATATCAGGTCAAAACATATTTACCATCACAAAATACACAGGACTTGACCCCGAATCCACTGACATCATTGATATGGGAACATATCCGCAATCCAGAGCATTTTTATTTGGTGTAAACGTTAAATTTTAAAAAACAAGATTAAAAATAAAAGGGTTATGAAATCACTATATCAACTGCTTGCTGTTCTGGCCATGCTATCCTGGACCAGCTGCAAGAAAGAACTAGAAAAAGCTCCGATCGGCTTATTAACACCAGACCTGATCAGCACAGATCCAAAGCTGGGCACGGTAGTTTCTTCTGCCAATTCCTCTTATAGACTATTGTCCAGCACTTTAAACATCATCGGTCAATGGGGATGGGACGATGGTACCGTATTAAGAAATGATTTTATCCTTCAGGACATCGCTTCCGGGGATATGCAAAAAAAGTGGAATCCCGATGGCGATCAGGCCTGGATGGACCAATTTTCCAAATTCAATTTTACCCCGGCAAATGGTGGCTTTAACGGCCAGTGGAGTTATGATTATGAAGGCATTTCCAGATGTAACAAATCCATCAGTTATCTAACAGATGCAACCATTATTGCCAAGATAGGAATTACCCCTGCTTTAAAAAACAGGCTTCTCGGAGAGGTGTATTTCTTACGCGCCTTCTACTACTTCGATCTCGTTAACAATTTCGGAGATGTTCCGCTTTTACTTAAACCAATTGCTTCCTTCGAAGAAGCTTATAAGGTGGCAAAACGTACTCCAAAAGCAGAAGTCTGGGCACAAATCAGTGCAGACCTTGCAGCAGCAAAGCCTCTTCTACCCAACAGTAAGTATTCGGACGATACCGACAAATGGAGGGTATCCAAAGGTGCAGTGCTTGCCTTACAAGCTAAGGTAGCACTCTATAACCAGAAATGGCAGGAAGTACTAACCAGCATTGCAGAGCTCGAATCGTCAAATTTCTATAGCTTAAACAACAACTATTTTGACAGCTTCAACCTGGCCAAAAAATTCAGCGACAGTGAAGTCATATTTGCCTACAACCACCAGTCGGCACAAACACCCGCCATGGGGAATGGCCTTTGTGCACTTGCCGGATGGGGATTTATCGCTCCAACAAGCAATTTCATCAGTGCCTTTGAACCTAACGACCCAAGACTTGGATATACCGTCGATGTGAGCAAACAAAATGTTTATAAGATTTTCGGTGAGCTCACCGACCATAATAAAGGTAATGAAGATGCAGCTAGTAATAAAATATACATCCGCTGGGCGGATGTACTGCTTTGGAAAGCAGAGGCACTTCTGGAAACCGGCAATTACTCCGGAGCCATTGGCCTCATTAATATGATCCGTGCCAGGGCTAGAAACAGTGTAACAGCAAGTGGTACTGCCACTCCTGCAGGTACCTTACCAGACAGAGATGTTACGGTAACGAACAAAACCCAGATCAAAAACTGGCTTGTACAGGAACGACGGGTAGAGTTAGGTTTTGAATCCCAAAGATTCAATGATCTGAAAAGATGGGGATTGGCTAAAGATTTCCTGAAATCTATCGGTGTCAATTTCCAGGACCGCAATTATGTATATCCGATTCCACAGGGCGAGGTAGACAAATCGGGAGGAACAATTACCCAAAATCCAGGTTATTAACTTAAAATGATTTTTTCAGCTTATCTCCAAATTCCATGAAAGACCTCGCAAAAAGATCGACACAAAACCCCCTTTTACGTCCCACAGACCTTAAACCAAGTTTAACAGGATTAGAAATTACCTGCCTTCTTAATCCAGGTGTATTCACTTTTGAAGGGAAAACCTGGCTGCTGGTAAGGGTAGCCGAACGGCCAGCCCAGCAGGAAACCCATATCTCCTTCCCGGTGCTCAGCAGTACCGGAATCCAGATCATGGAAATTGAAGTCAATCATCCAGAACTGATTGCCAGCGATCCACGCGTCATTAATTATAAAGGATTAGATTATCTGACGACCCTCTCTCATTTAAGACTCTTGCGCAGCGATGACAGCATCCATTTTTATGAACCTGAAGGTTATCCTCTTTTACAGGGAGAAAACAACCAGGAGAGCTTCGGCATAGAAGACTGCAGGGTAGCCCTGATTGACGGCACGTACTATCTTACTTACACCGCAGTCTCGGAAAATGGTGTTGCCGTGGGCATGCGGACCACAAAAGACTGGAAAAATTTCCAGTCTGAGGGTGTCATCATCCCACCGCACAATAAAGACTGCGCTATTTTCGAAGAAAAAGTGAACGGAAAATTCTATGCCCTTCACCGGCCAAGCAGTGTAGACCTGGGTGGAAACTTCATCTGGATTGCCGAATCACCCGATGGCCTTCACTGGGGTAAACACCAATGCATCATCAAAACCAGGAAAGACAAATGGGACAGTAAAAGAGTAGGTGCAGGCGCAGCTCCTATCAAAACCGCAAAAGGTTGGCTGGAGATCTATCATGGCGCCAATGCAGAGCACCGTTATTGTTTAGGCGCTTTTCTGATGGATCTCCACGATCCCTCAAGAGTATTGGCCAGAACAGATGACCCCATCATGGTGCCTACCGAAGATTATGAACTCAGCGGCTTTTTTGGAAAGGTCGTATTTACCAACGGCCATGTGGTTAAAGGCGATGAGCTGACAATTTATTATGGCGCCGCAGATGAATTTGTCTGCGCCGCACAATTTTCCATCGAGGAAATCTTATCCTCCCTAATCTACACTGATGTTACTTAAACTCAAAAAAGAACTGCTGCATTTTAAAAGCCAGTCGCATAATTTCAAAACACTCACGCTCACTAACTTGATTTACAGTATTGTATTACCGGTGATCGACATCTTTGTGGCGGCCTATGTGATGCGGAGCTCTAACGACCCCACTAAAGTGGTGGTCTACCAACTCACCATCTATACGGGCATTCCCCTTACTTTTCTGATCAACGGGTGGTTGCTGAACCGCTTTCCCATCAAAGTACTCTACTCTTTCGGGATGGTACTCAGCGGCATTTCCATGATGATCATGATGTCTTTGAAAACACTTGATATTACCGGAATAGGCATTGCAGGAATCGTTATGGGTATGTCCTTTGGCTTTTACTGGGCCAACCGCGACTTTCTTGCCCTGGCCACAACCGATGACAGCAACCGGAATTATTATTACGGCTTGGAAACTTTCTTTTACACCATCATTGCCGTTGTCATACCTGTTCTGATCGGCTGGTTCATAGAGCTTTCTGGTAATGCAGGAGATGCTAAACTGGCTTACAAGATCGTTACCGGGCTGGTCTTCCTCATCACCATAGGGGCTTCGGCCATGTGTTTTACAGGAAAATTCCAGAACCCGGTGCATAAAAAATTCATCTATTTCAATTTCGATTCGTACTGGTACAGACTGCTCTTCCTGGCCGTACTAAAAGGACTCGTTCAGGGCTTCCTGGTTACCGCTCCCGCTATGCTCATCATGTTGTTGCTGGGAAAAGAGGGGGCTTTAGGAACTGCACAATCCCTGGGTGCTGTATTTGCCGCAGTTCTGATGTACATCATCGGGCGTAACACCGGCCCGCAGCATCGGGTCTATGTTTTTGGTGCAGGCCTTGTGCTCTTTACCATCGCCGCACTGATCAACGGTATTTTATTTAATGAAACAGGCGTCATCCTGTTTATGCTGTTCCTGTTGTTAGCCAAACCTCTGCTGGATCTGGCTTACTTTCCCATTCAGTTCAGTGTGATCGATTTGCTCAGCAAAAAGGAAAAAAGAAGCGAATTTGCTTATATTCTGAACCATGAAGCCGGATTGTATATCGGCAGGCTAACCGGTGCAGGGACGTTCTTGATTTTAGCCTATTGTTTTTCCAATGAAATCGCCTTAAGGTATGCCATCATTATCGTAGCCATTATCCAGCTCAGCTCTTACTGGGCAGCCAAAGGGATTATTAAACAAGGAAAACTGATGTCCGATCCTGCAAATCTAACCGAACCCTTAATTGAAGCCACCGTTGCGCAATCCACTTTGTAAAACTCCGATTATGAAATTTAGTTTTAAGCTCCTGTTTCTCTTTTTATTATCTGCGACCACTCAGGCGCAAATCCGCCAAATCCCAATCGACCGTGTAGAGCAAATGGCCGACCTGCCTCAACCCTTACAAATCATCGACTGGAAAAAGATGGCCCTTAATTTTGACCGGACCGTTTATGATTTCCAGGCTACAGGCAAATACTGGCCCTTGGTTTGGATGGACAGTACCGGCAAGAATTTTAATCAACCGGTAATGGGTATGTATACGGCCATTGGTGATGTCCGTCAGGGACCGGCGCATAACAAAGGTATGTTCCATGAAGCCCTTGCCAATATGGGAGCTGTACTTGGTGCATCCCTTGTCAATATCAACAAAAGCAATCAGCAAGGCCGCAACTATGTAGCTATGCTGAAGAACTATTTCAACAAAGACACCGGCTGGGACATCATGATGAACAATACCGCACCCGAGGTTGCCCTGCTGGGCGGAGGCTATGGAAGAGACTGGTGGTATGACGTTTATCCAAATGTACTTTTCTATGCCATCTGGGAAAAATATCCGCAGGAACCCGGATTCAAAGAAATGGCCCGGAGCATTGCAGAAAAGTTCTTTAAAGCAGACTCTATACTGAATGGCAATTACCACTATTCTTATTTTGATTATGGCCAGATGAAACCGATGACCAATACCATCTGTGCACAACCCGATGCAGCTGCTGGCCACGCCTATGTATTGTATGCCGCCTATAAAAAATTTGGAGACAAAAGATATCTGCAAGGCGCAATAAGCGCTATGAATGCTCTGGAAAGTCAAAAGATCAATCCAACCTATGAATTACTCATGCCTTTTGGAGCCTACCTGGCCGCCAGTATGAATGCCGAGCAAGAGACCCGTTTCGATCTGGCCAAAATGCTCGACTGGACTTTTGCAGGCACAGCCGTATGCAGGGAAGGCTGGGGTTTTCTCACTGGGAACTGGAATGGATTTGACATTTCCGGAACTGTAGGCAGTACAGTAGATCATGGCGGCTATAGTTTCCTGATGAATACCTTTGATGCCGCCTGGCCCCTTGTCCCTCTGGTCAAATATCAACCACAGTATGCCAATGCTATTGGTAAATGGATGCTCAATGCGGTAAATGCTTCCCGGCTGTTCTATCCGCAGTATATGCCGGCCGAGCACCAAACCATCCCTGAATTTGCAAAGGTGACCAAAGGGGTCATTGCCTATGAAGGAATGGCTAAAGCCTCTACCTTCGACACCCTGTACACCCATTTAAAAGCACCTGTTGCCCAGGGTGATGGCCCCAAATGGGTACCGGGAAAAAATCCTGAGGTTTCCCAGTTTAGTGTTTATGGAAGCGGCCATGTAGGGATTTTTGGCAGTATCGTTAAAAAAACCAATGTAGAAGGAATTTTACAGCTGGACTTAAATGCAACAGATTTTTATGGGAACAATACCTTTCCAACAGACTTACTTTACAATCCTTATCCTGTAAAGAAGAAAATCAAATATATCCCTGCGTCCAAAGGGAAAGTTGACATCTATAATCTAATCACCAAAAAGTTTATCGCCAGAAATATAAACTCCGGCATTGAATTATCAATTTCACCTATGCAATCTGCAGTACTGATCAGTATACCTGCGGGCAAAAAAGAGAAGGTGACCAACCATCAGCTCAATATTGAAGGACACATTATAGATTTTAGCTATAACTAAAAATAGTCATGCCCCGAAAAATAGAATTTCGGGGCATGACTAAACATACAAAACTATTGTTTACCATTATCTTTAGCCCACCATAGTCTTTTTCCCCACACCTGGTCAACTACGCCTACTGCCGCAGCTTCCGTATTCTCTTTATTATACAAATATTCATTATTTGGGTAAGGCAATCGCCATGGCTGATCATTATGTTTGCCTTTAAATGCCGAATTTATAGCAGGATAATTGGTAGAAGGTATTCCTGTTCTTCGGTATAAGCTCCATGCTTCATAATTTTCCTTAAACAATGCGGTCCACATATCCCACCATATTCTTTCCTTAGTATTGTCAAACTTACCTTTGCCAGCGAGATACGCTTGGGCGTCGGCATCCGAAACTCCATTGTCTTTCATTGAAATCATTACAGCTTTATTATAAGCACTTTCGGCAGTCATTCCTACATTATATCCCAGCATTGCCGCTTCGGCAAAAATATAATAGGTCTCACATGATTTGTAGAATGGTGTATATCCCGACGGATTATTGATATAATATTCCCCTATCCAGGAAACAGATCTTAACACAGCCGGGCCCGAAGGCAGACCATTCTGATAACCAACATACGTTCCTGTATTTGCTTTTTGTGCTACAGCGGCAATTCTCGGATCTTTTACCTCATTTAAGTAGTCAATAAAAATATCGAACATTCCCCAGTTGTCAATTCGTTTACCATTAATTCCTGATTTGTACCAGGGTTCCATATAAGGCAAATTTCCAGGCCAGTACAAGTAACAATTCTCTGCATTTGTTTCTAAAACTGGATATTTATTCATATTTCCGGCAATTTCCTCAATCGTTGATTTCGCTAGTGCCGGGGCGACCGCTGAAATACGCATCGCCATTCGAAGCCGCAATGAGTTACAGAACTTCTGCCATTTCACCATATCCCCTTTATAAACGATATCATAATCACCCACATTATCTGTTCCCAATCCTGCAGCCATTTCATCCGCTATCTTTTTTAGATTCGCCAACACTGCCGGAAAAATATCTTCTTGTTTATCATATTTCGGTTTTAGAAGATCCCCATCCCCAGGCATTCCCATAAACGCTTCCGTATAGGGTATATCTCCCCAACCATCCAAAAGATAGGACCACATATAATTTTGCCAAATACGCGCAATGGTCCTAATATTCTTAAAACCCGCTGCCTTATCTTCAGTCTTCTTTAGCAGATCATTCATTTGGGTATTATTGTAGTAGCAAGCATACCAACGATTTCCATAGGTATTGTTCGTAGGAGTCAGCCCGCTCATATTATCCGGATATTGAATTTTAACAATATAACCTGCAAAGGTTCCATAACCGTCTACGTCTCCTCCAAACTGTTCACCTGCATTTCGAAGCACATTGATCAACATATTTTGAGCCGGAACATCCGGCAATGCATCCGGATCCGTATTGATCTTTTCAAAATTCTTTGTACAACCCGCCATAAAAACAAAGGCAAGTAGGAATGTATATCTATATTTATATAATAAATTCTTCATCTTTCTGATTTTTTATTCCATTGAAAAATAATCTTGTCAAACTTGCAAAAGATTAAAACGTAACTCCAAGTTTCAAACCAATGCTACGTGAATTTGGAACCGTTGCCTGTTCAAACCCAACTCCCCTGGAGTCACTTGATACACCACCCGATTCGGGATCGAGACGCATGGTATTGGACTTATGCACCCACAGTAAAGCCAGATTAGATCCAATTAAAGATATATTGGCACGTTTAATCCCCTTAATTTTACTATAGAGACGTTGAGGCAAATTGTAGGTTAAATAGGCCTCTCTTAATTTCAGAAATGATCCATCAAAAACAGACATCGCAGCAATACCACCACCTTCATACCAATCCTGGGCATTGGTCTCTATGGTATTTTGTACCCAGCCCCCTTTGCCATCAGACATCGCAAACCTTTCGCCTTTCATAACATCTCTGCCCGCAACAATTGCCCGCTCACGTACGCCATTTTCCGCTGTAATCTCCGCAACTCCTGTTGCATAACTATGCGACATGGTTTGCGACCAAATATCACCACCTTTACGAAAATCCAGCATAAAGCCAAAACTAAAATCCCCATAAGTAAAATCATTGCGCATACTGGACAAGAAATCTGGCACTACATTACCAATATTTTGCGCATCTTTACTTTGAACAAGTCCTGCACTTGTCACTTTAATCGCACCTTTCATTGGACCGTCTTCTACCCGATCATATCCTGGTCCAACCAAGGTTCCCCAGGGTTCACCTTCTCTCGCCATATTCGCAATTCCCCAGGTCCAACCTATTTGATAGGTTTTCAGGCCTAATTGCGGATATAGTTCTAACACTTTACTATTATCTTTAGAAAAGTTCACCGTAGTGGTCCAGTTTAACCCCTTTTCCTTTTTAAGGATATCGCCCCTCAATTGAAGCTCGACACCTTTGCTTTCGATATTACCTGCATTTAAAAACAATTTGGTGAAACCAACCGTGTTGGAGGTGCTCACTGAAAGCAACTGATTTTTTGCATTTTTATAGTAATAGGTAAAATCCGCGTGTAAGCGATCTTTAAATAACCCTATTTCGGCACCCGTCTCCCAGGTATGAAGGTCTTCAGGATTTAAATCCTTCAACGCATAAGTCATGCTTTTATACATTTGCGCCATATTGTCAAAAGCATCAGTTTGTGCATAATAATAATTTCCGTTAGCATAAGGTTCTGTTCCATTTCCTACCTTCGTAATATTGAGCCTCAATTTCAGAAAAGATAAAACATCCCCTTTTATACTTGCAAAGGAACTCGTCGGAATCCAGCTTAAACTGGCTGATGGGTAAAAGAAGGATTTAGTCAGTGTAGAAGACCAATCGTTCCGGGCAGTCAAATCCAAATACAATTGATCTCGCCAGCCAACCGATGCCTGTCCGTAAACGGAGTTTGAACGGTTATGTTGATGATCCATTAACGCGTCCGCAGGTCCGATTTTATTGGTTATAGTATAAACCCCCAGTACATTCAGACCACTCGCTCCCAGGGTATTGGAGGTCATTTGATAGTCACGATAGTTTGCACCAGCCGTACCCAACACGTTAAATTCGCCAAATTGTTTATTAAAATTGGCCAAAAAGTCAAGGTTAAGTTCTGTACGACTATTTTTATTTTCACTAAAACTTCCGTTTAGATGATCAAAATTAAAATAGTTTCTCTCGAACCGATTGACATTGCTATAATCCAAACCTAAACGCCCTTCAAATTTCAAGCTGTCTCTTATACACATCTAAAAGGGGGGGGGGGGGGGGGGGGGGGGGGGGGGGGGGGGGGGGGGGGGGGGGGGG
>NZ_JAELTV010000189.1 GCF_016429005.1 Pedobacter sp. ASV19
CCTTATGGGATCAAAGGATTTATATGGTATCAGGGTGAAGCGAATGACACCGCGGCCTATAATTACAGAAAATTATTTCCTATGCTCATAAGCGATTGGAGAGAGCGTTGGGGCCGGGGGAACGTTCCGTTTCTATATGTTCAGCTGGCAAATTTTAAGAAAACAAAACCTCTTCCTTCTGAAAGTGAATGGGCTGAGTTAAGGGAAGCCCAAACTTTAACATTAACAGAGCCCAATACTGGTATGGCTTGTATTATAGATATTGGCGAAGCCGATAATATCCATCCTTTTAACAAACAAGAAGTAGGCCGCCGCCTGGCATTGAATGCAGATAAGCTGGTATACAAGCAAACCGGAACTGCATCTGGTCCTTTATATAAAAGTTATCGGAAGGAAGGAAGCCATATCCACATCAATTTTACCGATACCTCAGCTGGCCTTGCAACTAAAGATGCTAAAGAAGTAACAGGCTTTGCCATTGCAGGTAAAGACAAACAGTTCTACTGGGCAAAAGCTTCTATTGAAGGGAAAGAAGTGGTCGTTTATTGTGACAAGGTACCACATCCCGAAGCTGTGCGCTATGCCTGGGCAGATAATCCCGAGTGTAATCTGATCAATTCTGAAGGTTTACCAGCTATACCTTTCAGAACAGATAACTGGAGGGGAATTACTCAGAAATAAATTATAAGGACTATAACTTACAGGTTAAACATGCTTTTTACAAACCTATCACCTAATATGAATAAAATTATAATAACATTTTTTTTGATCCAGTTGAGCTTTTTTGCAGAAGCTCAATATCAAGTAAGCCCAAATCCGAAAGGTCCGGGCTTTTATACAAATCCCATTTTTGCTGGCGATTATCCTGATCCAAGTATATTACGTGACGGTGATAATTATTACATGGTTCATTCCTCATTTGAATATTACCCCGGTTTATTAATCTGGCATTCAAAAGATCTGATCAACTGGAAACCGATAACGCATGCCTTACACAAAAAAGTAGGGTCAGTGTATGCACCGGATCTGGTCAAATACAAAAATAAGTTCTATATCTATTTTCCGGCTAACGGCACCAATTATGTTGTCACTGCAGATTCTATCAATGGTAAATGGACTGAACCAATTGATTTAAAAATTGGCAACATTGACCCGGGACATATTACAGATGAACATGGCAAGAGATATTTGTTTTTCAGCGACGGTGGATTTGTACCTTTATCTGATGATGGTCTTTCCGTTACAGGAAATCAAAAGATTTCATACAATGGCTGGCCAATACCCAGAGATTGGTCTATTGAGTGTTTTTGCCTGGAAGGCCCTAAACTGATCAAAAGAGGAGAGTACTACTATCTTACCGTAGCGGAAGGAGGAACAGCCGGTCCTGTAACTGGTCATATGGTCGTTTCCGCACGATCAAAATCGCTATCCGGGCCATGGGAAAACTCTCCTTATAATCCAATTGTAAGAACAACAAAACAGGCTGAAAAATGGCGGTCAAAAGGGCATGCTACCATAATTGATGATGTGAAAGGAAACTGGTGGATGGTATTCCACGCCTACGAAAAAGACTTTTATAACAAAGGTCGGCAGACCATGCTTCTACCTATAGAATGGACAAAAGACGGCTGGTATAAAGTGCCGGCCGGCACAATAGATAGTCACCCGATCAGAAAGCCGGATTTGGCCCCTTCTAAAACCAGTTTTAACCTGAACGACAATTTTGCTGGTCATAAACTAAAATCTCAATGGGCTTTCTTTGAAGAACTGGATACCAACAGATTTCAATTGGCTAACAACAGCTTGTCAGTAAAGGCAAAGGGAAATACGATAGGCAATAGCTCTCCCTTATTGTGCATACCAGAAGACCATTCCTACATCGTTGATGTTGAGGTGTTAATTGAAGGAAAAGCAACTGCCGGGCTGGTCCTTTTTTACAACAGCGCTGCGTCTTCCGGTATACTCGCCAACAATGAAGACATAGTTGCCGATTTGCGTGGCTGGCGGGATCTGGCTGAAAAAAATGTAGTTAACAACCATGTGTTCATCCGTCTCAAAAATGTAGAAAACACGGTAGATATGTATTACAGTAAAGATGGTATGAAATGGAACAAAATTGAAAATTCCTTTGAGGTATCGGGTATGCACCATAATGTGCTGAGCGGATTTTTAAGCTTACGGATAGGCCTTAGCGCTATTGGTGAGGGCAAGGTTACGTTTAAAAACTTTAGATATAAAGCAATAAAATAGGTATATGAAACCATCATGAGTTTACACTCACAAAACACAATGAATAAAACTCATAATAGCTTCATTACCGTTGAAAAACAAATTTATATTCGGATGAAAAATAGTTTACTTATTGCAGTTTTAATACTGTTCTCGTATGCACTGCAGGCACAGGAAAGTTACCAGTCTCCCATAAGGGATGGTAATGAGCCGGTTGCTGCCGGAAAATTTGCTCCAACCTGGCAATCTTTACAGCAATATAAAACACCAGAATGGTTTCGTAATGCCAAGTTTGGGATATGGGCCCATTGGGGACCGCAGTGTCAGCCAGAACAGGGAGACTGGTTTGGGAGATTTATGTATAACGAAGGCAGTGACCAGTATAAATGGTTTTTTGAACATTACGGGCATCCATCTAAAGCTGGATTTAAAGAGATCATTAACGATTGGAAAGCCCAAAATTGGGACCCTGAAAAACTTGTAGCACTTTACAAAAGAACAGGAGCTCAGTATTTTTTTGCCATGGCAAATCATCACGACAATCTGGATTTGTGGGACAGTAAATATCAGGAGTGGAACTCAGTACGTGTGGGGCCTAAGAAAGACATTATGACTGGTTGGTCAAATGCAGCAAAAAAATATGGTCTCCCCTTTGGAATTAGCGTCCACGCTTCACATGCATGGACTTGGTTTGAAACTTCTCAGCGATCAGATACCAGTGGAGCATTAGCAGGAATTCCTTATGATGGAAAACTCACAAAAGCTGATGGTAAGGGAACTTGGTGGGAAGGACTTGATCCGCAGGAGCTATATGCCCAAAATCATTCTCTTAGTAAAGATAGTGAGAAAGATTTATTTGCACTGTGGGGTCAGTGGCATTGGGGTAATGGTGCGTCAATACCATCGCAGGCTTACTGTGAAAAATTCTATAACCGAACCATAGATCTTATCAATAAGTATAATCCCGATTTGCTTTACTTTGATGATACAGCTCTGCCGCTTTATCCTGTAAGTGATGCAGGATTAAAAATTGCGGCCGATTTCTATAACCGTAATATGGCTACCCATAATGGCAAGCTGGACGCGGTGTTGTTTGGCAAAATACTTACTGATGAACAAAAAAGGTGTATGGTATGGGATGTAGAGAGGGGGGCTCCAGATAAAATAGAAGATTTGCCATGGCAAACATGTACCTGTATCGGAGATTGGCACTACAGTAAATCAGTTTACGATAACAATGGGTATAAATCTGCTGCTGCGGTAATTCACATGCTGATTGATATTGTAAGCAAAAATGGAAACCTGTTGCTCAATATTCCTGTTCGGGGAGACGGTACGATTGATGAAAAGGAAGTTGCGATTCTCGAAAAAATTGCTGCCTGGATGGATGTAAATAAAGAAAGCATTTTTGACACGCGTCCCTGGAAACTCTATGGAGAGGGGCCAGTTTCAGATGCTGTAAAACCCAATAAGGACCAGAGCTTTAATGAGGGAAAAGTAAAACTATCTGCAAAGGATATTCGCTATAACCAAAATGGGAATGTATTATATGCTACTGTACTTGGCGTTCCAAAAAATAATATATGTCTCAAGTCGCTTGGTAAAAAGAAAGAGAAAGCCATCATTAAAAATATTAAAGTTCTTGGTAGTCATGAAAAGCTTTCGTGGAAACAATATCCTGATTCGTTGATCATCCAGCCCCCAAAAAATATTCCGAATAATATCGCTGTGGTTTTCAAGATACAAAAATAGCGATAAGATTAACGAACCCGGTTTTTAAAAGAATAATGATAGCTATAAAATGAGGAAAGTTTTAATAATGGTGGTGGTGCTTTTAGCAAACGGTTTATTGATCCATGCACAAAGCAATAACATTAATGAACGGACACAATTGTTTGA
Source organism: Pedobacter sp. ASV19 (assembly GCF_016429005.1). Classification (GTDB taxonomy): domain Bacteria; phylum Bacteroidota; class Bacteroidia; order Sphingobacteriales; family Sphingobacteriaceae; genus Pedobacter. The sequence continues at coordinate 4,129 of NZ_JAELTV010000189.1, forward strand.
TTATGATTGGAAATTTATCCAGGCTGATGAGGCATCAGCCAAATTAAGCAATTTTAGCGATAAGGACTGGCGCAGCCTTGATTTACCACATGATTGGAGTATTGAAGGTAAAATTCATCCTAAAAATCCAACAGGCGGAGGCGGAGGTTACTTTCCGTCGGGAATTGGCTGGTATCGCAAAACCTTTAGGGTTCCAGATAAATGGAAAGCAAAAAAAACAGCTATTTATTTTGAAGGTGTTTATATGAACTCTGAAGTTTTTATCAACGGAAAATCGCTTGGTGTTTATCCTTATGGCTACTCATCATTCAGCTACGACCTTACACCTTATTTAAACTTTGGAAAAGAAAATGTTATTGTGGTGCGCGTTGATAATTCGCAGCAGATGAACAGCCGCTGGTATACAGGCTCGGGGATCTATCGTCATGTTTGGATGATTGTTACAGATCCTGTACATGTTGCACATTGGGGAGTTAACATTACAACTCCCAATGTGTCTTCAGAAAAGGCAGTTGTACAGGTGAAAACCAAGGTGAAAAATGAAACAGAATCTGCTCAGAGCATTGTTGTAAAGACAATTCTGTTAAAAAATTCTAAAAATATTGGTAACGGCCAGATGCAAGTTGTACTTCCTGCCAATAGCGAAAAGGAAATCACCCAGACCATACAAGTGTCAGCTCCTAAGCTCTGGACACCAGAAACGCCGCATTTGTATCAGGCCCGGATCCAAGTAGTAAAAGACAAAATAGTGCTGGACGGTACAAAGACCAATTTTGGAATTCGTTCCATTAAATTTACTACCAAAAATGGATTTCTACTGAACGGGAAAACAGTAAAAATAAACGGTGGTTGCGTGCATCACGATAATGGCTGTTTAGGTGCAGCTGCCTTTGACCGTGCAGAAGAGCGTAAGGTTGAGTTGCTTAAAGCCGCTGGATTCAATGCAGTGAGGACTTCCCACAATCCCCCTTCCGAAGCATTTCTTGATGCCTGCGATAAATTAGGTTTGTTAGTAATGGACGAATTATTTGATTGCTGGAAAATCGGAAAAAACAGTAATGATTATGCAAAATATTTCGATCAATGGTGGAAAAAAGATTTGCAGGCAATGATTTTGAGAGATCGAAACCATCCATCTATCGTTATGTGGAGTATAGGTAATGAAATTGTAGAACGGGGAAAACCCGAGGCTGTTGAAACGGCTAAAATGCTTTTGCAGGAAGTAAAAAAAATAGACACTATAAGGCCAGTAACTTCTGCAGTTGTGAATTTAAACAAATGGGAAAATCTGGATTCTTTGATAGGCGTACACGATATTGCCGGTTATAATTATAACCTACATACTGCCCCGGACGATCATAAAAGAGTGCCTTCGCGTATCATCGTTCAGACCGAATCTTATCCTAAAGATGCTTTTAATAATTGGAAACTGGTACAGGAAAACAATTACGTAATCGGGGATTTTGTTTGGACAGCGATGGATTATCTGGGGGAGTCAGGCATCGGCCGTTGGTATTATTCTGGGGATACACCTGGTGAACACTGGGAAAATAATTTTTTTCCATGGCATGGCGCTTATTGTGGTGATATTGACCTGACCGGATGGAGAAAACCTATTTCCCATTACCGGAGCATGCTGTATAACGATAACGAAAAACTCTATATGGCAGTTCGTGAACCTGTTCCGGAACCCTTAGAAATCAAAGAAACCTGGTGGTCGGTATGGCCAACATGGCAAAGCTGGACCTGGCCTGGTTTTGAGGGAAAGGCTGTTCAGGTTGAAATATATTCTAAATATCCCAAAGTAAGGCTGTACCTAAACAATAAATTAGTTGGTGAGCACGAAACTACCCGCGAACAACAATTTAAGGCTAATTTCCAGATCCCATATTCTCCGGGTTTAATTAAAGCTGCAGGTGTAGAAAATGGTAAAGAAATGGAATCAACCATTTTGCAAACTGCCGGTGATGCTGAGAAACTAAATCTAACAGCCGACCGAAAAGAAATACTAGCCAATGGACAGGATTTATCCTTCATAACTATTGAAATAACAGATAGGGATGGGATATTCCAACCGAATGGAACCAATCGTTTGAATTTTAAAATAGATGGACCCGGTGTTATTGCCGGAGTAGCTAACGCTGATTTGAAAGACTTCGAACCATATGCAGACGATACTCGTAAAGCATGGAAGGGTAGAGCCCTAGTTGTGATAAAAAGCAATCACCAGGCTGGTGAAATTAAACTATCAGTAACATCAAGTGGACTGGAAGGGAAAAGTATAACTATTAAATCAATACAAAATAATTAATACATGAAAATATCAATAAGGCACATTGTTTTTTGTCTAGTCTCTGTTTTAAGCTCATCTACTATACAGGCGCAGGAAATAATTTCGCCTAATGGGAAGGTAAAAGTTGTTTTAAATTTGTCTGAAAAGAATGCTGTACGCAGTCTTTTTTTTAAGGCATTCTACAAACTTGAAAACAAGTTTGTAGAAGTATTACCAGATTCTAAATTAGGGATTAATCGTGTCGATGAACAGTTTGTAGATAATCTGAATTTGATTTCGACATCAAAATCTATTTCAATACACGACAAATATGAAATGGTTTGTGGTAAACGCCATGAATGCGAAAATTCAGGCACCGAAAAAACATTCAGTTTTCAAAATTCCAATCATCAACCATTGGATATTGTTTTTAGAGTATACAACGATGGTATTGCATTCCGTTATGTTTTTCCAAATCAATCGGACTCAAAAGTTAGTATCATAAGTGAGGCCACAACGTATGTTTTGCCTGACAGCACATCTCGTTGGATACAGCCTTACGACCTTTCATATGAGAAATTTTATCCATTGAGCAAAACGGGTTTGAGTATTCATAAAGATCAGGAATGGGGTTTTCCGGCTTTATATAAAGTGAATAATCAGCCAGTTTGGGGGTTAATTTCTGAGGCTGATCTAACAGGAAATAATTGTGCAGCAAAGCTGAGTAATTTAAAAAATGCCAACGAATATCAGGTTACGTACCCTTACGCCAGCGATAATTTTAAGCAGAGAGGAGTTAAGACTGCATTACCCTGGAACTCCCAGTGGCACACAATTATCATTGGTAAATTATCAGATATTGTAGAATCAACTTTGATTACAGATGTAAGTGAACCAAGTCAGCTAAAAGATATTGATTGGATTAAACCAGGTGCAGTTTCATGGATCTATTGGGCAAATAATCATGGTTCTAAGGATTACCAAAAGGTAGTTGAGTACGTTGATTTGGCTGTTGAAATGCATTGGCCATATGTATTGATCGATTGGGAATGGGATGTGATGGGTAATGGAGGGAATATAACCGATGCGGTAAACTATGCAAAAAGTAAGGGAATAAAACCAATGATGTGGTATAATTCAGGTACAAGCTGGCTCGACCCGACACCGAATGACCGTTTACTTACGGCGGAAAAACGTGCCAAAGAGTTTTCATGGCTTAATAAAATTGGTGTGTGTGGGATCAAGGTCGATTTCTTTGCTGGTGACCAACAAGATATGATGGATTATTACATTGATATCTTGAAAGACGCTGCAAAATATCATTTACTGGTGAATTTTCACGGAGCAACCGTTCCCCGAGGGTGGGCGCGAACTTACCCTAACCTGATGACAACAGAAGCTGTGTACGGAGCAGAATGGTACAATAATGATCAGGTACTGACAGATAAAGCAGCAGGTCATAATACTACGCTTCCGTTTACCCGAAATGTAATTGGTTCAATGGATTATACTCCCGTTACATTTTCAAATTCACAACATCCACATATAACATCTTATGCGCACGAGCTGGCTTTATCAGTTGTATTTGAATCGGGATTACAACACTTTGCCGACAGGCCGTCGGCATATAAATCATTGCCGGCAGAACCAAAAGACTTTTTGAAACAGGTTCCCACCGCTTGGGACGGTACAAAACTAATCGACGGTTATCCGGGCGAAAAAGTCATTGTTGCCCGTAAGAAAGGAAATCGATGGTATATCGCCGGGTTGAACGGTAAAGATATAGCTCAGACCTTAACCGTAAAATTTGATTTTCTTGACAAAGGAAACCATAGTTTTCAGCTAATCAAAGACGGGAAGGATGATAGATCTTTTTCTTCTGAAATCGTAAAAGTCAAAAAAGGAAATATATTAAAAATTGAATGTCTTCCAAGAGGAGGATTTGTTGGTGTGATGAAATAAGGTAGAAAATATGATAAAGAAAAAAATTAAGGGAATTGTGTTTTCCTCTCTTTTACTAAGTGCTTCGTTCACTTATTCTCAAAGTAATGTACTTCATGTAAAGTCTCCCAACGGGAAGATTGACATGGCTTTGGAAAGCGGAGCTAAAATATCCTGGTCTGTCAAATATGAAAATAGAGAGGTAATTGCTCCGTCAGACATTTCATTAACACTCAGTAATGGAGTCGTTTTAGGAAACAATACAAAAGTTATTGATGTTAAAAATTCAAAGGTGAATAATTATTTTTCCACACCCATTTATAAAAATAAAATGGTGATTGATTAGTACAATCAGCTTACTGTAAAATTTAAGGGTAATTTCGGATTGATTTTAAGAGTATATAACGATGGGGTGGCCTACCGTTTTTTTACAAGTAAGAAAGGGCAAGTCACCATTGAATCTGAGGAAGCTAATTTTAACTTCGGTAAAGATCACAAGGCTTTTATTCCCTATGTACGCGATCTTAGAGAAAACGATCAATATACATCTGCTTTCGAAGCCATGTATGATGAAATCCCACTTTCTAAATTTGTAAAAGACTCACTGGCTATTTCTCCGCTTCTTATCGATTTGGGAAATGGAAAAAAGGCAGTTATCATAGAAGCTGAATTGGAAGATTATCCCGGCATGTTCTTGACGCGGAATAATCAAATGCAGCAAGGTTTGCACGGAACATTTGCCCATTATCCGAAGGATGAGCGTTTGGGCGGCTATAATAAAATGAACTATATGGTGGCAAAGCGGGAATCTTATATCGCCAAAACAAACGGTGCCCGTAATTTTCCATGGAGAGCAGTAATAATAAGTGAGCATGATAGAGACCTGGCGAATAATGATATGGTTCAGAAGCTTTCTGCGCCTTCGAAAATTGCAGACATAAGCTGGATAAAACCGGGCAAAGTAGCCTGGGATTGGTGGAATGACTGGAACATATCGAAAGTTGATTTTAAGGCCGGAATTAATACCGAAACCTATAAACATTATATTGATTTTGCTTCCAAAAATAACATTGAATATGTAGTGCTTGATGAAGGCTGGAGTGAAGAGACCGAAATGCTCAAAGTCTCGCCGAGTATGAACATTCAAGAACTCGTAAGCTATGGAAAGCAAAAAAATGTTGGTATTATACTCTGGACTTCATGGTATGCTCTAAATCAGGTTTTGGATGAAGCTTTCTCTCAATATTCAAAAATGGGTGTAAAGGGTTTTAAAGTCGATTTCATAGATCGTGATGATCAAAAAATGGTCAGATCAATCTATAACATTGCTGAAAAGGCAGCCTTTTATAAACCTGTCTCTTATACACATCT
>NZ_JAELTV010000018.1 GCF_016429005.1 Pedobacter sp. ASV19
CCCCCCCCCCCCCCCCCCCCCCCCCCCCCCCCCCCCCCCCCCCCCCCCCCCCCCCCCCCCCCCCCCCCCCCCCCCCCCCCCCCCCCCCCCCCCCCCCCCTTTTTAATGATCCGGCGCCCACCGAGATATACACCGGCTAACGTTCGTCGGCAGCGTCAGATGTGTATAAGAGACAGCTTAAAGAGTCCAGGGTAGGGCCGGTGGAAAATACGTAGGTGAAATTCTTGATCACATTTCCTTCATTGATGTCTCCGATGGATTTGCCGAAGTTTAATGTATAGGTGGTGTTCTTTTCCAGGCTATCCATGAAATTGATTTCGAGAAATTTCTTTTTTACTTTGAGTTCAGGTTGTCTTTCCAGTTCTGGCGAAATTGAAAATTCCTTTTGCTGGTTATTGATCTTAAAATATTCATCGAACTGAATCACTATTTTTTTTGCCGTGAAATTAGTAGACAAATCTTTTGGCTCCATTTTTAAAACCTTGGGTGGCTTGGTGTCTTTCGGGCCTCCGGTGAGTTGTCCAGGTGTTCCACAGCCATAAAAAAGGGAAATTCCAATTAGGAAACAACAAAAGATGGATAAAATTCTATTAATGCCTGATTTTGCCATTTTAATGAGCTCTGAGTGATTTTATTCGTGTTTAAACTAATTATATTAAAAAAAATAAAAAGTGCTTTATATCGCTTTAAAATAAGTCTGATTTTAAAGCGATATTTTGTTTGTTAAATTATTGATTATCAATTAATTGTGTTTTATTTACTGATGTTTACCATTAAAACGGAGATATCAGAAGGCGAGACACCTGAAATTCTTGAAGCCTGACCCAAAGTTCTTGGTTTTATCTTCAATAATTTCTCTCTTGCCTCTTTAGATAGGGAAATCAATTGAGAATAGTCGAAGTTAGGGTTGATGTCTTTATCTTCCATCTTTTGCATTTTGTTAACGATTTCCTGTTCTTTCTCAAAATAGCTCTCGTACTTAATTTTAATCTCTGCTTGTTCCACTGTCTCTTTATCATATTTGTTAAGCAGTTCGTTGAAGGCCGGGCTGACCTGACGAAGGTCTTCAATGCCAACTTGAGGACGGCTTAAGATGCTAAACAATTTTACATTTTGAGTAAGTGCGCTCGTACCCAGTTTTTCCAGCATATCATTTGCAGCCGACATGTCTATACCTTCTTTTTTTGAAAAGGCAACAATGGCTTCTGAATTGGCCACCTTTTGTTTAACCAGTTCCAGGCGTTCATCACTGATGAGTCCCAGTTGATGACCAATAGGAGATAGGCGGATGTCGGCATTGTCTTGTCTAAGTAGCAATCGGTGTTCAGCTCTGGAAGTGAACATCCGGTATGGCTCATCTGTTCCTTTCGTAACCAGGTCATCGATTAATACACCAATATAGGACTCTGATCTTTTCATAATCAGTTCCTGTTTATCATGTACTTTCTGATGTGCGTTAATTCCGGCGATAAAACCTTGACTTGCAGCTTCTTCGTATCCAGTAGTTCCATTGATCTGCCCCGCAAAGAATAAATGGCTTATTTTCTTTGTTTCCAGCGTTAAAGTAAGTTGGGTAGGTGGAAAGTAATCGTATTCTATAGCATAACCCGGGCGGAACATTTTTGCGTTTTCAAAGCCAGGGATTTGAATCAATGCACGGTACTGAACGTCTTCAGGGAGCGAAGTAGAAAATCCATTAACATAGATTTCGCAAGTATTCCAGCCTTCTGGTTCTACAAATATCTGGTGTCTTTCCCGTTCTGCAAAGCGATTGATTTTGTCTTCTATGGAAGGGCAGTACCTTGGTCCAAGCCCTTTGATCCGTCCGGTAAACATTGGTGATTTCTCAAAACCTTCTTTTAATGTTTCGTGTACATTGCTGTTGGTATAAGTGATCCAGCAACAACGTTGTTCTGTAGGAAGGGGTACATTGGTGTAAGAAAATCTACCTGGATTTTCATCTCCCCATTGTTCTTCCATCAGGGAATAATTTAGAGACCTTCCATCTACGCGGGGTGGGGTACCTGTTTTCATTCTCCCTGCTTCGAAACCGAGTTCTTTAAGTTGTTCGGTAATTCCGGTAGCAGCTTTTTCTCCTGTACGGCCACCGCCAAATTTCTTTTCTCCAATATGAATAAGTCCATTGAGAAATGTACCGTTTGTGAGTACAACAGACTTACATTTGATCTCCACGCCGATGGAAGTTTTTACGCCAATTACCTGGTCATTTTTTATGATTAAACTGCTGACCATGTCTTGCCAGAAATCTACATTTGGTGTGCGTTCTAAGGCGAGGCGCCATTCTTCCGCAAATCTTTTTCTATCATTTTGCGCCCTTGGACTCCACATCGCCGGACCTTTTGACAGGTTAAGCATGCGGAATTGAAGCGTTGTTTTATCTGCGATGATGCCCGAGTGGCCACCCATCGCGTCAATTTCTCTAACGATTTGTCCTTTTGCAACACCGCCCATTGCTGGATTACAACTCATCTGTGCGATGGTTTCCATATTCATGGTAATCAATAGAACGGAGGATCCAAGATTTGCAGCGGCAGCAGCAGCTTCACAACCTGCGTGTCCGGCACCTACAACAATGACATCATATTCTTTAAACATTGCTCTTTTTTATTAATGTTCCACGTGGAACAAGCTCCTTATAATTACGAACAGGAGTGCTTAGGTTTCACGTGGAACGTTTACTTTTAAAATTCTTAAAAAGGCTGAAAATAGCCACAAATACCCATACAGCCTCTAATATAACGAATGGAATGAAGCCGATCATCCAGGAAGAATATCCTGCAATCGCAGCGCCAAACAGATTCAATATTGCATACATCGGATCTTCGGCTCTGATTACTTTCAGGGCTTGTAAAAAGAAGGCTATTAGTAAAAGGCCTACACCGATTGTTGCAACTAGATCAGAGGTTTTCATCATTAATTTATTTTTTCAGATAGTTCCAACCACCGTTCTGTAATCTGATCCAGTTCACTTTGAAGACGTTCTATTTTCTTAGTCACTTCCTGTATCTGGATGTAGTTTGTACTCTCAATAGAAAGTAGGGAAGAGGTCAATTCTGAAATCTTATTTTCAAGTTGGGCAATTTGAGATTCTGAATCGTCCAATTCTTTTTGTTCTTTATAACTTAACTTTTTCACCGCCGGGGCAGGGGAGCTTTCTACTTCTATTTTTTTAGATGGCTTAGTTTCTTTCGTCTTTTCAGCTTCTAAACTAATTCTGTATTCAGAATAATTACCATTATAAATGGTTACCTCTCCATTACCTTCCATGATGAACAACTGCTCGCTCATTTTATCCAGCAAATACCTGTCGTGAGAAACCAAAATTAAAACACCAGGGAAGTTCTCCAGAAATTCCTCCAATACATTTAGTGTATCAATATCCAGGTCATTTGTTGGCTCATCGAGGATAAGGAAATTCGGATTTTGCATCAGAACCTTCATCAGGTGCAAACGCTTCTTTTCACCGCCACTTAATTTTTCAACCATCCCATGTTGCTTCTTTGGAGGAAACAAAAATAAGGTCAACAACTGCGAGGCGGAGATGGTAGAACCATCTGCCATTTTGATGTATTCTGCATCAGATTTTACAATATCAATGACACGCTCTTTTTCATTAAATGCGAGGCCGCCTTGTTTGTAATATCCATAAACTGTTGTGTCTCCTGTGTCGGCGGTACCACGCTCGGGAGATAAGTTTCCAGTGATGATATTTAGAAAAGTAGACTTACCTGTTCCATTTTTCCCGGCCAGTCCGATACGGTCTGCTTTCTTAAATGTATAGCTAAAATCATTAATAATTTTCTTATCGTCAAAGGATTGCCCGATGTGGTGCAACTCTAATATTTTGTTGCCCTGGCGAGACATTTTTACATTTAAAGTAACTGTTTGATTGTCAGATCTTTGTTTTGTTTTGTTCTCCAGGTCGTAAAAGGCATCAATTCTGGACTGTGATTTTGTGGTCCGGGCCTGTGGCATGCGGCGCATCCATTCCAATTCCTTTTTCAGCAAGTTTTTATTTTTCTGAAAGGTACTTTCATCTGCGGCTTCCCGTTCTGATTTCTTTTCCAGGAAATAGGCATAATTGCCATTGTAGTTGTATATCTTGCCTCTGTCCAGTTCTACAATCGTGTTGCAAACATTGTCCAGAAAATACCGGTCGTGTGTAACTAAAAGTATAGTTTTATTTCCGGAAGTCAGCAATTTCTCCAGCCATTCAATGGTATCAATGTCCAGATGATTGGTAGGCTCGTCCAGTACATAGATCTCTGGATCTTCTATCAGAAGTTTGGCCAGAGCAAGACGTTTTTTTTGTCCCCCCGAAAGGGTAGAGATCTTTTGCTGCAAATGGTTAATGCCCATTCTGCTCAAGATTGTTTTGATCTCGTGCTCATATTCCCAGGCATTGTGCTCACTGAGTTCTTCATACAAGCGGTTCAGTTTTTTCTCATCAGGATTGGGATCTTCGATCAGTTCTTCATATTCTTTAATCAGCTGTTGCTGTTTATTCTCCAGGGAGAAAATGAAGTCACTGATGCTGTAACCATCCGGAAAAGAAGGTTCCTGGTCAAGAAATCCAATCTTGACCGATTTGTTCTTCACGATTTTACCTTCCAGCGGGTTGAAACGCTCCGCAAGTAATTTCAATAACGTACTCTTCCCTGCTCCGTTGATACCAACCAACGCTACGCGCTGTCCGGTCTGGATGCCCAGGGTTAGATTTTTAAACAGCCATTCATCATGATACGCATGACCTAGGCCTTCTGCTGCAATTAGTGTGCTCAATTTATACTTTTAACGATTTGTCAGTTAAGAAATTATTACAAAAGTAAGCAATAATTCTCTTGTATAGCATCGGAGTATTGAGGTATGCCGCTACTGTTTACATCAAAGCAACAAAGCAGGCACAGGATTCCTATGGAATTGATTCTGCAATCAGATAGGGATTGGTGAGGAACAAGCTGCTTTTGGAGTTAGCACTTTACTCCCGGGAACTATTCCAGGCGATAACGGGCATTGAAATGAATCTGAGGTTATTTGGAATTTAAAAGGGAAAGATAATGATCCTCTTTTTGCGTCATCAGCGTTTTATCCTTTTTAGACTTGTCCTTATACCCTAACAGGTGTAAGGTTCCGTGAACCATGACGCGACACAGTTCGTGGAATACGGTGCCTTTAAATTCCTTTGCATTTTCCTGAATACGTTCTATGCTGATAAATATATCTCCTGCAATCATTTTAAGCGCCTCTGAGTGATCGAAGGTGATGACGTCGGTATAAGTGTCATGATCCAGGTATTGTTGATTCATGGTCAGCAAATACTCATCTGAGCAAAGTATAAAATTCAGTTCCTCCAGCTGGTAGCCTTCGGAAAGAATAGTATCCAGCAACCAGGTCCTGATCAGTGTTTTATGCTTAAGTGTATAAGAGAGGTCTTCCGTAAAGAAATGAATTGCAATTTTACTCATGCCAGTTAGATTATGGGGCCGAATTTAGCAATTTAAAATAATCACTGATTTTGTTTTTATAGTAATAATTTAAATCGGGAGGTAGTTTTTGAAGAATTTCCTGCTCGTTGCGCTGCTGGAGCCGGAATTTTTCCAGCATTTTAGGATAAGACGGAGGAAGGTCCTTACCGGCTTTGCTTTCCTTTTTGGCATCTTCATCCTGCTGCCGTTCTGCTTTTTCTGCATCGAGCATTTTGGTGAGCAAGTCTTTTTGACGGCGTATGGTTTCCTGTTCGATCCTTTTGTTAACCAGATCTTCTTCAGTTTGTTTCATATCCTGGATCATTTGGTTAAGGTTACCTAATTTTCCTTTTCCATCTTTGTTATCCTCCCGGTTAATCTTTTCAAGCGCTTCGCGGATCATCTGTTGTTGCTGAGCCATTTTTCCAATTTCCTGGCTCATGACACCTTTTGGGACAGTTCCTTTGTTGCCTGCCTTTTCGAGCTGCTCTCTTGTCTTTTGCATATTGTTGTTGAGTTGTTGCTGCATTTTTTGCAACTGTTGCAGGCTCTGTTGTTTTTTTCCTTTACCATTGCCCGAAGAATTCTTCATTTTTTGCAGTTGTTCCAGGGCTTCATTTAGCATTAGGCTGAGGTTATTGATAGAAGTCATGGCGTACTGCTGGTTTTCATTGGCCGCGTAGGTTTGGCGGTCTCCGAGTTTGTCCAGGCTCTTGTCCATATTAAAATTGATCTTCTGCACTTCTTCATTCACTGTACTTGAAATCTGGGGCACGCGTTTGCTCAAAGAAAACAAGCTGTCGGCAATGGTTTTCATGTTGTCTTTAATGGTCCGCTGCTTTTGAACGTTAAGTGTATACTGCGGATCAGTGCTGTTCATATTTCTCAAGCGGAGCATCACTTTTTCCTGGTCAAAGGAGATATTTAGTAGATTTTGAAGTAACTTTCTGATTTCCTGTGCATTAATGTTATTTTCAGTTTCTGAGGCTTCCTGTTGTTCTTCTTTAAGCTTCTGAGAAAGCTTTTTAAGCGCCTCTGCGGCTTTCTCCTGGCTTTTTGATGCATTTGGTCGATCGGACTTAGATAGTTGATCCTGAGCGGCCTTTTGTAGAGCCTCAATTTGACCGATTTCCTTGTCCGGGCGTTGAAATGGGTTGGGTTTTTCCAATTGCTGGTTTTTTTCGTCCAGTTGCTGAAATTCTTTTTTCAGGTCGGTCAGTTCTTTGGAGATATTGGCCTGTTTCTTTTTAAGGTCGTCAAGGTCTGCATTTTTCTGTGCGCTCTGTTTGCTCAGGGCATCCTGCGTTTTAGCCAGCTCTTCCAGCCTGTCGGTTTTGTTCCGCAGGTTTTGTTCAAACTCAAGTTGTTTGTACAATTCCAGGATCCTGTCCAGCTCATTTTTTAAAGACTTATTGTCCATTTGCATTTTAGAAAGTTCACCAGAAGTTTTATCCTTGTTGCTTTCATTCATCAGATTCTGGAGTTTTTCCAGAATGCTTTTCGTTTTTTCATCCAGGGCATTGTTAAACAAATCATCAATCTGCTGTTGTTTTTTCAGGAGTTCATCTTTTAGAAGATTGTTTTCTTCTTTTTCGAAGGTCTGCTGGGTATTGAGTTTTTTGATTTCCTGTACGGATTGGTCCAGTTGTTTTTGCTTGTCCAGCAATTGTTCTATCTGTTTTTTATCCTCCAGGGTGATCTCTTTTTTGTCCAGGAGTGTTTCACCTAGTTTCTTGCTTTCCTTTTCCACCTGGCCAGCGAGTTTAATGGCATTTTCCATTTTTTGTTTCAGTGCATTACTGCCCTGGTCAGTTTTGGCTGCAGTTTGCTGTGCAGTAGGAACCAGGCGTGTTTTGATGGCAGATTTGCTCGGCTTAGGTCCATTTACACCATCATTATCCAGTACCTCAAAATAATACTCGAGGGTTTGTCCAGGTTGAAAAACGGCATCTTTTAAAAACCAGACATAGAAGAAACTGGACTGTGTCTGATTTTTCTGGAAAGGAATGGTTTTGGAAATGGCTTTCTTAATTTTTCCATTTTCCAGAATGTTATAATGGAATGTAAGCGCACTGAAGCCGTGGTCATCCGAAACCTTACCCGTAAAATACATTGTCTTATTGCTGGCAGAATCCGGGCTTTCTGTTACGGAAATCTCCGGAAAGAGGTCTTTAATCACGGTTATGTTGTAACCTATGGCATCGGTGCCTTTGTTTTGAGTATTCTCAGGGCTAACCTGGTAAGTTGTATTGTTCCTGACCTGGGCCTTGAAGACGCTTTGGTTTTCGGAAACGGGTAGCCTGAAGCTTTTGGTATCCAGCTTAAATTGAACATGATCCGTATGTTCGGTACCGATGGTCCAGGAGATCAAAGTGCCTTCGGGAACAATCAGATCTCCGGCATTATCATTTTTTTCTTCTTTTTTTCCCAGGTAGGCTGGATAATGCAGGTTGGCACTGAGTTGCAGAAGTGACGGCCTTGGCTTTACCAGGATGGTATATTTCCTGGAATTAAAGCCTCCTGCGGAAAAATGGAATTCCAGGTCTTTTTGCGGATTTTTAAAGGTATATTGAAAATGGCTGATGTTTTGTTTTTCAAGTTTATAGGTATTTAGTCCACTCACTATGTAGACTTCTTGTGGTAATTGGTCTCCCCGGAGACTCAAATTCAGGGTATAATCTTCACCCTGGGTAGCCTGAAGTTCTTTTTGAAGTAAAACAAAACTAAAGGGGGCCTCGGGAAGGATTTCCTGGTTGTATTTGACAAAACTACTGGTGCCTTCGCGGAGGATAGAAGGGGCTATAAATGCGATAAAAAGGATAATGGCCAGAGGAATAACCAGGAATTTCAGATATTTTTTATTATCCGTAAGGTGTATAGCACTGGAAAAAGGTACCGGCTTAAGTTCCTGTATCTTTTGATCTATCCCCGCAAGGATGAGCTGATTGTTGCCAGGGTGCTGATCGGCAAGTGCTTTCAGCTGAAGTGTGTTCAGAAGCTTGTCTTTTACATGAAAGAAGTGTTGGCCAATAAGCGTTGCAGCTTCTTCCAGGCTTTGGGTTTTTCTCAGCTTCAGCAGGGTAAGAACTGGTTTTAAGATCCAGTAGACTATGGCAATAGCGGCAATTCCCCAAAAAGAAAAAAATAAAAGAGTTTTGATCAGTACGGCTGGGTGGAGGTAATAGACAGAAAGGAAGAGGATTACATACAAGGCCAGGAGCAATGCCGCGGTGTATAGCATGCCACGCAAGAGCTGGTTCAGGTAAAATTTCCTGCTAAACTCGTTGATTTTGGATATAAGAAGTCCGTAATTACCCTCCATAGGCCTAAATTAATTAAAAACTGCTATTTTAGCAGTTAAATATAGTTAAGATGAGATTATCCCTGTCAATTTTATTGTGTTTAAGTATGTTATCTGTTGCTGTAAAGGCTCAAAAGATGAAATGGAACCAAAATAAAGTCATTGCCCACCGGGGTGCCTGGAAAAAAAATAACCTGCCGGAAAATTCAATTGCCTCTTTAAGAGCGGCCATTGACCTGAAATGCTATGGATCAGAATTTGATGTACATATGACCTCTGATGGGGTGTTGGTGATCAACCATGACGATGATTACCAGGGCCTGGTGATCACGACTTCTACCTTTGCACAGCTGAAGGAAAAGAAGTTGTCGAACGGTGAGGATATTCCGACCTTAGAAGAATACCTGAAAGAAGGCCGGAAACAGCAGGGAACGCGGATGATTCTCGAAATTAAAGATGTGAAGGGGGAAGGACAGCGTATGCTGGAGATCACAGATGCTGTAGTTGCGATGGTGAAAAAGTTAAAAATGCAGGCCTGGATGGAGTACATCAGTTTTAATTATGATGTGCTGAAGCGGGTATTGGTTTTGGACCCTAAGGCAAAAGTGGCTTATTTAAATGGGGAAGCCTCTGCTGAACAGTTGAAGAAGGATGGCTTTGCTGGTGCAGATTATCATTTTAGCGTATACAGAAAAGATCCGGAATGGTTTTCCAAAGCCCATGGTCTGGGCTTAACATTGAACGGTTGGACCGTGAATAAAGAAGAGGATATGAAATGGCTGCTGGAGCGCAATATTGACCTGATTACGACCAATGAGCCGGAGTTACTTTTTGAGGTGTTAAAAGGGAAGTAAAGAGGCTGCGGAGCATAAAAAAAGCTTCCTGAAGAACAGGAAGCTCGTACGAATTATGGTTATAATAATCTAGATTACTTTAACATTGATCGCATTCAAACCTTTTTTTCCGCTTTCTACGTCGTACTCAACTTTATCGTTTTCACGAATTTCGTCGATAAGGCCTGTTGAATGTACAAAAATTTCGCTATCTCCGTTTGCAGGGATGATAAAACCGAAACCTTTAGTTACATTAAAAAATTTTACTGTTCCTTCTTGCATTGTATTATTTATTAAAAATTAAGTCTGCAAGTTAGTAATTATTTTGAGATAATCTACTAAAGCGGCTTTTTTTGATAATTTCAAGATAATGAGCTGATTATTGTTAATCTTTGATGCCTTTAATGGTCACTGTGATCTCACTGGCATGGGCTATTCCAAGGGTCGTTCCGGGTTTAACTGTAAATAAATTCTGCAGGTAAACAGAGATGATTCCTTCCAGTACTTTTTTGCGAACTTCATGGTATTCAGGTATTTCTCCACTGAAGGTGCCAAGGCTCATTTTGCCCTTGTCGTCAACCAGTACGGTGAAGGTATAACCAAAATCTTTATAGGCTTTGTGCATGACCACTCTATAGCTTGGATACAAATAATCATAAGCTTCGGTTTTTCCATTGAGTACGTCTACAGAACTGAGCCTTTCTACAGAGACAAGTTTGCTTTTCGGGATCAGTTGAACGGGTTGTCTAGCCGCAAAAACACTATCCCGGTTGTTGGGATGGGCATTAGCCGTTTGAGCGCGTTTTTGTATAAAAGCTGTATCTCTTGAAGTTGGTCTTTGTAAAACTTCTGCACTTGTTTTCAGGACATTCCTGATGTAATTTTCGGCATAGAAGGTCAGGTTGACATCTGAGCGGATGTCGTTGGCGATTTCCCGTTTGTTGACTTGTAGCCGTTGCATCAGTACACTATCTTTGGAGATGCTCTTGATCCGGAACCATTCTTTAGCAAAATTATAGACATCACCATGGTCATACAGGAGGTGGAAACCAAGCATCCGTTTCTTTTCCGGACTATAGGCAAGGATAGAGTCATTGGATTCAAACTGAATGATCCAGCTGGGTTCCTGTTGAAAGCCAAGGGAGTCAAAGGAAAGGCCGTTGGAAAATCTTCTTTTCACTTCATGGTACCGGATGCCTTTGAAGGGAAGGAAGGAAAGGCGGGTTTTAGGGCTGGTCTTTTTCTGAGTATGTGTAGAGGTATCTGTATGGCAGGCACTTAGTGCCAGGCACAGGCCAAGCAGGATTCGCATTAAAATGGTCTTCATCATATGGGAACAAAGATATTAAAATGGGCTATTCGGCGGAACCGATTTTAATTTTAAACTCTTCTTCGCAGAATGACCAGTTTGTACAACCTTTCTTTTCCCCGTCCAATTTCTATAATGAGGCGGCGGCCGTTGCCCGATTTAAAGAGCAGGTCGATATCGTCCAAACTGTATTCTTGGATAAGCTTGAAATTGATGGAAAGCAGTTCGTCCTGGGAATGAAAATCGGCTTCTTCGGCGGGTGAGCCGGGTTCGATACGGCCCACCAGGTAGTGATTGGGCTTTCCCTCTTCAATATACACCTCCATGCCGGCCATATCGTGTTCGAAGGTTCTTTTGTAATATTTGTTGGGCTTAAGATAGACGCAAAAATCGGGATAGTCAAAGATGATGTCAAAGTGTTTCATCACATTGCTGCCGAGGTTTCCGTTGCGCTCTTTGAGCATGGTTTTGGCTGCAGCTTCTTCATAATCAGGAAAGGAGGACAAGACATTGTTGAACTGGGTGCTGCCGATCTTTAAGCTGTTGATGCGGCCGATATGCCCACTGATGAGCCCGGTAAATCCAATCCCAAGATTGGCGGTGATGGTTTTTGCCGGGAGAGGAAATGGTTTGTCCTGGTAAGATTCCATAGAGATGGCATGACTGGCGCCAATATCCAGGATTAGTTTAGCTTCAAAAGGTTCCAGGCCTGCAGGATTAACTGTGGCTTTGATGTAGGGCTTATTGCTGATCATTTCCAGGGGAATTCTTTCCCCTTTCTTTTTTACGTGGGTTTCCGGGAGTGCAAAAAACAGCCGTTTAGCCGGGTATTTAATTTTGACAACAAAGCTGTTGAAAAAATAATAACCGATTAGTCCGTAAATGCGGGTGCCCAGATAGCTGGACAAGTTAAACAGGTCCTCTTTCAGGATGGCTGTGGGGATATTGCTGATGGTCGAATGACCAATTCTGACGTATATCTGATCGGTTAAGTAGGCCTCTACGTCGTTGCCGGCTCCAAGGCCGGATAATTTAGTTACCCGAAGCGGGCCGAGACTCAGGCTGTCTATAATGGTGGGGTCTGAGATGATCATCGGGCTAACACCGGTATCGAGAACAAAATTATATGGGCCTTTTCCATTGATATACAGTGGAATGACAATAAGGTTTTTGATCAGCTGGAAATCCATAACATCTTTTTCGCGGTCTCCGTCAAAATAAAAGGTCTGGGCCTGAAGCGGACTTTGAAGAAACAGGCAAATGACGGATAATAGTAATATGATTCTTGCAGAAAATATTTTTATTAACCGTAAAATGGATTTCATAAACTAATTTAATAATTTAGGGCATAGATTCCTATAACATAATTCATATTATGTGGTTTAAACCGAAATTTGCTGTTACCTCATTTTTTCTGCTTTTCTTTTGCTGTGTTTTTGCGGGTTGTTCTCTGGATAGGGATATAGCCGTTAAAGTAAAGAAAGCTTTTCAGGAATCTGCACTTCTTCATCAGTATCCGGTTGGTTTTGAGTTGTTTGATCTGGATAAGGAAAAGGTGATTTATGGGCAGAATCACCATCAGTATTTTGTTCCGGCATCCAATACCAAATTATATACTTTTTATGCAGCGCTGATGGCATTGCCAGATACCATTCCAGCTTTAAGATATATAGAAAAGGGTGATTCTCTGATCTTTTGGGGAACAGGGGATCCGTCCTTTCTGCACCGGGAGTTGCAGGGAAACAGGGCATTGGGGTTTCTTCGGAAACACCAGGGGAAGCTTTTTTATGCGCCAGGACGCTATACTGGCGAGGCATATGGGGCTGGATGGGCCTGGGATGACTATAATGAGGATTTCCAGGCAGAGATCACGGAATTGCCTCTGTATGGAAATTTGGTAGAGGTGCAAATGGCCGGCGGGATGAAAATCTTACCTGGGTTATTTCAACAAGCTTTTCTAAGAGATGGTCTTTCCGATCAGCCACATGGCGATATAAAAAGAGAGTTTTTAACCAACCGTTTTCATGTTCCTTCAGGAAATTTAACTTTTAAAACGCAATTCCTCCCTTTTAAAACAAGTACTGCATTAATACTTGCCTTGCTTTCGGACACCTTACACCGGGAAGTTGGGGAGATTGCCTTAAAAATGCCAGATAGTGCCAGGACTTTATATGACTTGCCGAGGGATTCTGTTTTAAAACAGATGCTGTTACCCAGTGATAACTTTATCGCAGAGCAATTGCTGTTGCTTTGTGGAAATCAAGTGTCTGCAAAACTGGAAACTGCAGAGACGATAGCTGCAACAGAACAGAAATTTTTGATTTCCCTGCCAGACAAACCGGTATGGGTAGACGGCTCAGGACTTTCCCGTTATAATTTATTTACACCTGCAGACATGGTACATGTGCTGGAATTGATCTACAAAAGGGTAAACGATCGGAAAAAATTGTTTGCTATGCTACCGGCTGGTGGAAAAAGCGGAACTTTAAAACGGGCTTATCCAACCACAGATCAGCCCTTTGTATTTGCAAAAACAGGAACTTTATCCGGTGTTCACAATCAGAGCGGTTATATAGTGACCCGCAGAGGTAAAACGTATATTTTCAGTTTTATGAATAATAATTTTGTGCTGCCTGTTGCTCAGGTTAGAAAGGAGATGGTTAAAATGATGATGTATATTCATGAAAACTTTTGACTTTAGGGCAATTAAGGGCCCTTTAGGACAATCAATTGCTGTGGGTGGAAGATCTGTCCTTTACTTTGGGGGAACGGCTTATCTGGGCATACCCAGGCAGCGGGAATTTTTAAACCATTACCTGGAGGGCTTGCATCTTTTTGGACTCAATAACGGAACGAGCCGTAGCAATAATGTGCAGCTGGGCATTTATAAGGATGCGGAGGAGGTTGCAGCGCTGAGGTTTGATGCAGAAAGTGCGCTGGTAACTTCAAGTGGATTCCTTGCAGCACAGATGACGGTAAGACATTTTGCAGGTTGGGGACAAGTGGAATATGCACCGGGTACACATCCGGCTTTATGGATTGGTGGAAATCCGGATGTGGGTGGGTCTTTTAAGCAATGGGGCCTGGATCTGGTAAAGAGAATCAATAGCAGCTCTCAGAAGCGATGGGTAGTGGTAAGCAATTCGATGAGCAACCTGTTCCCGGAATGGTATGATTTTTCTTTCCTGGAGCGGGTAGCGCCAGAGAAGGAGTTGATCCTGATTGCAGATGATTCGCATGGGATTGGGGTATTGAATGGTGGCAGGGGTAGTTACCCGGTTTTGCCAAGGCAAGAGCAGGTTAAAGGGATTGTGGTGGCTTCTATGGCCAAAGCTCTTGGCGTGGATGCAGGTTTGATTCTGGGGCCGGAAACGCTTATCGAAGAGTTGAAAAATACGGAAACCTTTCTTGGGGCTTCGCCGCCAACTGCAGCAGGTCTATTTGCTTTTGTGCAGGCAGAGGATATTTACAGGAAGGAATTGGAACGGCTGCGGGAACTTTGCAGATATTTTGAGGCTGGCCTGGGTACACTGAAGTCTGATTTTGCTTACCTGGAAGGTTTTCCAGTATATTTGAGTGCAGATAAAGATCTGGCACAGCGGCTGATGGAGCGGGATGTTCTGATCTCTTCTTTTGCTTATCCAGATCAGTTTGGTGAAGCATTGAATCGTATTGTGCTTTGCAGTTGGCATAATGAAAGTGATTTGGATAATCTTTTAAATATTCTGGTGGGCTGCATTAAATTGCGCTAACTTTGAGTTTTTCTTTTCCAACCCTGTTTTAAAGCCCATGCAAAAAAGTTCTGAATCCATTTATACCCTGCAGTTTGCCCTGGTTTGCCTGAGTTCTTTTCTTTTTTCGGCCAGTTTTAATATGCTGATTCCGGAATTGCCGGCTTACCTTACGGCCATGGGCGGGGCGCATTATAAAGGATTGATCATTGCCTTGTTTACCCTTACTGCCGGGATTTCCAGACCTTTTAGTGGTAAGCTGACGGATACGGTAGGCCGGGTGCCGGTAATGGCGGTTGGGTCCATTGTTTGTTTTGTTTGCGGCTTTCTTTATCCCGTGCTCACTACTGTTGCGGGGTTCTTGTTGTTAAGGTTGGTCCACGGATTTTCGACAGGCTTTAAGCCTACTGCAACAGCGGCTTATGTCGCCGATCTGGTTCCTGTTCACCGCTGGGGAGAAGCTATGGGGGTACATGGGGTTTGTTTCAGTACGGGGCTGGCCATTGGACCGGCAATAGGGAGCTTGATCACGGATCATTTTTCTATAGATATTCTGTTTTATTCTTCGTCTTTATTTGCTTTAATGTCTATTGTGATCCTGGCCAATATGAAAGAAACACTTCCGGATAAACAGAAATTCAATTTCAGCTTGCTAAAGATCAGCCGCAAGGATATTATTGAATGGCGTGTGATTCCGGCAACGGTCATTATTTTTATGAGTTATATCAGCTACGGAGCTATTCTTACGGTGATTTCAGATTGGAGTGGTCATTTGGGTACGAGCAATAAGGGCTTGTTCTTTATGGTCTTTACGATTACTTCTTTGCTGATCCGGTTTGTGGCTGGAAAAGCGTCTGACCAATATGGAAGAATCGTTATTTTGAAGATTTCCCTGGTTTTACTGGCGGTTGCCATGTTATGGGTTGGGCTTGCGGCGAATTCCTTTTCTTTGATGGCTGCTTCGGCCTTGTATGGGATAGCGACGGGTATGCTTTCCCCAACAGCGACGGCCTGGACTGTAGATCTCAGTGACCCTGAACACCGGGGAAAGGCAATGGCCACCATGTACATTGCCCTGGAAGCCGGGATTGGGATTGGAGCTTTACTGGCAGGCTGGCTCTTCATCAGTGATATTTCTATGATCCCGGTTATTTTTTACTGTTGCTCGGGGGTTACTTTATTGGCCTTGGTGTACCTGCAATATGGGTATAAAGCCAGGAAATTGATTTAGAGATCTTTGAAAGGGATATCCAGCAATTCATAATTTTGCCAACCTACAAAGTCATAATGCCACCATTCGTTTTTAAGAACCTTGAAACCATGCGCCTGCATTGTGCGTATAAGAAGGTTGCGGTTGCGGATCACGGATGTAGATAGTTGAGCATAGTCTGCAGCGGCTTGCGGGGCAAAACTGTCGTAAGGAGTAGGCATAGGCAGCTCTTTACCTGTTTTTAAGTTGATCAGGCTCAGGTCTACAGCGCAACCCCGGTTGTGTTTGGATCCTTTTGCTGGATTGGCGACAAAATGCTTGTCGGAGGCTTTCTGATAAAAGGCTACCGTAATGGCATAAGGACGATAAGCATCGTAAATCCGAAGTCCCAGACCCTTTTTTCGGAGTTCGTCCTGTACTTTTTGAAGCTGCTGGACCACAGGCTTTCTGGCAAATGCCCTGGCCTGGGGGTACATGACTTCCTTCATGAAATTGTTCTTTGTGGCGTATCGGATGTCCAGTTGCAGGTCGGGAATGACTTTTTTCAATTCTATGAGTTGATTGTCCGGGTTCTGCCGGTAAGAATTTTTATATAAAGCAAAGGAACTGACCACTTTCAGAGGGGCCGGGGCTTTCTTTTGGGCGAAAAGAAGCGTACCACTGAAGAGGCATAAGATGAGGGAAAGGCTTATTTTCATATTTTACTGGTTGGAAACGACCAGCAGTTCGATGTCTTTAAAAGGCAAGTTGAACATATTGGCAAGGTCTTTACTGGTGAGGTGGCCCTGGTAGGTATATAAAGCTTCCCGAATCCCCGGTTTGCTCCAGACCACATTCATCAGGCCGCCCATATCACCGATATCGACCAGGATAGGTGTAAAGATATTGGTGAGGGCATAGGAAGCCGTTCTGGGCACCCTGGAGGCAATATTGGGCACGCAATAATGGATGACATCATACTTTCTGAATACGGGATCTTTATGGTTGGTGACTTTTGAAGTTTCAAAACATCCTCCCTGATCGATACTGACATCAATAACGACAGAATTGGGTTTCATCCGGCTTACCGTTTCATCCATAACAATGCATGGGCTTCGGCCATGTTTGGCGCGGATGGCACCGATTACAACATCGCAGGTAGTAATGGCCTTACCGAGAACGATAGGTTGCATTACAGAGGTAAATACGCGGCTGCCCAGGTTGTTTTGGAGGCGTCTAAGGCGATAAATAGAGCTGTCGAATACTTTGACTTCGGCTCCCAGTGACAGCGCAGTACGAGCAGCGTATTCACCTACGGTACCCGCACCAAGGATCACCACTTCTGTAGGAGGAACGCCTGTAAAACCACCCAGCATCAGTCCTTTTCCACCGGTTACACTGCTCAGATATTCTGCTGCTATAAATACGGTTGTGGCACCTACTATTTCACTCATAGCCCTGACTACGCTCAGAACATTTCCTTCATCGCGCAGATGTTCAAAGCAGAGGGCGTTGATCTTCTTGGCCAGCAAGGCTTTTAAGTACGCTTCATCCAGGTTACCCATCTGAAGGGCTGAAATAAGGGTTTGTCCCTTGTGCATAATGGCTATTTCTTCAGGAGTAGGCGGGGCAATTTTTACAATAATGTCGGCATCAAAGACCTCTTTCTTATTATAGGTAATGATGGCGCCTTGCTCACTGTAGTCCCGGTCGGAAAAGTTGGCCCCGTTGCCGGCTCCACTTTCTAAAACCACTTTATGACCATTGTTAACCAAAAGAGCAACAGAAAGGGGGGTGAGCGCGATCCTGTTTTCCTGGAAGGAAATTTCTTTTGGCAGGCCGATGTAGAGGCTGTTGCTTTTTTTTCCGGTTTCTTCTAGTGTCTCTTTGGGCTGAAGTAATCCTTTTTGAGCAATAGAGGCCATTCCTTCTCTTAATCCTGTAGCCATTTTAATGAATTTATCTGCTTAAAATTAATAATAATAACCTTAAAGGGAGCAAATTAGCTTTTTAAATTTTAATAAAACTGAGCGTTCTTTTGTCTTCATCCTGAATGTGGATCCGGACTTTAATATGGTGTTCGGGAAGAATTTCTTCAATCTTTTCCGGCCACTCGATTAAGCAGATATTGCCGGAATAGAAGTAATCTTCATAGCCGATGTCGTAGGCCTCCCTTAGGTTTTTGATGCGGTAAAAATCGAAATGGTATATGGGCTGTCTTTCTGCCGATTCATATTCATTGACAATAGAAAAGGTTGGGCTGGAAACCACATCGGAGACACCAAGCTGGTGGCAGATCTCTTTGATAAAGGTGGTTTTACCTGCAGCCATTTCTCCTTCAAAAATGAAGATCTTTTCTTCATCCGCAAATATTAAAAGTGCCTGAGCGGCCTCCGCTAAATCCTGGAGGCCGTTAATTTCTAGGGTCATTGTGATCTAAACTAACGTGAACTATAGGTTGCGACCGGAATGATCATCTCTTCCAGTGAAATCCCCCCGTGCTGGAAGGTTTCATTGTAGTAGTTGACAAACTGGTTGTAATTATTCTGGTAAACAAAATACCGGTCTTCTTTTGCAAAGATATAATTGGAACTGATATTGATTTTAGGTAATTGCGCCTCATGTGGATTTTTGATCAGAAAAACCTCTTTTGCATTAAAATTGAGGTTTCTGCCTTGTTTATAACGCAGATTGGTATTGGTATTCCTGTCTCCGATCACTTTACTTGGGTGTTTTACCCGGATGGTACCATGGTCGGTGGTGATCACCAGCTTTACTTTTTTACGGGCTAGTTTTTTGATCAGATCGAGCAAAGGAGAGTGTTCAAACCAGGATAGGGTAAGCGATCGGTAAGCTGCATCGTCGTTGGCCAGCTCCCGGATCATTTGCATATCGGTGCGTGCATGCGAGAGCATGTCTACAAAGTTGTACACGATGGCGTTGAACTCATTTTGCATGAGTTTATTGAACTGTTCATTGAGCGCTTTTCCATCGTCGTAGGTCAGGATTTTATGATAGCTGAATTTGCAGTCTTTACGGAGGCCTCTCTTGATCTGGTCGGCGAGGAAGGCTTCTTCGTGCATGTTTTTTCCACCTTCATCGTCATCATTTTGCCAAAGTGTAGGGAAACGTTTTTCCATTTCCAGAGGCATCAGACCTGAGAATATGGCATTTCTGGCATATTGGGTTGCTGTTGGAAGGATACTGGAATAGGTGTCTTCTTCGTCCAGCCGGAAATATTCAGTAATCAGGGGATTGATGATCTTCCACTGGTCGTATCTCAGGTTATCGATCAGGATAAAGAAGACCGGTGTTGTAGAATTTATGAGCGGGAAAACTTTCTTTTTTAGCAATTCATTTGACAATAGCGGAGCAGTACCTTTTCCGTTCACCCAGCCCAGGTAATGATCTTCAATGAATTTGGAGAATTGCATATTGGCCTCAGATTTCTGCATGGTTAGAATTTCATGCATTTGAGGATCATCCAGTTTCTCCAGTTCGAGCTCCCAGAATACGAGTTTTTTATAAACATCTACCCATTCTTCATAACTAAGTTTGTCATTGAGGGTCATGCCCAGGCGACGGAAGTCCTGCTGATAAGCCATAGAGGTTTTTTCGCTGATCAGGCGTTTGTTGTCGATGATCTTTTTAATGGTCAGCAAGACCTGTTTTGGATTCACCGGCTTGATCAGGTAATCGTCTATTTTGGATCCGATGGCATCTTCCATCAGGTTTTCTTCTTCACTTTTGGTGATGAGAACAACAGGAACATCATTCTTTAGGTTTTTAATGGCGGAGAGGGTCTCCAGTCCGCTCATTCCGGGCATGTTCTCGTCCAGGAAAACAAGGTCAAAATGTTCTTTACTGAAGGCTTCAAGGGCATCATTACCGTTGGTAAAAGTGGTCACGTGATAGCCTTTCTCGTTTAAGAGTAATATATGTGGTTTTAATAAGTTGATCTCATCATCGGCCCATAGAATCTTGGTTTCCTGCATTATTGTATGTATATAATGTAAATTTAATTTTTGAAAAGCACACGCGCTTTCTTATTTGTGAATAAAAATAGCAATTTTTGTACCGTATAATTTATTTATAACAGATTGAATAAAAAGAAAATAATTAATGACCCGGTATATGGGTTTATCAATATCCCCTCTGCTCTGATTTTTGATCTGATCGCTCATCCCTGGTTTCAAAGATTGAGGTATATTAAACAGTTGGGAATGACCCATCTTGTGTATCCTGGTGCTTTGCATACGCGGTTTCATCATGCTTTGGGGGCCATGCACCTGATGAGCCTCGCGATAGAGGTGCTTAGAGGTAAGGGCCATGAGATCAGCAAGGAAGAGGAAGAGGCTGCAACCATTGCAATTCTGTTGCACGATATAGGCCATGGGCCGTTTTCACATGCTCTGGAGCATACATTGGTGAACGGAATCCACCATGAGGACATTTCTATGTTGATCATGGAAAAATTAAACCTCGAATTTGACGGCAGGTTGACAAGGGCAATTGATATTTTTAAAGGAAACTGTCCTAAAAAATTTCTTCACCAATTGATTTCAAGTCAGCTTGATCTGGACCGGATGGACTATCTGAACAGGGATAGTTTTTTTACAGGGGTAAGTGAGGGGGTGATCAGTTTTGACCGGATCATCAAAATGTTCAATATTGCGGATGGAGAGCTGGTGATTGAAGAAAAAGGGATTTATTCTATTGAGAATTTTCTGATTGCCCGTCGACTGATGTACTGGCAAGTGTATTTGCACAAAACAGTGATTGCCGGAGAACAGTTACTGGTCAAGATCCTGGAAAGGGCAAAGGAACTAGCTTGGGGCGGAGAAACTCTTTTCGCGACACCGGCTTTACAGCATTTTTTACAGGGCGGGGTTTCAGAACAGGACTTTTTTACAGATGAACGGCACCTGCAGCAGTTTTTGAAACTTGATGACCAGGATATTTTTGCTTCGGTGAAGGTTTGGGAAAATCACCAGGATAAAATTTTGTCCAGGTTGTGCGGAATGCTGACTACCCGGAGTTTATATAAGACAGAGATTGGTAGTCGTGCTCCGGAGCCTGCAAGGGTACAGCTATTGAAAGAAAATGCAGCTGCGGTACTGGGTATTTCGGTGGAGGAAGCCCGTTATTTTGTTTTTACAGACGAAATCTGGAACCGGGCTTATAATGCCGGAAATAGCAATATCAATATTCTTTTGAAAAATAATGTGAGGATTGATATCGCAAAGGCGTCTGATTTATCTAATTTAGAGTCGCTAGACAAGACGGTAAAAAAGCATATCCTTTGCTATCCTCGTATTATTTAGCATTTTTTAACATTAGAATTCAAATTTTATTCCGTTTTTAGTTTTTTTCTAATCAATATTAAAAATAAGATAACCTATATGGGTTTATTTGTTCATATCAATTTAACATATACCTTTGTAAAATGCAATTTACTGCCAAGCAGATAAGCGAACTATTAAGTGGGACTATTGAGGGGGATGAAAATGTTCAGGTGGCTGAGCTTTCTAAGATAGAGGATGGTAAGGCAGGGTCTTTGTGCTTTTTATCGAATCCTAAATACGAAAACTATTTATATCAGACAGAGGCCTCTGTGGTAATTGTTGGTCAGGATTTTACACCTGCCCAAGACTTTACCTGCACCTTAATAAAGGTTAAAGATCCTTACAGTGCATTTTCTGTGTTACTGGACAAGTATAATGAAATCATGAACCAGAGTGCCGATAAGTCTGGCATAGAGGAACCTAGTTTCATACATCCTACAGCAAAGATCGGAAAGAATGTTTTTATTGGGGCTTTCAGCTATATCGCTGAAAATGTAGTGATTGGTGACGATACAAAAATTGCCGCTCAGGTGTTTATCGGAGAGGAAAGCCGGATTGGTGCACATTGTGTGCTGCATCCAGGTGTTAAAATATATAACCGTTCTGTACTTGGAAGCAGGATTATTATTCATTCCAATACGGTAATTGGCAGTGATGGCTTTGGTTTTGCACCACAAGCCGACGGAACATATACCAAAATTGCCCAGATTGGCAATGTGATCATAGAGGATGATGTAGAGATTGGAGCCAATACGGCTATAGACCGGGCAACGATGGGATCTACTTTCATCAGAAAGGGAGTTAAACTGGACAATCTGATCCAGATTGCCCATAATGTTGACGTTGGCGAACATACCGTTGTCGCTGCCCAGTCGGGTATTTCCGGAAGTACAAAGCTTGGCGGAAATTCTGTGGTTGGTGGCCAGGTAGGGATTGCAGGTCATTTATCGCTGGCCAAGGGAACCCAGATTGGGGCGCAGGCTGGAATTAATTTCAATATTACAGAAGAAAATAAACAATGGCACGGCAGCCCGGCCCAGCCATTGAGGAACTGGATGCGGGCCTCCGTGATCTTTAAACAGTTGCCAACAGTGGAGCTCAGGATCGCTGAGCTGGAGGCTAAGATTAAAAAACTCACCTTACTAATAGAACAAAGTAGTACTACAATACCAGGAAAATAATGAACGTTAAACAAAAAACCATTAAGAACGAGGTTTCGGTAAAGGGCGTGGGCCTGCATACCGGTGCAAATGTTACTTTAACTTTTTGTCCTGCTCCGGAAAATCACGGGTTTAAATTTCAAAGGATAGATCTTCCGGGTCAGCCGATCGTTGACGCAGATTGTGATAATGTGACAGATACGGCAAGGGGAACGACTATATCCCAAAATGGAGCTAGTGTAAGTACTGTAGAGCATGTGATGGCTTCTTTGGTCGGAATGGATCTGGACAATGTGTTGATGAAGCTGGATGGTCCTGAAACGCCGATTATGGATGGTAGTGCGATCCAGTTTCTGGATGCACTGGAATTGGCAGGAGTGGTTCTTCAGGATGTTGACCGGGAATATTTTCAGATTCCGCACAACATTACCTATACAGAGGCAGACCGGAAAGTGGAAATTGTGGCTATGCCACTGGACGACTACAGGTTTACTTGTATGATTGATTATAATTCTCCTGTTTTGGGCAGTCAGCATGCTGGCATCTCCAGTATTGCCGAGTTTAAAAAAGAAATCGCTTCCTGCAGGACCTTTTGTTTTCTGCATGAGCTGGAATACCAATTGCAGAACAATCTGATCAAGGGTGGGGATCTGAACAACGCAATTGTGATCGTAGATAAAGAAGTGACCAGGGATGAATTGGATCACCTGGCAAAAATATTTAACAGAAATGCGATTGATGTGGCGCCTCAGGGCATTCTGAACAACATGGAGCTTAGGCACCAAAATGAACCGGCCAGACACAAGTTATTGGATATGATCGGTGACCTTGCTCTGGTTGGGGTGCATTTAAAAGGCCATATTATGGCGGCCAGGCCGGGTCATGCGGCTAATGTTGCTTTTGCAAAAAAAATCAAAGCGGCCATCAAAAAAGAAAAAAACAAAAAAGTACAGCATGTGTACGACCCGTCTGTAAAGCCTTTATATGATGTGGTACAGATCATGGACATTTTACCACACAGACAACCCTTCCTGTTTATCGACAAAATCCTGGAACTGACCAAGACTTATGTGGTGGGGGTGAAGAATGTGACGATGAATGAAGAGCTCTTTAAAGGGCATTTTCCTGGTGCTCCGGTATTTCCCGGGGTGATTCAGATCGAAGCTATGGCACAGACCGGAGGGATATTGGTTTTAAGTACAGTGCCGGATCCAAGAAATTATCTTACCTTGTTCCTGAAAATTGACAATGTGCGTTTTAGGGCGCAGGTTTCTCCCGGAGATACCATTGTTTTCAGATGTGATTTAATGGAACCGATCAGAAGGGGAATTGCACAGATGAAAGGTGTGGGTATGGTTGGTGAGAAAGTTGTAGTTGAAGCCGAAATGATGGCGCAGATTGTTAAAGTTAAAGATAGCGATAAAACGGCATGATCCAACCTCTAGCATATATACATCCACAAGCAAAAATAGCAGATAATGTTGTTATAGAGCCCTTTGCGGTAATCCATAAAGATGTGGAGATCGGTGAGGGCACCTGGATCGGATCAAATGTGGTGATCATGGACGGGGCGCGTATTGGCAAAAACTGTCGTGTTTTTCCAGGATCGGTGATCTCTGGTGTTCCGCAGGATCTTAAATTTGCAGGCGAGGTAACAACGGCTGAAATCGGAGACAATACGACGATCAGGGAGTGTGTAACCATTAACCGGGGAACAAAAGATAAATGGAAAACGGTGATTGGAAGCAATTGCCTGATCCAGGCTTATTCTCACATTGCCCATGACTGCGAAGTTGGGGACCATTGTATTTTTTCCAACAGCACGACGCTGGCGGGACATATTACGATTGGGAATTATGTGGTGCTTGCAGGATTAGTGGCCATCCATCAGTTTGTTAAAGTTGGCTCACATGCTTTTGTGACTGGCGGTTCACTGGTGAGAAAGGATGTTCCTCCCTATGTAAAAGCAGCAAGAGAGCCTTTGTCTTATGCAGGGATCAATTCTGTTGGGTTGAGGAGAAGAGGGTTTTCTTCAGAGAAAATCAATGAGATCCAGGAAATTTACCGGGTGCTTTTTGTGAAACATAACAATGTGACAAAGGCCCTGGATATGATAGAAGCAGAGTTTAAGCCGACGGAGATCCGCGATGAAATCGTTGATTTTATCCGCAATTCGAACCGCGGGGTTATGAAGGGCTTTGGGTCTGGTAGTTAATTCAGCCGATGATCATTGATTTAGATAAAGCTGGACGCCGGTTTAACCAGGAATGGATTTTCCGGAATTTCTCTTATCAGTTTAAAGCAGGTGAGCAGTACGCGATACTTGGGCCTAACGGATCGGGAAAGTCTACTTTATTAAGTGTGCTTACAGGGAGTTTATCCCCTTCAGAAGGTACTGTCACTTATAGTGAGGCTAAAAATATTCCAGTGGAGCAGATATATAAACGCGTCAGTTTTGCTGCTCCATATTTAGACTTGATCGAAGAATTTACGCTTCAGGAAACCATCAGTTTTCATTTTAAATTTAAAGAATTTAGTGCCGGGATGAATGCTGAAGGCGTATTGGAGCGCCTGGGGCTGCCAAGGGCTCAGGATAAACCTTTGAAATATTTTTCTTCCGGGATGAAGCAGCGGACCAAACTTGCGCTGGCTTGTTGTGCTGATACGCCAATGTTATTGTTGGACGAGCCGACATCTAACCTGGATACGCAAGGAATTGACTGGTACCATCAGCTGATTTCTGATTTTTCGGCAGATAAATTGCTGGTTGTATGCTCTAATCAGGAAGTAGAGTATTCTTTCTGCAAGCATTTGATCCAGGTAACAGATTATAAAACAGCTTAAATTATTAATTGCTTTATAATGAAAATGTCACGAAATATAGTGGAACAGGCGCTAAAACAGCATTAAAAATAAATTTTAAAATTACTATTGTACAATTAAAAAATAGTCTTTACCTTTGCGGCACGAAATCGGGCAGGGTAACAGGCACAATTTCAAAGAAAAATGGCAAAAGCATCAGAAGTAAAAAGTGGAAACATCCTTCGGTTTAACGGAGAATTGGTACAGGTAGAGGAGTTCCTTCATCGTACCCCTGGAAATTTACGGGCTTTTTATCAGGCAAGAATGAGAAATGTGAAATCCGGGAAACTGGTTGAATACAGATTTCGTGTGGATGAGGAAGTAGAGATTTGCCGCGTTGAAACCAGTGATTACCAATACTTATATGAAGATGGGGACGCATTGGTGGTGATGGATAACAATACTTACGAACAGTTTAACATACCAAAGGTATTGTTTGGTAAAAGTGTTCGTTTTTTGAAAGAAGGAATGAATGTGATCATTGCGTTTGAAAGCGATGAGCCGATTATGGCACAGACACCTTCCCATGTTGAATTAGAGATTACGTACTCGGAGCCTGCTGTTAAGGGCGATACGTCTACAAATGCGTTGAAATATGCAACTGTAGAGACCGGGGTAGAAATAAAAGTGCCGATGTTTATCAATCAGGGCGATAAAGTTAAGATTGATACGCGTACTGGCGATTACGTTGAAAGAGTAAAATAAGAATTTTCATAGTTTAGTTTTAGGTTTAGGTTGATTGAGGCTTCGGAGTGGTTCCCGAAGCCTTCTTTTTTTATGCGGTTTTTTGCGGGGGAAAATTAATTTGCTCTCGGAGACTAACGCTTCTTTGGGGCGTTGCGCGTCCCGCTTAGAAGCTGAGGTCTCCTCCTGAGCAGAATTAATTTTTTGGGTGCAGGGGTAACCTCAAAAAGAGGTGGGTTAGGGGATTGATGGGGGACCGGGTATGATGCAGGGATTGTACGGAGTCGTGGGGAGTTATGTTTGGTGCCATAGGCTTAGCGTGCATGGTTGTTGTTGGCTGGCTTAATAATTATCTTTGTTTTGATGACGAAATCTGAGATTAGAAAGATGGCACTTCAGGAAAGGAAGATGTTGTCGAAGGAGGCACTAAAGGTGCTGAGTATGGGTTTGCTGGAGCAGTTTGCTTTGATGGATTTTTCTGGTGTGGAGGTGGTTCATATTTTTTTGCCGATGGAGCGCAAAGCGGAGCCGGATACTTTTCTTTTAATAGAGTGGTTGGCACAAAATTATCCTGCTGTGCGCGTTATTGTGCCGCAGGCGGACTTTGGGTCGTCATTGATGACGAACTATGTTTATAAGGGAGCTGAAGGGCTCGTGGAGAATTTTTATGGGATATTGGAGCCTGTTGATGGGGAGGTTTATGTAGGAAAGGTGGATATGGTCCTGATTCCACTTTTGGCTTTTGATCTCCGGGGTTATCGTGTGGGTTATGGGAAGGGCTTTTATGACCGTTTTCTGGGGGGGCTGGAGACAAAAAAAGTCGGCATCTCTCTTTTTGGACCTGCTGAGGAGATTGCCGACGTTAATGCATTTGATGTTCGTATGGATGTTTGTGTAACTCCAGAGCGGGTTTACAAGTTTAGCTGAGCCTTGATGAAGTCGGTGATCAGGTAAACGATTGTTTTTGCAGTATTGGGATCTTTTCTTCCGTCACTGAGTTCTACAGCACCTTCGCAGAGGTGGAGGTAATGGAATTTTTTCTTACCGTTGAGCACCAGTCTCCTCATGTCGTTCAGGGTAAAGCCTGAAGGGGTAGAGGCGCTGGACAGGACATTTTCTATACTGTCCAGGTCTATTTCAAGACCGAGGTTGTAATCCAGGGGCTGAACAAAATTATGGAGCAGCTGGGTTCTGTCCTTAGTTTTGATCAGCTCATCGAAATAAATGCAGTTGACATGCGGATTTTCTTTGATTTGCTGGAGGACATGATAATTATTGTAGTTTTCATGGAGCCCGAAAATACTGTAGTTTTTCAGATAATTATCTTTGATGGCATAACTGAAGCCATTTCCACTGTGCCGGCCATTTGTTTCACGCAGGTCGGCATGGGCGTCGATATTTACGACATCTATTTCTTTTCCTTTGGCCAGGGAAACACCCTTAATGATGGGATAGGCGTTGTTATGACCGCCGCCGATGACGATAGGTGTTTTTCCAGCCTCAATGATCTTTTGGATCACCGGGTAGACCAGATCATCTATCGCTTCTACTTTTTTGCTGAGGGTTGCCGGATCCGTTTCTTTAGGGTCTTTGAACTCGAAATGACCCAGGATGAGAAGCTCTGCTCCGTTTAAAAAAGAATTGCTTTGGATATTAAGAAGGGCCCTCAGGCTGGCTTCCCATGCACTTGCTGTTCCGGCAATGCCGTAGTTGGCACGTACACCGATGTCTTCCGGGATACCCAGTAAGACAAATGGGGCATTGGATTGCTTCAGGTCGTTCAGACTGGAGAGGGTTTGCACTTTTTCTCCTAGTTTGATTTCTCCTTCGCGTTGACGGGTGAGTACCAGTATATCGGCAGGGGAATACAGTTTTAATCCTTCCATGTGGTATGATTTAGGGTTTTTTATTGGGTTAGGCATTCAGTTCCAGCAGGACAGGACAATGATCGGAATGGACGGCATCGGGCAGGATTCTGACCTGTTTTAAACGGTCCAGCATTGGTTTTGTAGCCAGGTGGTAATCGATACGCCAGCCCAAATTCTTTGCTCTGGAATTGGCGCGGAAACTCCACCAGGTGTAGTGGTGGGGATCTTTATTGAAATGCCGGAAGGTATCAATAAAGCCATTGTTAAGGAACAATTCCATCCATTCTCGTTCTTCTGGCAGGAAGCCGGAGGAGTTGGCATTGGTTTTAGGGTTGTGGATGTCTATGGCGGTGTGGCAGATGTTGTAATCGCCAGAGATGATCAGGTTAGGGCATGTGATGCGAAGGTTTTCTGTATAGGTGTCGAAAAACTTCATGAATTCATACTTTTTAGCCTGTCTGTCTTCTCCGCTGGATCCGGATGGCAGATAGACGCTCATCAGGGAAAATGTATCAAAATCGGCCCTTAAAATACGTCCTTCTTTATCGATCCATTCTTCTCCGCATCCGTATTCTACGTAATTGGGTTTAATTTTACTGAAGATGGCTACACCGCTGTATCCTTTTTTTTCTGCAGGAAACCAGTAGTTATGGTAACCCAGTTGTTCCAGAACGGCTATAATGTCGGGAATTTGTGCGGGCAGTGCCTTTACTTCCTGCAGGCATACCATGTCTGGGTTTTCATTTTTTAACCAGTCCAGAAAGTTCTTGGTGGCTGCAGCGCGGATGCCGTTGATGTTGTAGGATATGATCTTCATAATGGGGGCTGTATTTATGCGTTTTCCTGTACTTGTTTTTGTTTGGCCAGCTTTTTTTCCAATTTTTTTGCTGCCCGTTTTTTAAGCAGGGTTACGGTCATTTTGATGTCTTTTAATGGACGGTTGTTCGAATCGGTTGGACTGGCGGCGATCAGATCGACGAGTTCTATGCCTTGTACGACCTCTCCGAAGGCGGTATAATTACGATCCAGATGAGGGGTGCCACCTGTAGTTTTATAGATTTCCCTTTGCCATTGCGGCAATTTGAAATGAAGGCGGTTAGTTTCCAGGGCGTCAAGTTGTTCATCAGTGAATTTTTTACCTTGTACGATATAGAACTGACATCCACTGGAGGCTTTCTGGGGGTTATCGTCTCTGGCGGCCGCCAATACACCTTTTTTATGAAACAAACTGTCCCTGAATTCAGCAGGGATGGTGTAACCTACATCGCCTTCACCAAGCAGTTTACCAGCCTCTGCTTTTTTAGAGTCCGGGTCTCCACCCTGGATCATGAAGTCTTTAATGACCCGGTGGAACAAGGTATTGTTGTAGAAACCAGCCTTGGTGAGCTTGATGAAATTGTCTCGGTGTAATGGGGTTTCGTTGTAAAGCTGGATAATGCATTCGCCCATCTCCGTGGACACCCTGATGTATTGGTGCTTAGGTTTTTTGGCCTGGGCAGAAAGGATAAACAGGGAGAGGAAGATAGAAAACAGGTATTTCATACGAAAGTTAATTTTCGTGCTAATTTACTAAATCCCCTTAATTTCTTATCATACATCAACAGGGCCGTAGACATAAAAAGGTAAATTTGTATACAACAAGGAGGACGATATGTCAAACTTATCAGATTTAAAAACACTTACAGCAAGCCTTCCCGAGCAGGGGTATACGATGCCGGTTCTTTTTATCGGACACGGTTCTCCGATGAATGGGATAGAAGACAATGAGTTCAGCCGAAAATGGGTGGATATCGCGAAGGATATACCACAGCCCAGCGCTGTTCTGGTAGTTTCCGCGCATTGGTTTACTCGGGGAACTTTTGTAACTGCGATGGATTTTCCGCCAACCATACATGATTTTGGCGGCTTTCCGCAGGCATTGTTCGATGTGGAGTATCCGGCGCCCGGCAGTCCTGATCTGGCTTCTGAAACAGCTGCAATGGTAAAGGGGACAGAGGTTCATCTGGATCATGAATGGGGTTTGGATCACGGGGCATGGACTGTTGTGAAGCATATGTATCCGCAGGCACAGATTCCTGTTTTGCAATTGAGCATAGATTATACCCGGGACGCCAGGTTCCATTATGGGCTGGCTGCAGAATTATTTAAGTTGAGGAAGAAAGGCGTTTTGATCCTGGGAAGTGGGAATATGGTGCACAATCTTCGCATGATGAGCTGGGAGATGATCCATGGTGGTGGTTACGACTGGGCGCTGGAGATCAACGAGAAGTTTAAGGAACTGATCATGACCAATGAGCACCGGCCTTTAATAAATTATCAAAGTTTGGGAAAAGAGGCAATGCTGGCCATTCCAACACCTGAACATTATCTTCCGCTAATCTATACACTAGGTTTAAAGCAAGATGATGAACCTGTACTCTTGTTTAACGATAAAGCTGTTGGAGGCTCTTTGACGATGACTTCGGTTCGGGTTGGTTAAGGGTTTACATCAGTTTTTTCAGCAGCTGCAGTATCCATTGCTTTTTTTTGTACGGCGGATAAACCAGGCTTGCTGCATTGATGTCTGATTGGAAAACAACAGCTCTTTCGTGGGAAAAGGTTTTGAAACCAAAGAAGCCATGTGAACTGCCCATTCCGCTTTGATTTACGCCTCCAAAGGGTAAGTTGGGGTTAGAGATGTGAATGAGTACGTCATTGATGCAGGCGCCGCCGGAACTGGTGTTTCGTAGGATTTGACGGATATGCGATTGATCTTCGCTGAAGATATACAACGCCAGTGGCTTATTCATTCGATTGATCATTCTGATGGCTTCCTCCAGGCTGGTGTAGGGGATGATAGGGAGTATGGGGCCAAAGATCTCTTCTTCCATAATGGCGCAGTTTTCGGGTAGATGCCCGAGTAGGGTTGGGTGAATGGTTTGGTGCAGGAGGTTGGAGGGGCCATCCCAGAGGATTTTTGCTCCCCGGTCTGTTGCATCCTTAAGGAGATGCTGGATTCGGTCGTAATGTTTCTGGTTAATGATTTTTGCGAAGGATTTAAAATCAAGTCGTTTGTCTGTTTTATCAAAGAACATTTCTACCACAGCCGTTTTATAGGCCTCTATAAATTCCTCTATTTTGGAGGTATGGATCATGGCATAATCTGGCGCTATACAAGTTTGCCCGGCATTGATCAGCTTTCCCCATGCAATTTTTTCTGCTGCTTTTGGTATGTTGGTGGTTTGGTCTACAATAACAGGTGATTTGCCTCCAAGTTCAAGAGTAACTGAACTGAGGTGTTTGGATGCTGCTTCCATAATTATCTTTCCGACAGCAGTACTGCCTGTGAAGAAAATATGATCGAAGGGAAGCTTTAACAGGTTTGCAGAAACACCTGCATCGCCTTCAATACAGGCGATTTCTTGTTCTTGGAAAGTCTTTTCCAATAACCGGAATAAGAGGCTGCTGGTAGCAGAACTATATTCGGATGGCTTGATCATGACACAGTTTCCTGCGGCTATGGCAGAGATGAGTGGACTCATGACAAGTTGAAAAGGGTAATTCCAGGGAGCGATGATGAGGCAAACTCCTTTTGGTTCATAGTAGATCCTGTTTTTTGCCAGAAGATTGCTGATGTTTCTGGCTGCATGCTGTGGCTTCATCCACCCATACAGGTTCTTAATGGTAAAGTCTATTTCACCGTAGATGAAAAGAACTTCTGTAACGGCAGATTCGAATTTGTTTTTTCGAAGATCCGTATGCAAGGCCTCATAGATGTCACTTTCATGTGCTTCTATACAACTTTTAAGGGCGTTTAGTTTTTGTATCCGTTCTGCGGCCGTGCTTAGGCGGACTGCATATTGGTTTTTTTGCTGAGCGTCAAAAATGGCGTTGAACCTGTGTATCATGACTGGTTTGCTAAGCGTGATGGATCTTAAATATACAAAATGGAATGCTTATTCTGAAGAATCCGGAGGGTAAAGCGGAAGAGAAAATGAAATGAATGAACTTTCGGTCTTATAATGGCCTTTGATATAGTTTTTGTCTATGGGTGTATCGAGATTTAGTATGTATAATTACCTTCGGATGGTTGGTTATTCTGTGGGATAGCCGTACCTTTGCAGCAAGAAAAAAAACATAAAATTATGATAAACATAGGTCAACAATTTCCATCATTTTCCAAAACAGCCGTTGTAAGTTTAGAGAAAGGTAAAGAGTTCGAAACAATCACTTCTGATTCTTTAATTAACGATAACAACGAGTGGACTTGCCTGTTCTGGTGGCCAAAAGATTTTACTTTTGTTTGCCCTACAGAGATCGCTGAATTTAACAACAACTACAGCGAATTCCGCGACCGTGATACTAAACTGATCGGCGCATCTACAGATTCTGAATTTGTTCACCTTGCCTGGAGAAATAACCATGATGATTTACGTGGTTTAAAATTCCCTATGCTAGCGGACACTTCTAAATCTTTAGCTGAAGCTTTGGATATTTTAGAACCGAACGAAAAAATTGCTTATCGTGCAACTTTCATTATCGATCCTCAGGGTATCGTACGCTGGGTATGTGTAAACGACTTAAGTGTTGGACGTAACGTAAAAGAGGTAATCAGAGTACTGGATGCTTTGCAAACGGACGAACTTTGCCCTTGTAACTGGGAAAAAGGTCAGGAAACTTTAAGTGCATAAGCTTCCCTTTTAATCTAATTATCCCTGTAAATGCATTTTTGCAGGGATTTTTTTTATCCTAATATTTGAATATTACCATGAGTGAAATCACAGAAACTATCCAGGAAATACTGGCTGTTGTCGGCCTTGAAGCAGATTACAGAAATGAGAGCCTGTATCTTTTAGAAAAAGGGAACTCCAGGTATGCCCGCGATCTTAAATTAAACTTTACAAGTACGTTTACTTCTAATCATTTAACGGAAAAAGAATGTGCTTTAGTGGCTTTAAGTATTGCTATAAATAACAACAACAAGGTTTTAACAGAATTCTATGAAAAACTGGCGCTTTCTAAAGAAGCGACGGCGGAAGAAGTTGCTGAAGCAGCAGGTTGTGCTTCTTTGCTGGCCTTGAACAATGTATTCTATCGTTTCCGTCATTTTACGGGGAAAGAGAAGTATACGCAGATTCCTGCCAGGGTAAGGATGCAGTTGATGAGCAGCCCGGTAACAGGAAAGGAATTCTTTGAGCTGATGAGTATTGCCGTTTCTGCAGTGAATGGCTGCGAAATGTGCGTGAATGCGCATGAGAAATCTATTCTCGGATTGGGTGCGACAGAAGAAAGGATCTTTGACGCGGTGAGGATTGCATCAATTGTAACCTCTGCAGGAAAGATCATCTACTAAGACCTTTATACATAAAAAAAGCGAAGCATTAGCTTCGCTTTTTTTATGGCTTTTTTGTTTTAAGCAAGGTTTCGTCCGGCATTAACGATACCATAAACGGTCCTGATGGCCAGTTTTTCATAGGCCTGTCGTTTATCTTCTGCAAGCTCTTCATTGCCGAGATGCCCCAAGGCATAATGCTGGATCAATACCAAAGGCAATACAATTTTCTCTCTAACGGCAATAGAGCGCCGCTCAACAGGATAATTCTCCATCAGGACGCTGTGGTCTGATAATTTTAAAAGCATGGTCTTAGAAAGCTCAAATTCATCATGAAGGGTTTTCCAGAAGGCACCAAATTCCTTATCATTTGCGAAATGCGCGGTAATGGCAAAATCAGATTTGCTCATTGACATCATACAGTTGTCAATGATCGTTTTGAAATAACCAGACTGGTGATAGGTTTGGTGTACGTTTTCCCAGTTGCCGTTTTCCTCCTGACTTTTTAATGCCGTTCCTATTCCATAAAAACCGGGTATATTTTGTTTGAGCTGGCTCCATGCAGTTACAAAGCTGATGGCCCGCAGGTCTTCGAGCTTTAACGGGCCTCCTGAGTTTCTCTTTACCGGCCGGCTGCTGATGTTGATCTTTGACAACAGGGTGAGTGGAGAGAATTTCTCAAGATAGCGCAAAAACAATGGATGATTGCGCAGGGCAACAAAGGCCTCGTAGCTTTCATTGGCCATTACATCTAAAATGTCTTTATGTATGGGATCGAGCAGGATGTTGTGTTTTTCCCTGATCCCTGCAGAAATACCCGCATTGATCAACTGGGCTATATTAAATTCTGCACTGTCTATAGAACCATATTGTGAGCTGATGGTTTGTCCCTGTATGGTCAACTGAATATTTTTATTGGCAATTTCTTTACCCATAGATGCATAGAAACGGTGGGTTTTACCTCCCCCTCTTGCTGGTGGGCCACCTCTGCCATCAAAAAAGGCCAGTTTAATGTTATGGTCATCTGAGGTTTTAGTCAGGGCTACCTTGGCGTTAAAAATGGACCAGTTGGCCATTAAATAGCCGCCGTCCTTGGTGCTGTCTGAGAAACCCAGCATGATATCTTGTTTGTTGCCTCTTTTTTTCAGGTGTTTTCTGTAAAATGGATGGGTATACAGGGTCTCCATAATCTCTGAAGCACCTTCCAGGTCATTTACTGTTTCAAATAACGGAACAAAATCTATAGTTAGGTTTTCTTCATCCCAGCCGTTCCAAAGGAACAGTTCGACCAGTTGAAGGATGTCGCTGGCTTGCTGGCAATTGCTGATGATGAAACGGTGACAGGCCAGTTCTCCATTGCTGTTCTGGATTTCCCTGATCTCAGAAATGGTTTGCAGGGTGTCGTTGATCAGTTCATCAGATTGCTCGGGATAAATCACCTTTGCACTTTTAAAAGAAAGAACTTTGATCTTTTCTGTTTCAGATAGGGCCTCATAATTTTCCGGAAAGAGGGAAATGATGGGTTTGCTTTGACGGCAGAAAGTATGTACATCCCGCAGCACGCGGCTGTCCTGGCGGATATCAAGCGAGGCAAAATGGCAGCCATAAAGGTTCACCTTTCGGATTAAGTCATCAACAAGGTCTACAAACAAGCCATCATGGTCTTTGATGAGGGTGGTTTTGATATTGTTCAGGTGAGACTGGAGTTCTGAAGCGATGTTTTTAGCTTCTATATTGTTGTCAAAAGCATTCTGATATAAGACTTCCTGTACAATCGCGATGGTATCTTCGACGCCTCTGAAGGTAATGCGGCGTTTCAAATTCCTGAAATCCCTGTAATAGCAGCGGAAAAGAATCTGCCGAAGCATTTTGGCTACCTGTATGGTATCCTGTGCATGTACATTTGGGTTTCCGTCGCGGTCACCACCTGGCCAGAAACCGAGTTCAATGATCTTTTTGGACTCCAGCTGAAATTCATTCAGGCTCTGGTCTACTTCCGACTGGATCTGTGCAGCAGCAAAATAAAAGACATTTTCCATATACCAGGCTAAACTTAAGGCTTCGTCAACCGGGGTAGGAGACTTTTTATTGAAGAAAGGGGTCTTTCCTAGTTGCTGTAACAGTTGATTGATGCTCAGTACATCATTTATCTTAATAGCAGCTGTAAGGTCAGTAATGATAGACAAAACACTACCAGGGTAAAATTGAGTGGGGTGTGCGGTTAATACCAGTCTCAGGGAAAATTCCTCAATCAGCTTCTCTATTTTTTGGCTCAGAACTTCATTGTCTACACCCTTGGAGAGATAGGAATGAAGAGAACTCTGATCGTCCATGGTGTTGA
This sequence comes from Pedobacter sp. ASV19, assembly GCF_016429005.1. Lineage (GTDB taxonomy): Bacteria > Bacteroidota > Bacteroidia > Sphingobacteriales > Sphingobacteriaceae > Pedobacter. The sequence goes on from NZ_JAELTV010000018.1 coordinate 35,421, forward strand.
GCTTGTTAAAGGAGGCATCCTCTACAGCATCAAAAAGGACGACCTGACGTTCGATGTACTGGATAAAACGGAACAAAAGATCTATTACATCCTTTTCACTGTTGTTTTGTGTGTACTTATCAAAAAAACTCCTGATGATTTGTCCTGAATTTTCCCGGTCTTTTACGCCGTCTTCACAATGCTTAATAAAAAGCGGAAGAAGGGTGCCGGTGTCTTTTACTTTGTAAAATGGAAGGGTTAGGAATAAGCTATTGTACAGTTCGAATCTCGATACAACTTCGTTGTTAAAGATGGATTCTTTTTGTCCTGTAGCTTTTTGTTTCTGCATCATGATTAACGGCTATTTTTTTCGCGCTTAATCTAGCAAAAATGATTCACATACGGGGTATACTGACAAAATATTATTTGGAAAAATTTAAATCATCATATGCAGCAATACAGCATCCGATAGGAATAAATGGGGAGTAACACCTGATGGTTTAGCAGGCTCTTGAGAACTGAAAAAGCAATAGCAGCTCAAAAAAACAATTTTGTACTGATGAAAAAATAAATTAACTTGCTTTTATTAAAGGTTAAATCAACTCTTTTAAACGTATGTGCCTGCTTTGATTGCACCCGTGCGACTGCAGGCTTTAATTGTTAATTTTTTGGGATTAAAAAAGCCGTTAAGTTTTCTTAACGGCTTTTTTATTTAGTGTACGTCTGCAGGAATCTCTACATTTTTTTTGAACTTCTGTAAGAAGACCAGCGGAATGGAGCATAAAAGGATCAGTCCTACTACCCAGTATGCATCGCTGTAAGTGAGGAGCAGGGCTTGTTTGGTAACTGTGCCATCAATAGCTTTTGCTGCCATGGATTTGGCGTCGAGCAAATTATAGCCTTTGGCAATGAAATTATTAATATAGGCATTGAACCTGGCAGTAAAGGCCGGATTATAATCATTGATGTTGGCGAGCAAATTGCTGCGGTGAAAGCCCTGGCGGGTATGAATAAGGGTTGTTAAGGCGGCAATCCCGAAAGATCCTCCCAATTGTCTCATCATATTGTTTAGACCGGAACCTTGACCTACTTCAGCACCTTTCAAATCTTGTATGGCCAACGTTGTTAATGGAACAAACAGTAGGGCCATTCCAATTCCCCTGATGATTAAAGGAAGAAAGAAATCGTTGGTTCCAGAGGCCAGGGTAGATTTGCTCAGCATGCTGCAAAAAACAAAGAACAGGAACATCCCCATGGAGGCCATAAATTGCGCTGGAATTCCCTTTTTGAGGAACATTCCGATAAACGGCATCATCACAATCGTACAAAGTCCACCCGGGAACAATAATTCTCCGGTTTGCAAAGGTGAAAAGCCCAGCAGGTTCTGGCAGAATACAGGAAACACGAATACCGATCCATAAAGTCCGAAACCAAGAATAAAAGAGGTAAACATACCGATAGAAAAACTTCGGTGCCTCATGATCTTGAAGTTGACGATTGGGTGGTCTGTAGACATCTCTCTCCAGATAAACAGCAAGAGTCCGAACACTGAAACGACTGCCAGTACGGTAATGTAAGGAGTTGAGAACCAATCTTCGCTTTCCCCTTTTTCCAGAACCGTTTGAAGGCTGCCTACAGCAATGGCCAGTAAGACAATTCCCCACCAGTCGACCGGTAAGCCCTGGCCGTCTTTCGGCGTCGTTCGAATAAAGGTGTAGGTACAGTAGGCTGCGAGTATTCCGACGGGAATGTTCACGTAGAAGATCCATGGCCATGAACTGATGTCGAGGATGTATCCGCCAATAGTGGGGCCAACTGTTGGTCCTACTACGGCACCCAAACCAAATAATGCAGTGGCTATACCGATATCCTCACGTGGCCAGGTTTCGATCAAAATGGCTTGTGCTGTAGAGATCAGACCACCACCTGCAACTCCTTGTATGATTCTGAACAACACCAGCTCTCCAAGAGAGGTCGCATTTCCGCAAAGAAAGGATGCGATGGTAAACAGGATGATGGAGGTCAGGAAATAATTTTTTCGGCCGAAGCGGCTACCGAGCCATCCCGACATGGGAAGGACGATAACGTTCGCTACGGCGTAACCAGTAGATAGCCAGGCCACATCCTCTAGGGTTGCGCCCAGGTTACCCTGTATCTGTGGTAGCGCTACGTTCACGATGGTGGTATCAATCAGCTCCAGAAGAGAAGCTGTGATCACCGTGAAGGTAATGATCCACTTTTTTAAACCTTGCTCGGCCATTTTTTAGTCTTTAATAGAAACAGAAACTTTAACACTCATACCAGGACGTAATTTTTCCATCATGGCTTTAGAGGCTTTAGTGATTTTAATTTTTACAGGAATACGTTGAACCACTTTAACGAAGTTACCCGTTGCATTATCCGGAGGCAATAAAGAACCTTTTGCACCTGTGATCGGAGAGAAGTTATAAACTTCACCTTGAATGTCTTCATCCGGATAGGCATCTGCTTCGATTTTTACTTTAAGACCGGAGTGGATGTTTTCCAGCTGGGTCTCTTTAAAGTTTGCCGTTACATACAGGCTGTTGTCATTTACAATGGAGAACAAAGACTGACCGGCTTGTACAAGCTGGCCTTTTTGTACATTCTTTTTGGAAACAATTCCTGTGGCAGGTGCTTTAATTTCGGTATAGGATAATTGCAGTTTTGCAAAGTCTACGTCGCTTTGGTGCTGGGTAACGCCTGTATGGCTTACAGCAAGCTGTGATTGTGTGGTGCTTACTTGTTTAACAGCAGCGTTGTATTGATCGTTAGCGGCAGTGAAGGCGGCTTGTGCAGATTCTTTCTGTGCCTTGGCCTGGTCAAACTGTTGCTGGGTGATGGAACCATCTTTTACCAGATTTGCATAACGGTCGTAATCTTTCTGAGCCAGATTTAATTTAACCCTTGCGGCTTCAATATTTGCTTTAGCTGTATTGGTATTGGCTGCAGTAGCGGCAATTTCTGACTGGGATACATTTACACCAGCGCTTGCACCTTTTTGTCCGGCTTCTGCTTGCTCCAGTTTAACTTTGAAGTCACTGTCGTCGAGTTTCACCAAGACTTGTCCTTCTGTTACGCGGGTATTCTCTTCAAACAGGATGTCTTTTACATAACCACCTACACGGGATACTACAGGGCTGATATCACCATCGATCTGGGCATCATCCGTATCTACGTGTTTGCTATAATAGATATATTCCATGGCTGTCTCTTATACACATCTGACGCTGCCGACGAACGTGTAAAAAAGGGGGGGGGGGGGGGGGGGGGGGGGGGGGGGGGGGGGGGGGGGGGGGGGGGGGGGGGGGGGGGGGGGGGGGGGGGGGGGGGGGGGGGGGGGGGGGGGGGGGGGGGGGGGGGGGGG
>NZ_JAELTV010000190.1 GCF_016429005.1 Pedobacter sp. ASV19
CCCCCCCCCCCCCCCCCCCCCCCCCCCCCCCCCCCCCCCCCCCCCCCCCCCCTTTTAGATGTGTATAAGAGACAGGCTGGAGATGGGAAGGATTCGGGAATTACCAAAGCAGTATCTGTTCTGGTTGCTTTTGTTATTTTGTTTTTGTTGCTCCCGACTATTAATCTGGTGAATATTAATATTACCCGGATTATGGAGCGGTCATCAGAAATTGGGGTAAGGAAAGCTTTTGGTGCATCTTCCAGGACCTTGGTCTGTCAGTTTATCGTAGAAAATATGATCCTTACTTTTTTAGGTGGTGTATTGGGCTTGCTTTTTTCTGCGCTGATCATCTATTTTTTCAATTCCTGGAATCTGATCGACAGTGTGAGGCTGTCTTTAAATTTTTCTGTGCTTTTGTATAGTTTTTTGGCTTGTGTGTTTTTCGGTTTGATTTCCGGAGTTTATCCAGCCTGGCGTATGTCCCGGCTAAATGTTGTAAAGGCGTTAAAAGCGCAGTAAATTTTAAAAGCTATTATTATGGTTAAGCATTTATTTAAATTAATATGGAATAAAAGGAAGTATAACTTTCTGTTCCTTTCTGAAATACTGGTTTCTTTCCTGGTTATTTTTGCTGTTTTTTCTTTCCTGGTATATTATTATATGAATTATAGAAAACCGATGGGCTTAGCGTATGATCGGGTATGGTCTATTAATTACAATAGCAACCAGCAATCAAAGAATATGGATTCACTGGTGATCTTTTATGAAGATTTGAAGAAGTCTTTAAAATCAATGCCAATGGTGGAAGCAGTGAGCTATGCCAGTAATAATTTTCCATATTCCAACAGTATCATGAGTACAGGATTATCTCCGGCTGGTAAAAAGGTTAATAATGTCAATAATTATATGGTTGGAGATGATTATAATAAGGTATGGAAAATGACACTGATAGAAGGCCGCTGGTTTAATTCGGAAGATAAAGTGGCGAGGAATAGGCCCATCATTATTAATGAATCTTTGAGGAAGGAAATTTTTGGAAAGGGCCCGGCAATAGGCAAATCTGTTGGCGATTATGAAGATAAAGGTAAGTTGAAGATCATTGGAGTAGTGCAGGATTTTAAAGCTAATGGAGATTTCTGGCCAGCGGGGTATGCGATGTTCAATCCTTTGGATTCCGGTTATTTCAAGTATACCAATACGCTTCTTGTTAAAGTGAGACCAGAGGCGAATGCAAGTTTCGAGAGTTCCTTGTATAAATTTATGGCCAACAGACTGAAGAATTCCAGTATAGAGATTCAGCATCTTTCGGAAATGAGGGACGCTAAAAATCAGGAAACGATAATTCCTATGCTCATTTTCATGATTATTGCCAGTTTTCTGATCATTAATGTGGCGCTTGGGCTATTTGGCGTGCTCTGGTATAACATCAATCAGCGAAGGGGTGAAATCGGTTTGCGAAGGGCACTGGGGGCCTCCGGAAATTCAGTTTCCGGTCAGTTGATCAGTGAATCCTTGATCCTGGCAACCATGTCTTTAATTGTTGGATGTTTCTTTGCATTACAGTTTCCGATCATGAATGTGTTTAATGTACCTTCAGTGGTTTATGCTATGGCTATACTCCTGTCCATCGCATTTATTTATGTATTGGTTTTTGTATGTGCACTTTACCCTGGAAAGCAGGCTGCGGCGATACATCCTGCCGTTGCGTTGCACGAGGAATAGATTAGAGATAAACGAATTTACTTTATAAATTTATACCTCAATAGCCGATTTGCCATGATATTAATTGTTGATGATGATATAGCCGTAAGAACTTCTTTGCTGCTGTTGCTTAAAAGCGCTGGCTATGAGGTGGCGGCGGTTGATGAGGTTAATGAAGCTCTCCATGTGATACACAAGCGCCAGCCCGAACTGATTTTACTGGATCTTAATTTTTCTATCGGTACTTCAGGTGAAGAAGGGATGAGCTTACTCAGGCAGATCAGAAAGATCAGCAATAGTTTGCCGGTTATTTTAATTACAGGCTGGGGAAGTATCGAGCTTGCAGTACAGGGAATGAAACTGGGAGCGAATGATTTTATCAATAAGCCCTGGAATAACGATCATATTTTGCAATCGGTAAAAACACTGATGGAACTTCATGTCCAGGAACCTGTACACCGGGATCGCAGGCAGCTGGATAAGCAGTATGCTTTTCAGCAGATCATAGGAGAAGACCCAAAAATGTTGGAGATCATGGATACGATTGGAAGGGTAGCCCGTACAGACGCGTCCATACTGATTACCGGAGAGAGTGGTACTGGAAAAGAACTGATTGCTGAAGCAATCCATGAAAATAGTTTGAGACGGAACCGGGCATTTGTTAAAGTAAACCTGGGCGGAATTTCATCTTCTCTGTTTGAAAGTGAAATGTTTGGGCATATGCGGGGTGCTTTTACAGATGCGCGTTACGATAGGGTTGGGCGCTTTGAAATGGCGAATAAAGGAACCATATTTCTGGATGAAATTGGTGATCTGGAAGCCAGCAGCCAGGTGAAGTTGCTTAGGGTACTTCAGGACAGGACTTACGAAGTTCTGGGCAGCAGTAAAACCAAAGTAGTGGATACCAGGGTGGTTTGCGCAACCAATAAACATCTGAATAATATGGTTGGTTCGGGACTTTTCAGGGAGGATTTACTATACCGTATTAATTTGATTACAATACATTTACCTGCTCTTCGCGAACGCCCTGGCGATATACCTCTGCTGGTGAGGTTCTTTATCCATAATCTGAAAGAAATTTACAACAGACCTGCATTGTCTGTGACACCACAGGCGATGAAATGGCTACAGAAACTGGAGTTGCCAGGTAATATCCGTCAATTGAAGAATTTGGTAGAACGCTCTATTCTGGTTAGTAAAAAGGATCTATTGGAGATAGATGATTTTAAAAATCAAATGGATCAGTCACCCTCCCGGAAAGAAGCAGCGCCGCTCCCCGATGTTGGGGTGATGACGCTGGAGCAAATGGAGGTAGAAATGGTTAAACGCGCAATGAGTTTTCATAAGAACCGTATTACAAAGGCTGCGGCATCTTTAGGCATTACCAGAAATGCCTTGTACCGCAGACTGGAGAAATATCAAATTCCATTTGATGAAACTGAGCACTAAGTATATTCTCTTTATTGCTGTTTTGCACCTGGTTTGCCTGGTGCTGACGTATCTGGTGTTTGAGGAAAATAAGGTCTTATTTATCTTGTCGGAGGTGTTTATCCTTGGATCAGGAGTTCTTTCCTGGAGTTTATACAGGCAGTTGATCAGTCCGCTGAACCATTTAAAAGAAGGTATAAATGCAATTAAGGACAGAGATTTTAATGTAAAGTTTCTGCCTACAGGCAAACGTGAAATGGATGAGCTGATTGAAGTGTACAATCAGATGATGGATGAATTGAGGACAGAACGTGTTAAACAGGAGGAGCAACATTTTTTCCTGGAGAAACTCATCCAGACTTCTCCAACGGGAATTATTATTCTGGATTATGATCATCAGGTGAAACTGGTTAACCCTAAGGCGTTATCGATGTTGGGAACACAAATGGTAGAAGTGACTGCCTTGGCAAATGAACTTAAAGCCGGTGGAACTAAATTGATACGGCCGAATGGATTAAGGGCTTATAAGCTTCAAAAATCTCATTTTATAGACCGTGGATTTGCCCGTTTTTTCCTCATGATTGAAGAGGTGACTTCGGAGATCTTTGAAGCCGAGAAGGGGGTATATGGAAAAGTGATCCGGATGATGGCTCATGAGGTGAACAATACCATTGGGCCGGTCAACTCCATTTTGAACTTATCCCTGCAAACCAAAAAGCTTTGGGAACAGGGAGATCAGGAGGCGCTAAGGATTGCACTGGAAGTGGCTGTGCAAAGGAATCAAAATCTTAATCTGTTCATGAGAAATTTTGCAGATCTGGTGAAGCTTTCTCCGGTTAACCGAAGAAAGATGGATCTTGTGGCCCTGATTTATAATGTAGCGGCTTTGATGGAAATCAAAGCGACGGAGGCAAATGTAGCTTTTGAATTTATCTTGCCAGAAGATCCTTTTTTTATCCTGGCTGATTTGCAACAGATGGAACAGGCGATGATCAATATTGTGAAAAATGCCTTGGAGGCTATAGAGAGAGAGGGTGTGATTCGCTTTGTGCTAAAGGAGGGACGTCTTGTTATTTCTGACAATGGAAAGGGTATTTCTGAAGCACATAATGAACAGCTCTTTAGTCCCTTTTTTAGCACAAAGAAAGATGGACAGGGTATAGGGCTTACGCTGGTAAGGGAAATTCTGGTCAATCACGGGTTTGATTTTTTTCTGAAGACCATCAAACAAGGTCAGACGGATTTTGTTATCCTCATTAAATAGAGGAAATTGTACTTGTCGCATTTATCAGGGGGTTGATCCCAGGGGTATTTCGTTTCGTCTCATTTTGAAATCTGATTGGTGATTTATAAATAAATTTGAGATAAATAGAAAGACCCGATGAAACCATCATGTGCAGCATACTCAAATCGAAATGAATAAATTTTGGTAGCACATCGAAGCTTCATTACCGATAAAAAACAAATTCTATACTGATGAAAATTTTGTTAAGAAATGTCGTCCTGCTCCTGTGTTTTGCTTTATTTTTCTTGGGAGGAAATGTGGCATATGCACAGGATTCTTTATATCAGGACTTGCCCAAGACCTGGAATTTGAAAGCTTGCATTAATTATGCAAAAAAGAACAATATTACCATCAACAATTTGAAACTCAGTTCTAAATCTGCTGAACAGGATCTCATTGCTTCAAAGGCGGCTAAGTTGCCAAATCTAACGGCGAGTGTAACCCAGAACGCTGCGAATTATAATACTGGAATTGAAAGTTCAAGCGGTTATGGTGTCAACTCAAGTATTACTCTTTTAAATGGTGGCTATCTGAACAACGACATCAGGTCTAAAAAATTAAGTCAGCAGGTGGCTAATCTGTCTGTCGCTTCAGCAGAGAATGACGTTACATTGCAGATTACCCAGGCGTATTTGAATATTTTACTGACCAGGGAGAATATCACTTATCTCAATGATCTGTTGAACACCAGCAAGGCTCAGGTTGCTCAGGGAGACCAGCAGTTTACCATTGGGACGATTGCAAAAAATGACCTCTTGCAATTGAAAGCTGCAATGGCAAATGATAATTATACACTTGTTACTGCACAGAATCAGTTGCAGCAAAATATACTTACTTTGAAGCAATTGTTGCAGTTGCCCACCAGAATTCCTTTTGAAGTGGCTGTAACGGATACTGCAAAGATCAATGAAAAATTAATGGATCTGGGTACCGCTCAGGAAAAGGCACTGCAAACCAGGCCGGAAGTTCGGGGTGGAGAGTTGAATGTTCAGCTCCAAACTTCGGAAATGGAGAAGGCAAAGGCCAGTATCAGGCCAGTGCTGAGTTTGGGTGGTTCCTTGTCTTCTGGTTATAACAGCACCAGTTTCGGTTCTTATCCCAATCAGTTGAATAATGGGTTTAATCAGGGTTTGGGTTTAACTTTGTCTATTCCGATTTTTGATAGAAAGGTAACCCGGACCAATGTGGCAAAAGCCAATATCGGGATTCAGGAGGCAAAGCTGTCCTTGTTGAATACAAAAACTACCTTGACGCAAGCTGTGGAGATGGCTTACCTTAATGTGCAGAATGCCAACAGTCAGTACGATGCAGCAAAAGAACAGTTTGTCTATACCAGTGAATCGCTACGTATTTCTGCGGAACAGCTGCGTCTGGGCGTAAATAATACGGTTGCATATCTGCAACAGAAAAACCTCTATATTCAGGCCTTACAAGCTTTTGTGCAGGCAAAGTACACCGCTAATCTGTATACAAAGATCTATGATTTCTATACAGGCGTTCCAATCACAGAATAAACAAATAACTAATGAAAACGAAGAAAAGCATATTTATCATTTTAGGCATAGTTGTACTGGCTTTTGCTATTTGGTATTTCGCAATCCGGGAAAAAGAACAAGTGGTAAGGCTGGAAACGGAGAAGCCAAAGATGGGTTATATTTCCGAAAATGTGACGGCTACTGGAAAGGTAGAGCCAGTGGATACGGTGACGGTGGGTACACAGGTATCGGGTACAATTTCGAAAATGTATGCCGATTTCAATTCTACGGTTAAGAAAGGACAAATACTTGCAGAGCTGGATAAGACTTTGTTCCAGGCTTCAGTAGATCAGTTTAAAGGAACTTTAGCCAGTGCGCAAAGCCAGCTGGTTTTTCAGGAAGGTAACTTTAGCAGGCAAAGTCAATTATATAAGGTAGGTGCCATTAGTAAAGCAGATTACGATAACGCATTGTATACTTACAATTCGGCAAAAGCTTCGGTGAACAGTATTAAAGCGCAGCTGATGTCTGCGCAGAAGAATCTATCGCTGGCGAGCATTTATTCTCCGATTGATGGAACGGTGCTTTCCAGAAGTGTAAGTGAAGGTCAAACCGTAGCGGCAAGTTTTAATACGCCTACGTTATTCAGTATTGCCAAGGATTTGACAAAGATGCAGGTGGAGGCATCAGTGGATGAGGCCGATGTAGGTGATATTAAGATTGGAGAGCGGGCTACATTTACGGTGGATGCCTTTCTGGACAATACTTTTAACGGGAATATCAAGGAAATCCGTTTGAGTCCTAAAATCACATCTAATGTAGTTACTTATACAACAATCATTAATACGGATAATAGCGACAAGAAACTTAAGCCTGGTATGACAGCCAACATCACCATTTTTGCTAAAGAGGTGAATAATGCTATGCTGGTGCCGGCAAAAGCCTTGAAATTCATTCCGGATACAACATTAAAGAAATATCAACTGGTGTGGGTAAACAGGGAGAGGAAACCATCATCGCCGATAGAGGGTTACGTTTGGATAAAAACTGGTGATCTTAAACTGGAGCAGAAGAAGATAAAAGTAGGTATTAATAACAATACGCAAGTGGAGGTATTGGGCGGTATCACGGCTAATGATGAAGTGGTGGTGGGTAGTGAAGTGGTAGGTAAATCAAGTGCTGCTGCAAGCGGAACTGGAGCGTCCAGTCCGTTTATGCCAAAACGTCCGGGCGGTAACAAGAAAAGATAATGGCAAAGAAGATTTTAGAGCTGCATGAGTTGAAAAGGGAGTTTGTGATGGGGGATATGACCGTGAGGGCATTAAAAGGACTGGACTTCGAGATCAATACTGGCGAATTTGTGACTATTATGGGGAGCAGTGGTTCTGGTAAGACAACACTGCTGAACATTCTGGGGTGTCTGGATAAACCTTCTGATGGAAGCTATATGCTGGATGGTATTGATGTTAAGAGTTTAAACCGGGATGAGTTGGCAGGTCTTAGAAACAGGAAAATTGGCTTCGTATTTCAGGCCTATAATTTATTACCCAGAACCAGTGCATTGGAGAATGTGGAGCTTCCGTTGTTTTATAATAAAGAAGTCAGTGCGGAGGAACGGAAGGAGCGGGCAATAAAAGCACTAGATGCCGTGAAACTAAGTGATCGGTTTGATCATACGCCCAGTCAATTATCTGGCGGACAGCAACAGCGTGTAGCTATTGCCCGGGCATTGGTAAATGAGCCGGTAATGATACTTGCCGATGAGGCGACAGGAAATCTGGATACCAGAACCTCATATGAGATTATGGCCTTGATGCAGGAGTTGAATGCGCAGGGTAAAACTATTGTTTTTGTTACCCATGAGCCGGATATTGCTGCTTTTAGCAGCCGGACGATTATGCTTAGGGATGGTAAACTGCAGAAGGACAGTATAAATGAAAAACCGCGTTCGGCAAAAGAGGCCCTGGCTTCTCTGCCAGAATCTGACGACTATTAAATTGAGAAGATGAGCATTTTAAATTTATTGAGGATTGCTTTCCGGGCATTGAAAAGAAATAAACTTAGGGCCTTTTTAACAATGCTTGGCGTAATTATCGGGGTAGCTGCGGTAATTGCGATGATGGCTATTGGGCAGGGTTCTAAACAGAGCATCCAGGCCTCTTTGTCTAGCATGGGTTCTAATATGATTACGGTTATGCCTCAAAGCAATACGCCGGGAAGTGTAAGGTTGGCGGGAAGCAGTATTCAAACTTTAAAGCTCGAAGATATTGCAGCGATTAAAAGACTCCAATCTGATAATATTAATGGTTTGTCGCCGGTGGTTTCAACCAGCGGACAGGCTATAAAAGGGGGGAATAACTGGCCAACTAGCATTACGGGAATCAGTCCAGACTATTTGCATATCAGGCAACTTGTTTTGCTTGATGGAATTATGTTTTCGGATAACGATGTGAAGAAGTCTGCAAAAGTTTGTTTATTGGGTAAAACGGTGATAGATAATCTCTTTCCGGATGGTAGTAATCCTATTGGTCAAATCATTCGCTTCAAAAGCATTCCGTTCCAGGTGATTGGGACCCTGGTACCTAAAGGGCAAAGTAATTTTGGCCAGGATCAGGATGATATCATTCTTGCGCCTTATACAACTGTACAGAACAGGATAACTGCAACGAACTATTTACAGTCGATCTATGCCTCTGCTGTTTCTGAAACAGCAAGTGATGCAGCCACTCAGGAAATTACTGCAGCTGTGAGGGCAAGTCATAAGTTGCTGCCGTCGCAGGATGATGATTTTCAGGTACGTACGCAGGCGGAACTCATTTCCACAATCAGTTCGACCAGTAGCATGCTTACGGTTTTGCTTACTGCTATTGCGGGGATATCTTTGCTGATTGGTGGAATTGGGATCATGAATATTATGTATGTGTCTGTAACGGAAAGAACCAGGGAGATTGGCTTGAGGATGTCTATTGGGGCAAGGGGGAAAGATATTCTAATGCAATTTTTGATTGAGGCAGTAATGATTAGTATTACCGGCGGGGTGCTTGGAGTTGTTCTTGGAGTTACTTCTGCCTATACAATTTCTTATTTTCTGCACTGGCCTATTTTAATTTCTCAGTCGTCCATTGTTATTTCTTTTGTTGTTTGTGGGGTCACAGGTATCTTTTTTGGTTATTATCCGGCGCAAAAAGCGAGTCGTTTAGATCCGATTGAGGCCTTAAGGTATGAGTAAGGGTAGTTGTTTGTTAAGCGATGAAAATAATAACTTAGCTATGTTAAAAACAGGGAAAAGAGAAATGGTGCTGAACTTCTCCGATAAACGTATTAAGATAGCGCTGCATGTTTTGGTTTGGTTGGTCTTGATGATTTTGCCTTATATCGTGAATTCTAACCGAGGTACGCCACCACACCATTTAAGTCCGGAAGAAGAGACTCAGTTTTTTAAACTGAATTTCATTAGTTATTTTTTTCTGATTGCAATTTTCTACCTCAATAGTTTTGTGCTGATTCAGAATTTATTCTACAAGCGAAAATATCTCTTGTATGCTGGCAGTATTGTTTTGCTGTATGGTTTGGTACTTTGTGTTCATTTTGTGCTTTTCAAGATTCTTATTCACGAGATGGAGTTTAACTGGGCCAGGGCAGGTTGGTTTAACTTACCTGCATTTCTGCTTACTATTGCTGGAAGTACAACATTTATTATGGTTTCGGACCGGATTAAAATCTGTCTCTTATACACATCT
>NZ_JAELTV010000191.1 GCF_016429005.1 Pedobacter sp. ASV19
CCCCCCCCCCCCCCCCCCCCCCCCCCCCCCCCCCCCCCCCCCCCCCCCCCCCCCCCCCCCCCCCCTCTTTTGAGATGTGTATAAGAGACAGGAATGGTAAAGATGGTCGGCTGAACCGTGGCTTTTTCCCCGCTGGAGAAATAGCCATTTTACCTCATAGTTTTAAAAATGGTGTTCCGTCAGTATCTGGTTTGATTGGAGTAGTAGATACTGAGTTACTTGAAATTTCAACTTTCCAAATGCAGCAGATTTATGAGCTGTTTCCCAAAAGTTTGGATTTGGAAAGCAAGATTATTTCGTCTGTAATAGGGAAGTCAGAGTTAAGGGATAGACTCCTGAAATTACCCGTTCAAGAGCGAGTAGATGAGTTTCATCGTATCTTCCCGGAAACTAAGGGCAAGAATAGGGCAGTGAAACTGCTGGACAAGGATAAAGCCAACTATTTGAATATCGGTGAAACTTATTTTAGCCGGTTTTGCGCAGATGACAGGGAGGAATAATTTTCTTTCTGGACTTATAATATTACAAGTGAGGGCCGCTTTTCATGTTTTAGTTTTGGGTTATTCATTAATCTTAAACTAAAACAAAATGAAGAAAATGTTTAAATCTGTACTGGTGGCTACGGTAGTGGTTGCTGGTCTTTCTGGAGCTTTTGCGTTTAAAAGTGACAGCGTTGTTAAAAAGTCTGCTGCGACTGTAACTTATGTTTACAGTTTGAGTACTTCGACTGGTGCAAGGACTGCATCTAACTGGACGCTTACTCCTGGTAGTGGTCCTTCTTGTGGAACGCCGGGTGATGTGCCTTGTAAGGTGTCGTTTGATACTTCGGTTTATCCTACGTTGCAGAGTTACATTGATGCGCAGCATTTTTCGAGTGATCAGGAGGTGGCGTTTGGTGCTGGAGTGATTTCGAAAGAGTAAAAAATGGAATGCTCCGAGCCGGCTGGCCAGCTTCGCGGGCTAAGGCCTTTCGGAGCAATTCCATTTTTTTTGTATGCGAATCCAAGTGTGCACGGATATCTGTTAAGTTTTATTTGGTTAAAGCCTTTGCGTAATGCAAAGGCTTTTTTTTAATCTTTTTTTTGGACTTATAAAATTACAAGTGTAAGATGTTCAGTGGGTTGTAGTTTTGATTATATCAAATTATAACTATGAACAAATTGAAGAAAAAGGGTGCCTGGGTTGTTGAGGTATTGGCTTGTTTGCTTGTTTTTTTATGGGTTTATACAGCGGTTTCTAAGTTAGCCAATGCGGAGGAGTTTAGGGCGCAATTGGCGAATCAGGTTTTTAAAAAGGGGTTTACAACGGTTCTATTTTACTTGTTGCCTACAGTGGAGTTGATGGCTGCGGTTTTGTTGTGCTGGAGGTCCTTTCGGTTGTTGGGGTTTGGACTTTCACTATTACTCATGTTGACTTTTACTGGATATGTGGGGTTGATTTTGATAGGGTTCTTTCCGCGGGTGCCTTGTTCTTGTGGTGGGGTGCTGCAGGTGTTGGGTTGGAAGGCTCATTTTGTGTTCAACCTATTCTTTACGGCAGTTGCCGCAATAGGTTATATACTCACTAATAGAGAAAGGAGGTGGGGAGTGTAAAAACATGACACTTCTTTTCTCACTGGACCTTACAGGCCCTGAGGTGTGAAAAGAGGTGTCATGTTTTTCTGGGAGCAAACCGTACATAATGGCGAACAGCGGGATGGCTTTTAGAAAGTGGACCGCAAATAGGAAAATGGGGCTGGCTGAAAACCCATATTGAAAAGAGTAGGCAAATTATTCCTAGTTATTTTAAAACTTAAACTTTTTGTTGCTTTTTCAATGGTAAAAAGTATCGGATATTATGAAAAGATTAAAATTGAATTTGGCTTTGTTAATGGTTGTTGTGGGTACTGGTGCTGCTTTTGCTAATGCAGGTAGCTATCAAACACCGACTATTTATTTTGATTGTAACGCTAGTGCCTGGAAAAGTATTCCGGCTGGAAGAACGGTAAGCTGTGATCAGAACCAAACTGTTTCGTGTAAAGGAACAGGTACGCCTTCGGCTCCAGTTCCACTTCCTCAAAAAGGTTGTGGTACTTTGAATCCGTAGTTATTTTTTGTTAGTTTTTAAAGCACCAACCACTCGCCCGGGTTGGTGCTTTTTTTATTTATAGGGCTTCTTTCAGTAATTTGATAAAGGCGTCTTTATTTTTTTCTTCCATTAACGAGGGCGGACTGGAAGAGAATATTTTGCCTTGTTTATCTATAATCATTACTCTGGGAAAGGTTTTTGTTGGGTTATATCGATTGATGAAGGGATGGTCAAATGAGAGTTCTCCTGTATTGGTATAAACTGTGGTAGGTGTAGTGTAATGGGTATAGCCGAAATAAGCTTTTTTACCTGGATCAATACTTCTTAACCATTTGTTTTTATCCTTATCAGCTGACAGGCTTAAGAAAACGATATCATTACAGCTTTTGAAGGCTTCTTCTATAGCGGGCAGATGCTTGGCGACTTCAATACATCCTGAACATCCGGTAAACCACATGTCCAAGACAATGACTTTTCCTTTAAAATCAGAGAGCTGTACTTTTTTCCCTTTTGTGTCGCGGAAATCAAAATCTTTTATGGGTTTGCCAGTTTGGTTGTTGTTTTGTATTTGAATAAGCTTTTCTCTATATACAGCTGTTTTAACTTCAGTTAAAGCATTTTTTAATAAGGAATCGGGTAATTTACCGCCTGCATTCATTCTAAAGGCATAATTTACCAGGGCTTTGTCTCTAAGCCTGCCCGGAGCATAACTGTTTTTTAGCAGGGTGTAGGTATCTGCTGGGTTTGGTAATCCTTTCATCTTATTGTAAGCAAATTCTGCCCGTGCTTTATTTACCATTAAATTTCCGGAAATAACTGAATATGATTTTAGAATAGCTTGCGTGGTGTCCATTGGATAATTCAGCAGTTTTTGCTCGTAATTGGATAAAGTCCGTTTAGTGATTGCAGGATCTCCAAAATCTGCAGCAAAACGAAAGTCGGTCATTGTGCTGTATATACTGCTTAAAAAGTATAAGGCATCTGATTCCAGGATTGGATAAATGGCAGGTGTAATTTGGCTTTTAATTGTCTTTAAGGTATTTAACCCATATTCGGTTATCGCTTCTAAATTGGGGAACATAGTATCATAAGACCAGGCTACTGAGGGTGGAATGATATTGAATTGCTTTGCAAATTGTCTGAGATTGTATCTCCACATGAATTTTTCAGATCCTTTCCCTGAGAAACTTACCGTCTGCTTTTGGTTATCATAATTAACATAAATGCTATCGCCGGGTTCCACTAAATAGTTATCCAGGTTGTGATTTTCCCAGCTAAATGGAACTGTCTGATCGTTGTACACACTATGTAGTGAAATGTAATAGGGCGAAGAGGTTTTTGCCAGTTCAAATTTGAACCCCCCTGAATGAGTAGCTTGGTTTAAGGTGATTTGAGGCTGAATGGAGGATGAGCTACCAAATTCTGCCATGATATCTAGCGTAACGCTATCTGTCTTTGGTCCGGTACCCATATTGCCGGTTATGATAATTGGGGCAGTTTTGAATTGAGCTTTGAGTGTTGATACACTTGCTATTGTGGCTAGTGATAGTAAAATGGTTTTATAGAGTTTCATAATTATCTTTCGTTTTGTGTTATTCCTGAATTTGCGATCACATCGTTTGGGATGGGAAAGGTATATTTGCTGCTGTTGGGCGCAAGGGTGTAATTAATACCGTTTACGGTATGGATTATGGCTTTTTCGAATCTCGGATCCAGGTTCAGACGTCTTAAATCCGACCATCTGATGTTTCTAAAGACGAGTTCTTTTCTTCTTTCTTTGAGAATGATGTCCAGTGCTTCTTCCGGTGAACTGGCGGTCACGTTTTGGAATTGGCCTGTTTTAAAGCGTTTGGTTAGAAGCGTATTCAGAGTTTGCATGGCTAGAGCGGTCTTGCCGTTCCTGGCCTGGCTTTCGGCCAGGATAAGGTAAACCTCGTCTGTGGCAATACCTCCAAAAACTTCGTAAGTGCCTGCGTAACTTCCTTTGAAATTGAAGATGCGATCGGTTGATTTGAAATAGATGCCTGGGCGCAGGTCATTGTCTGCGTAACTATTGTATAAGGCTGGTTCCACGCCTGTAAGGGTAGAACCGGAGAAGGTATAGGAATAGTTTTGGACAGCGTAATACAATACTTCCGGATTGTTGTTACTTAAAGCAGCAGGTACGGGGTAATCCATATCCGGGTTTAGGTTGTTAAAATCCAGTAAGCGATTTTCGGATGCCAATGATTGGCTGGCATAGCCTTCTGCCTGGGGATAGTTTTCCATGATGAGTGCTGTTCTGGCCAATAGCGCATAGATCGTGGCTTTCGTTGGTCTTGTTTTGTAAGCCGTTTGAGCTGGCAAGAGATTTATTGCACTTTGCAGATCTGCATTGATCTGATCGTAGGTCTGTTGTAAGGTGCTGCGAACGGATTTTGCCTGTACATCTGAGGTTAAACGAAGTGGTAAACCCAGTTGCTGGCTTGCTGTTGCTTTTTGATAAGGCACTGTAAATTGCTGGGCAAGGTTATAGAGGGCAAAAGCACGGGCAAATAGGGCGGTGCCTTTAATTTGGTTATAGGTTTGGCTGTTTGAGGCTAGACTGGTATTGCTGGCTAAACCATCTAAAACGATATTGGCGTAGAAGATTTGCTGGTAAGGTTTGTTCCAGTCTGACTGGCTTTGGCCTTGATAGAGGTCTTTGGCCCAGATATAGGTATTCTGTTCGACCGGAGCCGCGTAAGTAAAGCCGTCATCTGTGAGGTAGATGTCGTCTGTGGCCAGTTCACTTAGGAGTAAAGTATGGTTAAATACCTCGTTGCTGTTGTCTAAAATGGCCTGGAAATCAGCCAGGGTTGTAGGAACCAGAAAAGCTTTGTCTGGTTTTTTTTCTAAAAAGCCTTTTTTGCAAGAGGTGGTGATCAATATTATGATCATAGCAGTGTATAAGAGTGTATGTTTCATCTTTTCTTTGATTAAAAGGTTATAGGTCTATTTTACATCCAAGGCTAAGTGTTCTTGGTGGCGGGCCGCTGAGCTGGTAGTCTGGATCCAGGTTAAAATGATTGGCCTTCCAGATCAGGCCTAGGTTATTTGCATACAAGTAAAACTGGATGCCTGTGCAATTCAATTTGGAGACGATGTTCTTTGGAAGGGTATAGGCCAAGTTGATGTCTTGTAGCCGGATATGGTCGGCTTTATCTACCAGTACATCTGAATAGGTGTAGAAGTTTTGACGAAGGTAGTTTGGCGTGGCTGGCATAGAGGGAACGATGGTGCTGAGTTCATCGCCGGGTTTCTGCCAGCGTAAACTGTAATCTCCGTGACTTCCAATTCCCTGGGCTACAGCCCCGAAGTTCACGGTGTTCTTTCTGAAGTAATAACCTAAGCGGTAAGCGATGTTGGCGGAAAGGGAAATGTTTTTGAAAGAAATGGTGTTTCTTAATGAACCAAAAAAGCTTGGTGTGGCAGAGCCATTATACACCAGATCATTGATGGTTTGGCTGGTCAATATACCATAGTAGTCTTTACTGATCTGACCATTCAGATAACCTCTTGGATCGCCAGTTTGCGGGTCGAGTCCTGCTGTTTTATTGCTGAAGATCGACAGCAGGGGCTTGCCTGCTAAGGGTTGGCCAAAAGCTGATAAGTAGGTGTAAGGCGGGCTATCCAGATTGTATCTGGTTACAATGGTTTTGGAATAACTTCCAATAAAAGCGGTTGCCCATTTAAGCTGGCCGTTTGTATTCAAGGAATTTAAATTGAGGTCTATGCCTTTGCCCATTGTGGCCGCATTGTTTCCTGTGAAGGTGGTGATGCCAGATGTCGGATCTATGACAGAGGTTCCAATAAGATCTGTTCCTTTTTTCTGATAAAACTCCAGTGTACCGCTGATGCGGGCATTCTTACTGCTAAAATCTAGTCCAGCATTCCAGACCTTAACCCGTTCCCATTTTAGTGTAGGATTGGGTGGATTGGTGATACTGGCAAAAGGCAAACCTGTGTTTGGGTAATTGTAATAATAGTTCTGGGCAGTGGCATTGGTTAAAGCCGATAGGTTTTTATAGACATTTCCATTCGCACCATACGTTAAACGCAGTTTAAGGTAAGGCAGCCAGTCTGCGTGGTAAAAGCTCTCCTGGTTGATGATCCAGCCTAAACCTAGCGAATACAACGGTGTGCCCTTTTGATTGGCTTTTACACCAAAGAGATTGCTTTGATCTAGTCTTGCACTGGCAGAAAAGAGATAGCAGTTATTGTAGGTGTAGGCAGCATTTGTAAAGTAGGAAAGATATCGGTCTGTCCATTCCTTTTCGGTATCTACATAAGGTATAGCTGCGGTGTAGCCATTGAAGAAATATTGAGGAAAGCTACTGAGGTAGCTTACCGGGTTAGTTAAGGCATGTTCTTCATCGTAGCCATAATTTCGGTTGGTATTAGACAGGCTTTGCTGCTGCCTGATTTCATATCCGGCAATGGCGGTGATTTGATGTTTTTCTTTTAAAATCTGGTTGTAATTGAGTTGCCCCCTGAAACTGATGTTATTGGTGGTATTGTTTTTTAAATCCATAATACTGCCCAATGGTATGGGATAGGCCAGGGAATTATCGCTGATGATTTGTGTGTAACTGTTGATCAGGTTCCTTGTAAAATAGGACTGCATGCTCTGGTTATTTCTTTCCCTGGTATCGGCATGATCGTATAGGAAAAGCCCGGATGCAGTTAATTGGGGCAAGATTTTATAGCTTAGGCTGGCATTGACCCTAAATTGATTCAACTTAATGTTGTCATTTGCGTAATTCAGTTCATCTAATGGTTTATAGTTCCAGTCCAATAAGCCATTATCCGTTGCGCTATTTTTAAAAGCGGGTCTAAAATCGCGGATGACAGTTAAGGCATTCCCTTGATCATCTGCAAGCCTGGCGTAGGGGTAGTAGATGTCTGTTGTTACGTTATTGTAACTGGCATTGTATAGAGCAGGGGCATTATTGGTGTTGGATTGAATAAAATTGAATTGGGTAGTGAATTCTAGTTTATCCTTCAACAGCTTGGTGCTTTGATTGGCGTTAATTGTAATGCGGTTGTAGCTAGCAGGCTTAATGCTCCCCATATTTTTGTCCAGACCGGCGGAGAGGTAATAGTTTTGCTGCTGGTTACCTCCGGTTAGGCTGATGGCGTATTGCTGGCTGAAGGATTTTTGCAGAAAGTATTTTTCAAGATCCTTGCGCGTATCATAGTTCTTCAGGGCTTCGATTTGGGCGTCTGCCGTTGCAGGAGCAAGAAGTCCATCTCGTTTGGCTATAAGCAGTTCAACTACTGGTGTTAGAGAAGCATGGGTACTGGAGTTTTCAGTATCGCTGTAATATCCTTTTTTAAATAAGGACTTCTCTACGTCGATGAAGTCAGCAGAACTCATTTGAGGCTGATAAAACAAATCTGGTTTGTTACCAACAGTGAAGTTGGTGTTAAAGCTGATTTTCGGAGCCTGGTTTGAATGTCCTTTCTTTGTGGTGATGACGATGACGCCATTGGCGGCTTTTGCACCCCAAATGGATGCGCTTGCGGCGTCTTTGAGCACGGTGATGCTTTCCACATCGTTTGGGTTGATATTGTTCAGGTCGCCGTCATACGGAAAGTTGTCTATCACAATCAATGGATTCGCATTACCCATAATGGTGCTTTGGCCGCGGATGCTGAGCTGGCTTTGTGAGCTGTAGAAATTAAAGTTGGAGTTGTTTTTACTGAAGCTGAGGCCTGGTACGATGTCTTCTATTCTGCTTAGAATATCGGTGCTGACTCTTCTGTTCAGGTCTTTGTTGCTGAGTTGAGTGAAAGAGCCTGTTGCGCGCTCTTTCGGCAGCGTTTGGTAGCCTGTGGAGACAATATTGACTTCTTTCAGGTTTTGTTCTGGTTCTATGATGGAGGCTTTGGCTGGTGACACTTTTATGGTGTCTGTGGTTTTAACTATTTTGTGTTTTTTTGGTTTTGTTGGCTTTTGGGCATAGGCGCTGAGATTCAGGCAAAGCGCGGCCATTACGATGGTTTTTATCGTTTTATTCATGTGATATTTGGTTAGTTATCTATTCCTTGTTTATGGAGTTTGCTCTTGATATGTGGTGTAAATTGCTTTTAGTAAATCATCGAGATTTTCGTAGAAAGACACGAGGTTTAGCCATTCTTTTGAATTTATTACTTCGGTGGGCTTTGCGGCTGTACTGAGCTTAAATAGCTTCCATAGCAAAGACTGGCTTTCTTCCAGATTGTAATCTTTAAAGAAATTGATGATTTGTCTATTGTTAAAGCAATTACAGTTGTTTGTTGTCTCCATAAAGAGTTCATTTGGAAAGATTTATTTGATAATAAACTGAATTCTGGGGCGATTAGGTGTGTTTGGAAAGTTAATCTGGGGGACAGATTATTAAGGTATAATTGATCATATGAATTGTGTTGGTTAGTTGCTTTGCAAATGATATGATAATGTTGGAGGAGATTCCAAAATTTTGGAGGAGGGGAGTTTGTTTTGGTTTGTGGGGCTTTAAGGCGGTTGATGAGGCCTTGCGACTAGCGCCGCGGGTAAGGCAAGAAGAGTGAAAATTTTGGTTAGATTTCATCTCTCATTATTGATGTCATAATGAGTCTCAGAATATTTAAGTACACTATAACGGGCCCTAAATACCGCCATTCCAGGCTTCTGACGGCCTAATCAAACGGGTTTACAATAGAGCCCATAACGTTATAGTGTACGTAAAAGTACGACAATATAAGTTACGGGCATTATTCTATTGTCTCGTTGATCGCAATTGTCAGAATTTGGAATGCGAGACTCTTTAATACCTCTCAATACATATTCAACGTATTGAGTTTAATTCAATTTCTTTATGACTGCTAATATACAGCTAATTAAATTGTTTTTAAAATTATTTTTCGGTAAAAGCATTAATTGGATATCTCTGATTTTGGTTAAATGCCAAAAGGAGATTCAAAACGCAATTTAATTTCAAACACTGATCAATTTATAATTGACGGCATTCGTACAATAAGGCTTAATCTTGACATTTCTCAGAATGCCCTCTCAATACTCATTGGTCAATATATATCCCTGATAAGTACAATAGAGAGTATTTCAACAGGAAATAAATATACAGATGCTCAACTACATGAAATCGCTCATGTTTTTACAGAAGAAGCGAAAAGAATTAAAGAGAAATTAAACCCTGATGAACTTCCATCTGATTTTCAAACAGAGTATACATTGTATGACTTTTACCCTAAAGAATCCTTACCTGATGTTCTTGTCGCGAAAAGCAGAAATATAATAATCAATAAAATTTATCCTACAGGAGCTATTCGATCTTTGATGGAAGATACAGAGTTCTTAAATATTCCTCGGACCACGAAAGAGGTCACTCAAGAAGCAAGTCGGTTATTTGAAAAGAAATGGAATACAACTGACTTCAATTCTCCACTAGATAGAGCTGTTACCAATGGTGATCTAGTTAAAACAGAACCGCCGCTTCAGGTTACTTATCAGAAACGGAGACTTGGAAATAATTCATAAAAACAGTTAATATTCAATGT
>NZ_JAELTV010000192.1 GCF_016429005.1 Pedobacter sp. ASV19
CCCTTTTTAATTCCCCCCCCCCCACCGACATCTACACCGGCTAACGTTCGTCGGCAGCGTCAGATGTGTATAAGAGACAGGTTTAGGATCTCGTTAGTGAATATTAATTATATCGAGACAATTATTACTCCAAAATCAAGTATTTGAGTTGAATTGCCAGGATTTTGAACTTTATTAGGAAAATTGTTTTCTATTAATGTAATCTTCGGTAGAAAAAAATATGCAAGAATGAGTGTCATGTGGTCTACAGTTGTAAATAAAGGGTATTATGTCAAACGATAGTGTTTGTGAGCTGATTGATAACTCATTTTTTTAATTGACAGAAAATATCAGTTGGCCTATTATAAAATAGAGTCATTGCATTTCGTGGGAAGTTTTTTGGAAAAAAATCCCATAAGTGGGGAGCAAATTGTAGAATTGATTGCCCATCGCTATAAGCGGACTCTAATGAGATTGCTTTCTAAATGTTTTGAAGGCAGGTGTTTTAGTATAGAAAAGAGATTACCGGTTGCCAATGCAAATGATCATATTTTGCTCATCACTTTTACACCTATAGAAAAGGATGGAAGAATTGAACATGTGGCCTGTACAATATTTAGCGACAGTGTGAATGCAAGGCAGCTGAAGTTGATCAATGAATATTCTCATTTAACTTCGCATCAGTTGCGTGCGCCTATCACAAATATCCTAAGCCTGTCTAATTCAACCAATCACGTTTCTTTGGAATCTTATGATACGGTAAAGATCAACCAGCTGCTGAGCGATATCAATACACAGGCGGGTAAATTAGATAATATCATCCGTATGCTGAATTCTTTGCTCCATGAGGGGGGGCAGGAAGACTACGGTCCTGGAATAGAGGGGATGAAAAGTAAACATATTGTTTTGGTAGATGATGATGTGATTACCAATAAGATCCATCAGATGCTGATCAGCAAATTACAGATGGATAAGCGGCTTGTTCTGTTTGATAAACCGGAACAGGCACTTCAGTATGTACTGGAAAATACTCCGGACTTAATTTTGCTGGATCTGCATATGCCGGAGATAGATGGCTGGAAATTTTTACAGTTGCTGGAAGAACACCATATTGAAACAGATGTGATTATTGTATCGTCTTCGATTGATCCTGTAGAACGGACCCGTGCGCAGCAGTTTATCTGTGTTAAGGACTTTTTGACCAAGCCCTTAACCTATGATAAAGTAAAATTGATTTTCGACAATTAGCTTTCTCTGTTCATCAGCTCATTGGCCAGGCTGCTGATTTCCTCTTTTTGCTGTTGTGGTACATCGATAGCTGATAAAGCAGCAAAGGCTTTATCAAGGTAATGCCTCATTCGCTCTGTGGCAAGTTCCTTTACATCATACTGATTGTATAGTGCGGTAACGCTTTCTATTTTTAGTAGGGTATCTTTATTGCCAGCCTGCTGATCCAGAAGCATTGCATCTTCAGTGTTTACAATTTCCTGAAGTTTTAGCAGAAGATAGGTCTTTTTGTTTGCAATGATGTCTCCACCTACCAGTTTGCCAAATTTTTCCGGATCACCATATACATCAAGAATATCGTCCTGAAGCTGGAAAGCAATTCCAAGGTTTTCGCCAAAGTCGTAGATCAGGTTTGCATCTGCCTCAGAGGCACCACCTACAATGGCACCAATTTTCATAGCACCTCCAACCAATACTGCCGTTTTTAGTCTGATCATATCAATATATTCCTCAATACTCACATCATTACGACTCTCAAACTCCATATCCAGCTGTTGTCCTTCGCATACACCCTGGGCTGTTGCGTTAAAGGTGTCCAGGACTTCTTTTAAGACACTCACTTTTACTTTGGTGAGTAGTTTGTTAGATTCTACCATCATGACGTCTCCGCTAAGGATAGCATTGTTGGTTCCCCATTTTTCATGAACGGTTTGCTGCCCACGGCGAAGAGGGGCATTATCCATAATATCGTCGTGGATGAGGGTGAAATTATGGAAGGTTTCAATAGCGAGAGCCGCTGGAAGTGCCTCGTCTAAAGAGCCTTTAAATAGATCTGCAGCGAGCAGGACCAGTGCCGGGCGTAATCTTTTGCCGCCCAGGTTCATAATATAGGAGATCGGATCGTAAAGGTTTTTGGGGTGATTGGAATAGCTGAGCCCTTTAATTGCTTTTTCTATAATTTCCTGTAATTCAGAAGTCGTGTGCATTCGTCTTTATTGCCGTGTATATGTTATTGTGTATTGATTAAGGATTTTGAAGGAGTGTAAAATCGATTTGACGTTTCGAAAGGTCTACTTTTTTTACTTTAACTTGTACTTCATCGCCCAATTGGTATTTTTTCTTTTTGCGCTGACCGATAATGCAATAGTTCTTTTCATCGAGTACGTAAAAATCATCTGCAATGTCTCTTAGTCTGATCATTCCTTCGCATTTGTTGTCGATCAGTTCTACATACATACCCCATTCGGTAACCCCGGATATAATGCCAGTGAAGATATTTCCAATATTCTCTTCCAGATATTCTACTTGTTTGTATTTGATGGAAGCACGCTCTGCATCTGCGGCACGTTTTTCCATAGCTGAAGAATGGGAAGATGCAATTTCATACTGCTCCTCGTTTGCCGATTTTTCTCCGTTGAGGTAAGAGGCCAGTAAACGGTGAACCATTACATCCGGATACCTTCTGATTGGAGAGGTAAAGTGTGTATAATGGTCAAAGGCCAGGCCGTAATGACTGGTCTTTTTAGTGGTATATACAGCTTTGGCCATAGAGCGGATGGCCAGTTGGGTAAGTACATTCTGTTCTTTTTTACCTTCTACGTCTTCCATCAGGAAGTTCAGTGATTTGGCGATTTCCTTA
The DNA here is from genome assembly GCF_016429005.1 of Pedobacter sp. ASV19. Classification (GTDB taxonomy): domain Bacteria; phylum Bacteroidota; class Bacteroidia; order Sphingobacteriales; family Sphingobacteriaceae; genus Pedobacter. Next base: position 2,846 of record NZ_JAELTV010000192.1, read on the forward strand.
TCAGATTTCATATTGATTTTATAGCCAAAACGCGAGGCGAAGAGTGCGAAGTTATTTAGTGTCTCCAGGTTAGGGGAGTCGTGGGAACGGTATACGAAAGTGTATTTTTGCTTTCCTTTCCCTTTTTTAGCAACGAATTCTGCTACTTTTTTATTGGCCAGCAACATGAAATCTTCAATGAGTTTATGAGCATCTTTACGTTCTTTCACATAGACACCGATCGGTTTGCCAGTTTCATCCAGTTTAAATTTAACTTCCGTGCTTTCAAAACTAATGGCACCGGCTTTAAATTTTTTATCGCGCAGAATATAAGCGAGTTCGTTCAGTTTGAGGATTTCTTCCGCAAAATCGCCCGCTTTGGATTCGATGACTTCCTGTGCTTCCTCGTAGCTGAATCTTCTGTCGGAATGAATCACTGTTCTGCCAAACCATTCATTGTGGATATTGGCTTTGTCATCAAGTTCAAATACGGCGGCAAAGCAAAGTTTGTCTTCATGCGGACGTAAAGAACATACGCCATTACTTAAGCGTTCTGGTAACATCGGGATCACACGGTCTACCAGGTATACTGAAGTTGCCCTGGCATAAGCTTCTTTATCTAATGCGCTGTTAGGAATTACATAATGCGAAACATCTGCAATATGTACACCAACTTCATAATGGCCGTTCTCCAGTTTTTTGAAAGAGATGGCATCATCAAAATCTTTAGCATCTGCCGGATCTATGGTAAAAGTAGTGGTCGTCCGGAAATCTTTGCGGCCTTTGAGTTCTGCTTTTGTAACCTGTTCAGGAATGGCATTGGCTTCTTTTTCAACTTCGGCAGGGAAGGTGAGCGGAAAGCCATACTGTGCAAGAATGGCGTTCATTTCTGTGTCATTCTCTCCCTGTTCTCCCAGTATATGGGTAATTTTTCCAATCGGATTTTTGGCTTCCTCCGGCCAGTCTGTAATGGTGACCTGCACTTTTTGGCCATTTTTAGCGCCGTTTAGATCACTTAAGGGTACAAAGATGTCGTGCAGCATCTTCCGGTCGTCTATAGCTACAAAGGCGAAACGTTCGGAAATTCTGATTACGCCGATAAAGTCTGTTTTAGCCCTTTCCAGGATCTCTACAACTTCGCCTTCGTTTTTACGGCCGCTTTTCTTCGCATAGATGTAAACTTTTACTTTATCTCCATGCAGTGCATTGTGCAGCTTGCGGGCAGATACATATATGTCTTTTTCAAATTCGTCGTCGGGAACAACATAGCCAGAGCCATCGGTTGTAATATCTACTTTTCCAATGATAAAGGTTTTTAGATCCTTTAAACGAAACTTACCTTTTTCAGCTTCAATGAAGGTGCCTTTATGAGCTTGATCTTTGAGTACTTCCAGGATGGTTTCTCTGGAAGCCGCGTCAGTTATGTTGAGTTTTGCAGATACTTGTTTGTAATTCAGAGCTTCTTTGCTCTTGGTGAGCACATCGCTGATCAGCTGTGTGAGCACTTTTGTTAGGTGAGATGATTTATTCTTTGCCATAATTAATTTATGAATCACCCCGAAGGTAGCAATTTGAAGCGAAAAATAAATCTGTATCTGTTTAAAAGGGGTATAAAGCCCCTTAAAAGTGCCAGTGTATTCCCATATTGAGGTAATAATTGGAGGCCAGTTTTGAGGTTGGACCCTGGTCAAACATTTTGGAGAGTTTCTTTTCCCCAAACTGATAGGTACGTAAAAAGACCATACCACCGCCAATTACAAAATCAAGGCGTTTAAAATGCCATTTGTTTTCCAATCCGGCGGGTAATTCCCATGAGCTGAGCATCCTTCTCTTGTCTCCGAGGGTTTCTGTATCGTATGACATCAAACGGGGTTTGAAAACCAGGGCCAGGTCTGTTTTTTTATTGATCTGATAGGCGTAACTGATTTTATTGACAAAGCCGGAACCAGCGTCTCCATCAGGAAGGCTAACATCCAGTTTAAATTTATCTCCTGTTCTCCATTGGACAATAAGTACCGGCCATGCCATTGGTGTGCCGTAAGCATTGTTCAAAAAGGCTCCAAAACCAAAGGTAAAGTTGGGACTGTATCTTTTTATAAAGGCCACACCTCCGTTCAGGAACAGATCTTTTTCGTTCACCTTTTCCATATCAGAATAGACACCTGCAGAAAGGGCATATAATATACTCCAGCTTTTATTTAAACTGTGCAGATACTGGATGCCAAAGTCTGCATTAACCAGTCTGGAAGGGAAAACCTGTTGTTCATAATTTTTGTTCTGCAGGTCTGTATACGAGCCGCTCAGTGTAGCTGTCCATTTGCTATAGGTACCTTTAAGCGTGTCGATTTTATTGGAAAGATCGAAACCAAGTCCTAATTCAGCCCGGCTCATACTGGTCTTGGCTGTGGATTTGTCGGTTTCATTGGGTCTTATGAATCTGGACTCCGGAAAGTAGGTGCCGCTTGCCCGGATGTCGGTGAGTTTGATCTGGGCAAATACCCGTACTGGCTTTCCCATTAGAAATATAACCAGAAATGACAACGTGGTTATAAGGAGGTGTTGCTGAGTGATTTTCATGTTTTTTTTAAGGTGTGACAACCAATCCCCATTTTACCACTACGGTCAAAAGAATAAATTGTATTTTAGCTTCCAAAGCAATTGCCCGTACAGATGATGGAAGAACAAGAGAGAAAGACCAGGAATGAAATTGTTATGATCGTAATTAAGGCGGTTGTATATATCGCGCTGGTCTATTTCAAGATCAATGTTCCCCCGGTATATAAACATTATCCTGTGATTGCACAGGCCGCGGAGGGCCTTTTTGTGTTCCTTGGTCCTAGTTTGACTGTTTCGGCAATCCGGCTGGTGATCATCTTCTGGTACATCAAAAAACATAAGTTCAAGAGCAATATAAAAGACAACTTTATTCTGGGTATTAACAGGATCGTGTCGATTTTAAATACCGTCTTTTTTGTTCTGGCCTTTATGGTTTTTGTTAAGGTTGATCCAGTTGATTTTTTAACCAGTATTACCATCGTAGCGGCAGCCATTGCGCTGACTTTTAAAGATTATATTACCAATATGATCAATGGACTGATCATTATGTTCTCTGACCGCCTTTCTCTTGGCGATCATATCCGGGTACATGATATTGAAGGTAAGATCATTGATATCACACTGATCAATATGATTTTGCAAAATGAAGACAACGATATGGTGATTATTCCCAATTCTGTAGTTTTTAGTTCTGTGATTGTAAACCAGTCCAAGCAGAACATCAAAAAGCTTAGTGTAGAATTTCAGATGTTACTTCATTTTGGTTATACGCCGGAGTATCTGGAAAATCATTTAAGACAGGTGGTTATGCCCTATTCGAGTTTTATTATGGTAGATGGACTTACTGTAAAAACGATGAGCATTAGTAAAGATGAAGCCAGGTTCAAAATCCAGGTCTTATTGAATAAATACGATAAGGCCAAGGAAAGAGAGATCAGACGTGCATTAAATACCGCAGTTATGAAGCTGGCTGTTCAGGACCAGAAATTATAAATACAGTGTATTTGTACCCGGGATAGCAGCAATCAGTTTTTTGGTATAGTCTGCCCTGGGATGGCTATAGATATCTTCCGGAAAACCTTGTTCTTCAATTTTACCTTTGTTCATTACAATCATCCTGTCGGAGATGTGCTTCACAACGGCGAGATCGTGGGAGATAAAGATATAGGTTAAACCTAATTCCTGCTGCAATTGTCTTAACAGGTTTAGTACCTGGGCCTGAACGGAAACATCGAGCGCGGAAACAGATTCGTCACATATGATGAACTTAGGTTCAAGAGCCAGGGCCCTGGCAATCACAATGCGTTGACGTTGCCCGCCTGAAAACTCGTGTGGATATCTGTCAAAATGCATTGCATTCAAACCAACTTTCTCCAGTAAACGGATCACATATGCTTTGCGTTGCTGGTCGTTGTGGTGTAGATGGTGAACCTGAAGGGGTTCCATAATTGCGTTACCGGCCGTCATTCTGGGATTTAAAGAAGAGTAGGGGTCTTGAAAGATAATCTGAATGTCTTTCCTTATTCTTTTTAAGTCGTTCCTCCGCAGGCTGCAAAGATCTGTTTCATTAAAGATCACCGTGCCCGATGTAGGATCGGTTAATCTTAAAATGCTTCTTCCAAGGGTGGTTTTTCCACAACCGGATTCACCTACCAGACCCAGGGTTTCACCTGGATATACATTGAAGGTGATGTCATCCACAGCTTTCACATAATTGCTGACCTTACCAAACCATCCTGGGTTAACCGGGTACCAGGTGCAGAGGTTCCGAACCTGGAGGAGTGGGGGCTGGGCATAGAGTTCCGCTCTTCGTGCTGCTATTTCGGCTGTGGTATAGGTATTGGCTTCCAGCAGATGCTGGATAGGTTGATCCTGATTGCCTTCAAGAAAATCGGCTATGGTTGGCAAAACTTTAAGTACTCTGCAGGGGCTGGGTCTGCAAGCCAGCAGTCCTTTGGTATAAGGGTGCTTCGGATTTTTGAAAATTTGTTCTACTGCACCCTGTTCTACTATTTTTCCTTTGAACATCACTGCAACTTCATCTGCAATCTCACTTACTACACCGAGATCATGAGAGATGAAGATCATGGCCATATCTCTTTCTTCTTTAAGCTTGGCCAGCAATTGCAATATAGTTTTCTGTACCGTAACATCTAAAGCTGTGGTCGGTTCATCTGCAATAAGAAGGTCTGGATTGCAGCTCAGCGCCATGGCGATCATCACCCTTTGTTTTTGTCCACCCGATAACTGATGTGGGTAACTGTTAAAAATGCGTTCGGGCTGGGGCAGCTGTACTTCTTCAAACAACTGAAGAGTATGTTGCTTAGCTACTTCTTTATTTAGTTTCTGATGTAGGATAACGGCCTCCATGACCTGATCTCCACAAGTAAAAACGGGATTGAGTGAGGTCATGGGTTCCTGAAAGATCATAGATATCTTATTGCCACGGTATTTTCTGATCTCTTCTTCCGAAAGATTAAGCAAATTAATGGTTTCAAACTCAATGTCTCCTTCAACTCTGGTGCTCCGGGGATTGTGAAGCCGCATGATGGAGAATGAGGTTACCGATTTTCCTGAACCAGATTCACCTACAATTCCAAGAACTCTTCCTTTTTCAAGGGTGAAATTGATCTGGTTTACAGCCGGAGTCCAGGATTTGTCTTCTTCATTCAGGAACTGGACGGCGAGATTTTTTACGTTTAACATAAGATTACCAAGATAAGGAAATTTATCCCTCAAATTCCGTCAGTTTCTTCTATTTTTGTGCCATGGAAAGAGAAATTCTGGATACTAAGCGTAAAGCCTTAAAGATCAATTTAGATCCTAAAATTTACGGAACTTTTGCAGAAATTGGAGCAGGCCAGGAAGTGGCACGTAATTTTTTTACCGCTGGAGCGGCTTCGGGTACGGTTGCTAAAACCATGTCGGCATATGATATGACATTTAGTGACGCGATTTATGGAGCTGAAGAGTCTGGCCGGTATGTGAGCCAGTCGCGCCTAAGTAAAATGTTAAACCATGAATATGGTTTATTGAATGAGAGGCTAAGTGGTGAAAAGTACGATGACAGAACCTTTTTTGCCTTTGCAGATACGGTTACAACTTTAAATTATAATAAATCGAATGATCCGCATGGCTGGATTGGAATTAAGTTCCAGTCTGAACCCGGTGGTGAATCCAATGAAATTGTATTCCATGTGAGGTTATTGGATACAGATTCGGCCTTGCAGCAAAACGTTCTGGGAATTATTGGTGTGAATTTGGTGTATGCTGCGTTTTATTTCCATCACGATCCTAAAACGATGATTGAGTCGCTGGCAGATAACCTGACTGTTGGTTCTGTAGAAATCGACCTGATTTCGGTGAACGGCCCTGCATTTAAAGAGGTAAATAATATTCTGCTGAACTTATATCTGATTGTTAAAGACTTTTCCAGTGCGGCTATTTTTGATTCCCTTGGAAGGCCTTGCTTGCCAAAGGATCTTCTGTATAAAAAGGATATTATGATTCTGCGGACGAAATATGCACAGAAATCAAATCCGAACTTTAGTATGTTGAATAAGGCTGTTGATCAGTTTGTGCGTACTGAGAATGTGAAGAAAGATAATCTAAGTGTGCTGATCGAAGTACTGCTTTCCAATGTCTTGTCTGAAGATGAAAACTGGACGGATAACCTTGATCTGCGTGCTGTAGCTAAAAGGGCTGAGGAGATGTGCAATACCGGTAACCTGGTGATCGTGTCGAATTTTGCAAGACACAATAAGCTGGCAAAATATCTGGACAGGTGCAAACCTAAAAGTGTTGGGATCTCGACCAATATCAATAACTTGAAATTCGTATTCAACTCGAGCAATTTCGGAGATAATTATTCCAGCATGTTGTTGAGTTATGTAAGTGATATGTTCAGTAAAAATGTAAAGCTTTTCGCTTATCCTTTCCTCGATAAGAAAACCAGCGAAGTAATTACTAGTGCAAATATGCCGGTTACACCAGATGCAAAACCTTTGTTTGATTTCCTGATCATTAATGGATATATTACCGATATCAGAGATTACAGCGAAGGGGATGTGAAAACAGTTTAATAATTTACGACTTTAATATTTAACGAAGAAGGCCCTGCAAAATTTGCCTGTCTCTTATACACATCT
>NZ_JAELTV010000193.1 GCF_016429005.1 Pedobacter sp. ASV19
CCCCCCCCCCCCCCCCCCCCCCCCCCCCCCCCCCCCCCCCCCCCCCCCCCCCCCCCCCTTCAATCACCACGTTCGTCGGCAGCGTCAGATGTGTATAAGAGACAGTCACTTGCTGTGTTTCTTCTGCCAGAGAGCTCTGGTTCAATTCACCCGTAGCCGGGTTAATGGCAATCTGTCCTGAAACATAAAGAAAACCATTGGCTAAAACCGCCTGGCTATAAGGTCCAATTGGAGCTGGTGCATCGTTTGTTTGTATAATCTGTTTCATCTGTTTATTTATATTTTTTATATCAGAAGGAATTTATCAGCGAATAAAAACCATCCCTGTTTCAATTACAAGAAAGATTGGATCAATTTCCATAGGATACCTGCAAGAAAGATAAGTATAGCCAGTGCATTGATAAAATGCATGATCTTAATATTAATATTAGTTGGCCGGCTACCGTCTTTCTTTCTGAAGAAGTACATACACAAATGTATAAATAAAAAAAGAGGGCTCCGAAATCGGAGCCCTCTTTTTTTTGTATGTTCTTAAGAAAGATTAGTTTCTTGAAGATTCAACACGACGGTTTTGGATACGACCTTCTTCAGTATCGTTAGAAGCAACTGGGTTAGCTTCACCATAACCTTTAGTTACTACAGCGCTAGAATTAACACCAGAGTTCACTAAGTAAGTTTTAACAGAGTTCGCTCTGTCTTTAGATAATTTCAAGTTATATGCAGCAGTACCTTCGCTTGAAGCATAACCTTTTAAAGTTACTTTACCACCGTTTTCACGTAATCCTGAAGATAATTTATCTAAGATTGGATAAGACTCAGTTTTTAAAACTGAACTGTTGAATTCAAATTGGATTGGCTCGAAACCAGTTACATTGCTTGAAACAGGCGCTACAACTGATGCTTTTGGAAGTGGACATCCAGATCCGTCAACAGCAGTACCAGCTGGAGTTCCAGGGCATTTGTCAAACTGATCAGCAACACCGTCACCATCTGAATCTTTTTTCAAATCTTCAACTGATTTTTCTACGTTAGAAACACGAGTTTTAAGTGCTTCAACTTCTTGACGCAATGAAGGATCTTTCAATTCATCATACATCAAAGCCAATGGATTTACCCATTCCAAATCTGGTTTAGATTTAGAACCCAGAGAGAACTCAAGACCTGCATATCCGTAAGAGAATTTGTCTTTAGTAGTTCCTTTTGCATAAACTCCGTCTAAGTTATCACCGTCAACAAAGTGCATAGTATAACCCAGGTTGAAAGCAACACGGTCAGAAACTTTAAATTTCACACCAGCACCAACTGGAATGTAAGATTCTTTAACGTAAGTTTTGTCGTGGTTATCACCAGCTTTATCTTTCCAGTCAGTAACTGTTCCGTTTGCAGCAGTAACTTTAGGTGCATAAGCAGCTAAACCGTAACCAAGAGATACGAAGAAGTTAACTGAATTTTCGCGACGTAAAAAGTCAACAGTTGCAACGTTAACAACACCTCTTAAGTCAGCAGCATAACCCAATTGAGTTTCAAATGATTTCACACCATTTGCAACACCACCTGGCATGTCTTTGTTAGTACCAGAGATTTTTCCGCGGAAAATGTTACCCTCGATACCAAATGCATGACCTAATTGTTTTTTCAAAGACAATCCGTAACCCAAGTTAACTTCAGCATTTTTGAAGTCGTTAGAACCACCGATAGCAACGAACGGAGATAAAACACCCGCGTTTACACCGATTGACCAGGTTCTGTACTGGCCCCTTCCACCAAATACCTTGGCCGAAGACGGGGAAGCAGCAGGAGCATCTTGTGCATTAACAAGAGACGTAGCTCCCATTAAAGCGACAAAAGAAACTGCCAGACCCTTTTTTAAAGTAGAATAATTCATGATTTTCTTTTTTTTAAGGTTAAACAAATTTTAATTGTATAATTTTTTTGTGTAGCAAAATTAAACAAATTTTTAAATTCTCAAACACTTATACAAACACTGTTCCAAACTTGAAAACAAAGACAAAATAGGCTTATAAAAACCATAATTCATTCATAACCAGTGTAACATATACACATGCATTAAATAAAGAAACTTCACATGGCGATCATAAACAACTACAAAACAACCACTTAGACCACACCATACATGCATCAAAAAATGCTAAATTGATTTTGTCATAACAAATACATTTCCAGAGATTGTTGATCCTGAATAAACTATAGGGGTTAATTCTTGAATTAAACACCCCCTATACTATACAAGAGTCCACTTTTTTATACAGATTTATGATCCCACTGGTCCACAAATTTGTAAATATTAAAACCAGGTTCTAACATGGCAGTTCGAAGCTCATTCCTCAATTTTACCCGGTCAACATCAGACATTCTATAATGCTGCAAAATCTTGAAAGCTTTTTCAGCCATCAGATAAGGCTTTCTGTCGTTACCGAATTTCAATGGCTTCATCAACCAGGCGCAAAATTCAGCAACACCTTCATTTTTGTCCGCAACAGTCTTAAAAACAGGCACAACAGGATCCTGCTGACGCACCATTTTTCTGAGGTTATTTGCAAATGTATCCGCCCCCTCCCGGTCGGCTTTGTTGACCACGAAGGCCTGTGCAATTTCCATCAATCCCGATTTAATGTTCTGGATCTCATCTCCCGATTCGGGAACCAATACCACAACTGTACGGTCTGCCAGACCGGCAATTTCCAGCTCTGATTGTCCCACGCCAACCGTCTCCACTAAAATCAAATCAAAATCCGCGGCCCTCATCACATCCACCATTTCAATAGTCTTCGCCGAAATCCCTCCTAAAGCGCCCCTTGTAGCCACAGACCGGATATAAACGTTTGGATTATTAAATTGCTGTGCCATTCGTATACGGTCACCAAGTAAAGAACCGAAATTGAAGGGAGAAGTAGGATCAACCGCCAAAATGGCAATTCTTTTATTTTTCAATACCAGATGAGAAGTAATCGCATTGACTAATGTACTCTTTCCTGCTCCCGGAGGGCCCGTAATCCCAATAACCGGCACATTGTCCCTGACAGGGAGCTGCCGGAGCAAATGTCCTGCAGGAGCAATATCATTCTCTACCAGGGTTAAAGCCCTGGCCAGTGCAATAAAGCTTCCTTGTTTTATTCCCTCCAGGAGGGCATCACTGGTATTCATTTTAAAATCCTCTATGCAAAGAAATGGAATTTCCTGATTATTTGCAGAGTTTATAATGAAGTGGTAGCTTAGCACATTATTTCAACCATGTCCATACCAAAAATCATACATCAAACTTTTAAATCAGAAAAATTACCTTTCCTTACCCGATGGCATATTTCAAGATTTAGAAAAAAGAATCCCGACTACGGTTATGAGTTCTACGATGATGCAAGGATAGAGAAATTTCTTGAACAGGAATATGATGTCGAGACCCTAAAACTCTACCAAAGGTTAAACATAGGTGCGGCCAAAGCTGATTTTTTCAGATATGCTGTTTTGTTAAAAAAAGGCGGAGTCTACCTGGATATAGACAGCAGTATAAAAGGAAGCCTCAACAATTTTATAAAACCAGAAGATACCGCCATCATTTCTGAAGAAGGAAACCCAGGCCTTTATGTACAATGGGCTTTGGTCTATGAGGCCAACCACCCCTTTCTTCAACGCACCATGGAGCTTGTTTGCGACAATATCAAACACAACAGATACCCGCATGATGTCCATAAAATGACTGGCCCGACCGCTTATACCAATGCCATCAATCAATGTCTGGCAGAACACCCCCATACCCCTTACCGCTTATTGGGCGTAGACTACAATGGACACCTTAAATTTAAATACCCTCTAAGCAAACTCTCCCTCTATAAAAAAGGAGAGCACTGGAAAAAATTACAACAAACACAACCTGTTCTTCGCACCAAATAGGTCTCTTACCATCATCCTCCAGGCCAAAAATTTATAAAAGGCAATGAACCAAATAAAAGCGCAACTCTTTTTAGAAAAGTTATTCAACAACAGGAAATTCATTTTTTCTGTCTGGGTTATATTGGCCATCGTGGCTACCTTAAAACAATTAAGATCAGGAGCTGAGCACAACAACTACCTTATCTTTACCCATACATTTTACCATGCGCTAGACCACCTCAACCTGTACCTGAGGTATCCGGCAGAGTATGGCGACATGAACCATTACGGTCCATTGTTCGCATTAATCATTGCCCCATTCACATTGTTCCCTAAATTTGTCGGAATGTTCCTCTGGCAAATAGTGAACATCTCGGCACTATTCTACGCGGTGTCTACACTCCCCTTAAAAAACCCAAAAGTTACCGCGGTTTACTGGATCATTAGTAATGAACTCCTTTCTTCATTGTTCTCCTTTCAAATCAATCCTTCTATCACGGCCATCATTATACTGTCGTATACCATGATCGATAAGAAGAACAATTTTTTCGCAGCATTTCTGATCTTCTTAGGAACTTATATAAAGTTATATGGCATCGTCGGGCTGGCTTTCTTTTTCTTTGTCAAGGAAAAACCTAAATTTATTGCCTATTGTATTTTTTGGGCAATAGTTTTCCTGATCCTTCCTATGTTTTTCTTTACTCCTGAATACATCATTCAGTGTTATAAAGACTGGTCCGTTTCACTGGCCGCAAAACAACTGGAAAATGCAACCCTCGTTTCCTGGCAGGATGTATCTATTATGGGTATTTTCAGGAGAACATTACAAGATCCAACGATTCCAAACTGGCCCTTTTTATTAGGCGGGATCATTCTGTTTTGCCTCCCTTATCTGCGGATTAAACAGTATCGATCTGAAACCTTCAGACTGATGTACCTCGCTTCAACTTTAATATTCACTGTTGTTTTCAGTAACTCTTCCGAATCCCAGACCTATATCATTGCATTCACAGGGGTAGCCATCTGGTTCATCATCCAGGACAGACCAGTCAAACCTGAGGTCATTGCCTTGTTTATTTTCTCGATCATCTTCACCACACTGGCACTCACAGACTTTATTCCAAGATACATCCGCGACAACTATATCATGCGCTATTCGCTTAAAGCCCTCCCCTGCGCGCTCATCTGGTTCTACCTCAGTTATCAGCTCCTCTGCAAAAATTTCCTGAGCAGAGAAGAACCCTCAGCAACCGAAACCCTATCTTTGTAAATTAACAGAAAACAGCAGCAATGAAAGTTACCGGCTTCACCTTTATCAGAAATGCAATTGTAAACGACTATCCTGTAAGTGAAGCCATCCGCTCTGTACTGCCTTTGTGCGACGAATTTGTGGTTGCTTTAGGCAATTCTTCAGATGAAACCGCAGCATTGGTTAAAAGTATTGCTCCCGATAAAATACGCATTATTGATACCGTCTGGGACGACAGCCTTAGAGAAGGCGGGCAGGTATTTGCTCAGGAAACGGATAAAGCTATAGCCGCTGTTTCTGCCGACACAGACTGGATGATTTATATCCAGGGAGATGAGTGTATTCATGAAAAATACCTTCCTCTGATCCGCAGAGAGATGGAAGAAAATCTGAACGACAAAAACATCGAGGCCCTGCTTTTAAAATACCGGCATTTCTATGCCTCCTACGACTATCTTGCCGAATCCAGACGCTGGTACCGGCGAGAAGTGCGCATACTCAAAAACCTACCCGGCATCCACTCCTACAGAGATGCACAAGGATTTCGCATCAACGACAGGAAGCTCCATGTTAAACTGATCGACGCCTATGTTTATCATTACGGCTGGGTCAAAACCCCAAAGGCATTACAGGGAAAGGTGAGAAACTTCAATCAGTTCTACCAAACGGAGACCTGGATAGAAGAAAATCTTCCTGTTCAAAACACCTTTGACATGCATAACGCAGACCGATTGGTTAAATTTAAGGAAACGCACCCGGCAGTTATTCAGGACAGGATCAAAGCAACAAACTGGACGTTCGATCAGGACATAACCAAAATGACTCCTAAGATGACCTTTAGGAGAAGAGTACTCCAGAAAATAGAAGATCTGACAGGCATTCGGTTATTCGAATACCGAAACTATAAAATCGTTAAATAATGAAGAAAAGCCTATCCATCGTTATTCCAAATTACAATGGCAAACATCTTATGGAAGCCTATCTGCCCTCTGTCATTACAGCAGCAGAACAAGCAGATGTACCCTATGAAATTATTGTTATAGACGACGGATCAAAAGACGACAGCATATCTTTCTTAAAAAACACCTATCCAGAGATTAAACTTCTCATCAACGATAAAAACAGAGGCTTCTCCTACACCTGCAATCAAGGTATACAAGCCGCCATCTATGAACTTACCTTCCTGCTAAATTCCGATGTCAGGCTAAGTGCAGATTATTTCGAAAAGCAATGGTCCTATTTTCAGCGGGAGGACACTTTTGGAGTAATGGGTTGTATTATGAAAGCGGATGGCAGCAAGATTGAAGATGCAGCCCGTATATTATTCCGTAAAGGCTGCAGGCTTAAAGCAAACCGTTTCTATTACAGCAAGGATCCGCAAGATCAACAAGTATTCACCGCCTATCTGTCTGGAGCGAATGCCCTTGTAGATACCAGAAAACTTAAAGTATTAAATGGTTTCGATGAAATTTATTCCCCTTTTTCTTCTGAAGACTCTGATCTTTCTTTAAGAGCCTGGTTATTGGGTTGGAAATGCTATTATGAACACCGGTCTGTTTGTTTTCACCAGGTGAGCGGCAGCACCAGCACCCAGCTCAAGTCTACCTTTATGAAGAAAATCTATTTCCGGAACAGGTTTATTTTTCACAGCATCCATCTTGAGGGGTTCAGAGCTTTGATCTGGCCAACTTACCTGGTACTCCTGGAGGTTTTACCAAAACTCATTCTTGGCAAAAGCTGGATGTACGCAAGCTATAAAGAATACCTTCAGCACCTTCCTCAAATACGGGCATCCAGAAAAAGATTGGCTGCTTTAAAAGAACAATACCAATCCTCCCTTGAAGTTCAGGATGTTATTGACTTCATTAACAAATCTGTAGCGGAAAAATCTGTCCAATACCTCTAAACAGCATTTGTCTTTATTAAAAATAGAAAACGTAACTTTGCTCCCTAATTTTTTTTGATGAAAACATATTTTCGTTTATTATCCTTTGCAAAACCCATAGAGAAATTTGCGATACCCTATATCATTGCAACCCTGCTTTCGGTTGTATTTGGCGTACTAAACCTGACCCTTCTTTCACCGCTTTTCCAGACCCTCATTTCGGTTGATTCAAAAACAGTACATAAAGTTAGTAAAACCTCTACATCCGCATTCGATATTACAGGCAAGTTCGGAGACTTTGTAAACAATTCCATCAACACGCACGGCCCCATACCCACCCTGACCTATGTCTGCGTGATTATTGTTGTCTCCGTCTTATTGTCTAATATTTTCAGGTATTTTTCCCAGCGGATTATGGAAGACCTACGGGTGCATACCTTATTGAACCTCCGTAAAACTGTATTCAACAATGTAATGAACATGCATGTTGGCTTTTTTAACAACGAACGCAAAGGAGATATTATTTCTAAAGTCGCTTCCGATGTTCAAGTGGTGCAATTTACAGTAACCAATACTTTGCAGGTGGTCTTCAAAGAACCACTCACTCTTATATTTTACATCATTGTACTGTTGTCCATTTCGGTAAAACTCACTTTATTCTCTTTGATGGTTATTCCAATCTCCGGATTTATCATTAGTAAAATTGTTAAAAGAATAAAACAACAAGCCAAAGCCGCACACGAATCTTTCGCAAAAATGATTGGTTTCCTTGATGAAGCACTCAGCGGTATAAAAATCATAAAAGCTTTCAACGCCAGTGAAAGGATAAAAGATAAATTTCAGGCAGAAAATGTATTCTATTCTAATCTGAACAGAAAGATGATCAGAAGGCAGCAACTTGGCTCTCCTGTATCCGAATTTTTAGGTGTGGTTATGGTTTCTTTCATTGTTTGGTATGGGGGTACATTGATCATGAGCCACGAACCAGGGGCACTTTCCACCAACCAGTTTATTGCTTATATCGCCATCTTTTCCCAGGTGATGAGACCTGCTAAAGCCCTGACCGATTCATTTGCAGGAATACATTCCGGAATTGCGGCCGGAGAAAGGGTCCTGGAACTTATCGATACTAAACCAGAATTGGTCAACAAACCCGGAGCAGCCAAACTGGAAGGTTTTCACCACGCATTGAGCCTGGAACACGTTTCCTTTAGCTATGGATCAAAAGAAGTTTTAAAAGATATTAACCTCATCATACCGAAAGGCAGTACTGTGGCACTAATAGGTCCATCTGGAGGAGGAAAGAGCACACTCATGGATCTCATTCCACGCTTTCATGATCCCAAATCGGGCGTGATTAAAATTGATGGACAAGCCTATGAAGACTTCACTGTAGAAAGTATTCGGGAGCAAATGGGAATTGTAAACCAGGAATCCTTCCTGTTTAACGACACCATTTTCAATAACATCGCTTTTGCCAAACCAGATGCCACAGAAGAAGAAGTCATTGCAGCAGCCAAAATTGCCAATGCGCATGAATTTATTCTGCACACCGAAGAGGGCTATCAGACTTTTGTTGGAGATCGTGGAAACCGCTTATCCGGCGGACAAAGACAGCGCGTCTGTATTGCAAGAGCTGTATTGGCCAACCCACCAATCATGCTTTTAGATGAAGCAACCTCCGCTTTGGATACGGAATCAGAAAAACTGGTGCAGGATGCCCTGAATAACCTCATGAAAAACCGCACATCTATTGTGATTGCCCACCGTCTGAGCACCATACAACATGCAGATACCATCGTGGTTATTGACAAAGGAGAGATTGTAGAAACCGGAAAGCACTCCGAACTCATGGCTGCAAATGGACTTTACAGACGATTGATAGATATGCAAACTTTTACGGATTAAATATGCCCCATCTATCATCCCTCCCCAAAGTCAGTATTGTAATTGTTGTAAGGAATGCAGTAGGTACAATTGAAAACGCGATTAAAAGCGTTCTGCAACAGGAATACTCCAACTTTGAACTGGTTATCCTGGATGGTCTCTCTACCGATGGCACCATCGGGATCATTGAAAAATATATGCCTGAAATTGCCTTTTTCTCCTCAGAAAAAGACAATGGGATTTACGACGCGATGAATAAATCCATAAAAAACTGTTCTGGTGAGTGGATTTATTTTCTGGGCGCTGATGATGAACTCATGGATTCCCATGTGTTATCTAAAGTCTTTAAACAAAGACCAAAGGAAACTGAGATACTGTATGGCGATGCCTATTACCTTCACAAAAAAACCATCCGGTTTGGTAAAATGAACAGATACAGCTTAAGTAAGCATAATTTCAATCATCAAACCGTTTTCTATCCTTCCAGCGTATTTGAAAAATATACGTATCAGACTAAATATAAAATATGGGCTGATTATTTTGTAAATATCCAGCTATACTTTAAAAGCGATTATAATTTCACCTATATTAATCTGGTCGTATCAAAGTTTAACGACTTAGGCACTTCTGGAGCCAGCTCTGTAGA
>NZ_JAELTV010000194.1 GCF_016429005.1 Pedobacter sp. ASV19
CCCCCCCCCCCCCCCCCCCCCCCCCCCCCCCCCCCCCCCCCCCCCCGCCCCCCCCCGCGCTCTACACCGGCTAACGTTCGTCGGCAGCGTCAGATGTGTATAAGAGACAGGATTTGCGGATTCCTATTACTGTGTTTAAAATTACAGGTATAGGCCGTTTTGCACTTTTGGAGAAGTTAGATGCTAAGCAAGAGCTGAGTGCTGCTGAAACTGCAGAGTTTGAAAAAGTAAGAGCGCGCTGTGAGAAAATCTGCCGCAGGGCTTATGACAAGAATGTTCCGATCATGATCGATGCAGAGGAAACCTGGATTCAGAAAACCATTGATGAACTGGCTCTGGACATGATGCGTTTGTTTAACCGGGAGAAACTTTTGGTCTATAATACTTACCAAATGTATCGTCACGATAAGCTGGCCGATATGAAGGCTGACCACATGATTGCGAAAGAAACAGGTTTTATCCTTGGAGTAAAGATGGTGCGCGGAGCTTATATGGAGAAAGAAAGAAAACGGGCTTTAGAAATGGGCTATCCGTCACCGATCCAACCAGACAAAGCTGCTTCTGATGCTGATTATAATGAGTCTTTAAGATATTGTGTAGCCAATATTAAAGAAATTGGTTTCGTTTGCGGTACGCACAATGAAGAAAGCTGCAGGATTCTGGCACAATTGCTGGATGACAATAGTATTTCTCATGACCATCCGCATGTGTATTTTGCGCAATTGCTGGGAATGAGTGATAATTTGAGTTTTAACCTGTCTGATTCGAATTATAATGTAGCAAAATATGTTCCTTATGGTCCTGTTAAAGCTGTATTGCCATACCTGTTCAGAAGAGCGCAGGAAAATACTTCGGTTGCAGGTCAGACCAGCAGAGAATTGTCTTTGATTGAGAAAGAAAAAAAACGCAGAAAATCGTAAAAGTTTTCTTTTTCGTAAAAGAATGAACAGCATTTAATAAATAAGGCCCGGAATTCATTTTCCGGGCCTTTCTTGTATTATAGTCGGTTTGGTTAGTATCCTTTGTTTTGGGTGAGCATTGTATTAATTCTCCTTTCTGCATCTGGTATTGGATAGAGGAAATAGTTACGGTCTGCTTTGCTCATCATTTCCGTTAGTGCCAAGCCTGTTCTGCAATAGTCAAACCAGGCTTCACCCTCAAATAGGAGCTCCAGTCTTTTCTCTTTTTGCACAGCGGTAACAAAGCTGGCTACATTACTGAAGCTCGAATTGTCTGGGGTACTGATTCCGGCTCTGTCTCTTACTTTTTTATACGAATTATAAGCTGCAGTGCTCACTGTGCCGTCTACGCGTGCCTGAGCTTCTGCATGAATCAGGTAGAGTTCTGCAAGACGGATGACCGGGAAATTTTGTACAGATGGACTAAACAGTCTGTATTTCCCGATATAGTATTTCGGGTCTCCTGTATTTTGATAGATTGTGAATGCTTTTCTCTTATCTGTATCCTCATACATATCGGCTATAGAAGCACCTTCTGCATAGAACAGCATGGATGGACTTGGATTACTAACTGAAGCCAGGGTATTGGTGGCCTGTTCATCAAATTGCAATTCGAAAATAGATTCTGCAGTGTTTTCGGTTTTCCAGATAGAGGCATAGTCCTCCTGCAGGGAAAAACCACCACTGGCAATTACTTCTGAAGAGAGCCTGGCTGCATCGGTGTAGGTATTTGTAGTTGCCCCGTTATAAAGGTATACTTTTGCCAGCAGGGCCTTAGCCGCATTGCTGGTTGCCCGCCCTTTGGTTTCTGCGGTACTGCCATAACTTGCGGGCAGCAGGATGGCCTCCTTGAGATCTGAAATGATTTGTGCGTATACATCAGCAGCGGCATTTCTTGGTACTTTCAGGTTGTCTGTTTCTCCGGTTGGTGTGATGATCAATGGTACGTCTCCAAATGCCCTCACCAGCAGAAAATAGCTGAGTGCTCTTACAAATTTTCCTTCCCTTATAAACTGTTGTTTCTTTGTGTCACTGATTGCCCCTTGTGGCATTTCATTAACTTTGACCACGACATTATTTGCGGCATTTATGGTTGCATAGCTGGCATTCCAGATGTTTTGAACCCAGGGATTGTCTATACGGATGGTATTGGATTTGAAATCTGTATATTCTGCATAGCTGGCTGCGTGGTTAACTTGCTGAGCGGAAAATTCGGGAACAATAACGATGGATTGTCCGTAAGAATAGGGGCTAAGCAGGGTTCTGTACATTCCGGTTACGGCAGATTGTGCACCTTGTTCTGTACTGAAGATATTATCTGGAGTAACTTGTGCAATAGGTTCACGGTCGAGAAATTTTTTGCAAGAGCTAAGGCTGAAAAAGATACTGGCTGCAAGTATATATTTAAAAGTTGTCTTCATTGTATGTTGATCTTTGGTGCTTAAAAAGTTAAATTAACGCCGGCTGTAAATATGCGTGGCTGTGGGTAACTGCCGTAATCATAGCCATAAATAAGCCCTTGATTGGCTCCTCCCTGGTTAGAGGCAACTTCCGGATCATAACCACGATATTTGGTGAATACAAATGCATTTTGTACGGTTGCATAGACGCGCAGGCTTTTTACTCTTAACTTCTGTATGGTTTTTGCATCCAGGGTATAGCCCAGGGTGATGTTTCTAAGCCTGAAAAAAGAACCATCTTCCACAAAGCGATCGGAGATCGCGGTGTTGTCGAGGCTTCCTGGTGTTGGGCGGGGTACATCCGTAATGTCTCCGGGATTTCTCCAGCGTCTGGTCCAGTCTATAAAACCGTTGCTGCTTTTATTGCTTCCGTCAAGACCGGAAGCCAGGTTGTAGTTAAATACGTCATTTCCGTAAGAAAACTGTCCCATGATACTCAGGTCAAAGTTTTTATACTGGAAGGTATTGGTTATGCCACCAAAAAAGTCTGGATTTGGGTTTCCGATGATCACACGGTCATTGGGGTCGGTTGGTGCACCGAGCGTACCATCTTTTTTAACATAGTCGATCAGGCCGGTTTGTGGATTTACTCCTGACATTTTCCAGCCATAGAATGTGCCCAAAGGTAATCCTTCGCGGGCGATATTGAGATTTCCAATACCTCCGTATAGTTCTCCTCCCGGCAGGGAAATTACCTTGTTTCTGTTAAAAGACATGTTAAAAGAAGTATTCCATTTAAATTCACCTACCAGGTTCTGGCTTGAGATTTCAAATTCAAATCCTTTATTCTGGATCTTGCCTACATTAGTAAAACGGGTTTGAAAGCCGGAGGTGCCTGGAATAGAGATTCCCACCAATAAATCTGAGGTGTTTTTGACATAGTAGTCGGCCAGCATGGAAATTCTGTTATTAAAAAAGCCCAGATCTAAACCTATATCCGTTTGTTCGGTGGTTTCCCATTTGAGGTTCTTGTCACCCAGTACATTTGGTACATAACCAGAGTTTCCGAGATAGTTATTACTGCCGCTATACAAGGAATAGCTGGCATAGTTTGGGATGTTCTGGTTACCCGTAATTCCCCAGCTGGCCCGTAGTTTAAGGTTACTGATGGTTTTATTTGTTTTCAGGAAATCTTCATCAGAGGCGCGCCATGCTGCACCAAAGGATGGAAAGGTACCATACCGGCTATTGCTGCCGAAACGTGAGGATCCATCTACCCTGATGTTGGCCGTGAAAAGATATTTGCCTTTATAGTCATAGTTAACCCTTGAAAATGCAGAGGCGATACTCCATTCTTCCGGGTAAGAATTGGCTCCTGTCAATGTTCCACCGGCTGAAATATATTTGATGTCATTAGAAGGGAAATTGGACCGGCGGGCATCTACAAATTCAATTTTTGATTGCTGAACCGAAGCTCCTGCAAGGGCATCAATATGGTGCTGTCCGAAATTTTTATCATAAGTTAATGTGGTTTCATTGATCCAAAGCTGATCTCTGGTATTTCTTCTTGCACCAATACCACCTTGTGCAGCGAAGGAGCGGATTCCATTGGGCGGCATAAAAAAGGTTTCATCAATATAACTTAAGTCTGCCCCAAAATTGGTTTTTAACGTCAGTTCTGGAATGATTTTATATTCTGCAGTGGCACTGGCCAGTACTCGGAAGGTTTGGGCGTTGTTGACTGGTAAAAGTAACATCGCTACTGGATTTTCCCGGCTTGTATTCACCTGGTCGTAGGCGTAACTTCCATCAGGGTTGTATACTGGAATATTTGGAGCAACAAGGATCCCGTTTTTTGTCGATCCTTCTTTTGAATTTTCCTCCTGTACGCGGTCGTTTAAGGCTCTGGTGAGGTTGATATGTGTTGAAAATTTAAGCTTATCGCTGTGCTGATGGTCCAGGTTTAATCTCGCACTTAAACGACTGAAGTTTGAATTCAGAATCACACCGCCCTGACGCATATAACCAATAGAGGTATAGTATTGGGTTTTGTCAGATCCTCCGTGTGCAGAGAGTTCATAATTGCGGGTAGGGGCGGTTCTGAAGATCTGATCCTGCCAGTCTGTATTGATATTGGGATTGGCAAGTATTTCTGCAGGAACTGGTGTTGGGTTACCATTAGCATCAAGAAGATATTTGTAGTAATCTTTCATGTAATCCTGATACTGGGCGGTATTCATGAATTTGTATTTTCGTTCAGAAGGAACCTGAGAAAAGCCTTCGTAAGCGTTGAAGCTAAAATTACTGGCTCCGGGTTCTCCTTTTTTTGTTGTGATCAGTACTACGCCGTTTGCAGCTCTTGCACCATAAATGGATGAAGAGGCGGCATCTTTAAGAATTTCAACAGACTGTACATCTGATGGGTTTATGGAGGCCAGGATATTGATGCCTTGGGTTCCTCCCCCAAAGTTGAAGTCGCTTCCGCCGGTAAAGTTGGTGGTGCTGTTTACAGGGATGCCGTCGACTACATATAGTGGGTCCGAACTGGCGTTAATGGAGGTTGTACCCCGAACGCGGATATTGAGCCCACCTCCGGGTGATCCTGATTTTTGAGTAACTTGTACACCGCCCGCTTTTCCTTGAATGGCCTGTGTGATGGTGGGAAGTACGTCATTTTTAATCTGGTCTGCTCTGATACTGGAAACCGCACTGGTCAATTTCGCTCTGTTTACTGTACCGTAGCCGGTGCTTACTACCTGAACTTCCTTCAATGCTTTGGACTCAGACTGGAGTATGGCATTGATGCTTTTTCTGTTGCTGACCGGTTCTTCTTTCGGTTTATAGCCGATAAAGGAGAAAACAAGAATGGCGTTACCTGTTGCTGCAATCCGGTAATTTCCTTTAGCATCTGTATTGGCTTTTGCTGTAGCACCTTTTACGGTGACAATAACTCCTGGGAGCGGACCATTGGCATCGGATACCGTTCCACTTAAGGAATCTTTTGCTGCAGTATCTTTGCGCAAAGTATCCTGTTTAGGTATCAATGCTGGGGCTATGGAAGGCTTTATGGTGTCTTTACGGGTCGTGTCAATCTGACCATGAACAAGGCTGGTGCTAAATACCAGAACAAGAAGGAATACAAAGTAAGGTAGAGGGTTTCTTTTCATCTGAAATGCGCTATTCTTTAAGTAATGTGCTTATTAATAGCTCATAGAGGCACAATCTTTGCGCCATGCGGTCAGATGATATTTAAGTATTTAAGATATAGTTGTTTACATTATTTGTGCTGTTTTTTGTTGTAGAACTCTTCTACAGCCTGTAGGGAGAAGGAACAGGTTTTAGGCCTTATTCTCTTTAAAAAAGGCTTAGAGGCTTAAGCTTGCTTTTGCCGGTTTCTTTTTACGAGTAGAAAACACAGATATAACAATAGGATCCAGCCTGGAATCAGTTCTACGGGTAACTTCATTCCGGTAACCCACATCATGACCAGTATACCCACCAGAAAGATCAGGCAGATGTAATTGGACAGGGGGTAGATAAAAGAAGGAAATTTGGTTTTTACATTTTCTGCCTTTTTTGCTTTTCTGAATTTTATGTGTGTAATACTGATCATAAGCCAGTTGATCATTAGCGAAGAGACCACCAATGACATCAATATGCCCAGTGCTTCTTTTGGAATAAGCTTATTAACGATGATGCATATAGCGGCAAATACACTGGAAACCAATATAGCCATAATGGGAACATGGCTTTTATTCAATTTCTTTAAAAACGAAGGTGCGTTTCCTTGCTCTGCCAGTCCATAGAGCATACGGCTATTGCTGTATACACAGCTGTTGTAAACAGATAGGGCAGCAGTTAAAACGATTAGATTGAGTGCATTGGCAATAATACTTGTAAAATAAATGGTTTTGCCAAAAAGACTAAACTGAAACCCTTTCAGGCTTTCAAAAACCATCACAAAGGGGCTGCTGTCCGTTGTGATATTTTTCCATGGAGATAAAGAAAAAAGGATCACCAGGGCACCTACGTAAAAGATCAGAATGCGATAGATCACTTGGTTTGTTGCTTTAGGGATGGTTTTTTCAGGGCTTTCCGCTTCGGCAGCAGTGATTCCGATGAGCTCCAGCCCACCAAATGAAAACATAATCAGGGTAATGGCTGCGAAGAGGCCCTGAAAGCCTCCCTTTCCATCGGAACTAAAAACTCCTTTTGGGAAGAAACCACCATCATTCCACAGATTTTGTATGCTGGCGTGTTCGCCACCTGAACCGCTAACCAGAAGGTAAATCCCAAAAAGGATCATGGCAATAATAGCAATGACCTTCACAATGGAGAACCAAAACTCAACTTCACCATAAACTTTTACAGAAGTGAGGTTTAATGCATTTATGGCAAGGAAAAAGAAAAGGCTTGACGCCCATAAGGGAATTTCTGGCCACCAGAAATGGACATAAATTCCAATTGCAGTAAGTTCGGACATACTGACAAGGATATAAAGTACCCAGTAGTTCCAGCCCGAAGCAAAGCCGGCAAAAGAGCCCCAGTATCTATAGGCAAAATGGCTGAAGCTGCCTGACACGGGTTCTTGTACAACCATTTCTCCCAGCTGGCGCATAATGAAAAAAGCAATGATACCAGCAAGTGCATAACCAAAAATTACAGAAGGGCCGGCAAGCACTGCCGCAGGGCCTATACCTAAAAATAGTCCGGTTCCTATAGCGCCGCCGAGAGCAATTAGCTGGATATGTCTGTTTTGTAATCCTCTCTTTAATTTTTGCCCCTCAGGTGCTTCGTTTGTTTGTTTCAATGTGTCTGGAATTGGTCTGAAGACAAAAGTGTAAACTTATATTCACTTCAGGTATAAAAAGGGCAAATTTAAATTAAATTGTCAATATATCTTATTATCATTGCGTCTTTATATAAAGATATATCGATGAAACCATCATGTGCAGCAGTACACTGATCGCTTCATCACCGATAAAAAACAAATTATATATATTGATGAAAATTATTGCTGTTATAAACCACAAAGGTGGTACGGGAAAAACAACCTCCACCTTGAATATTGGAGCCGGATTGGCGCGTATAAAGAAAAAAACATTATTGGTTGATATCGACCCTCAATCTAATTTAACAGAAGGATTGGGCCTGAGGGATGTTAAAGTTTCTATCTATGATAGTATAAAAGATGATACCGCTCTTCCTATTGAATCTGTTTCTGAGTATCTGGATATCGTTCCTTCTTCATTAGATTTGCTGGGTGCAGAGATTGAGCTGGTTTCCCGGCTTGGAAGAGAAACCATTCTAAAGAGATTGTTAAAATCTGTACAGGGAAAATATGATTATGTCCTGATTGATTGCGCTCCGGCTTTAGGCATGCTTACCGTAAATGCGCTGGTTGCTGCCGATACGGTGATGATTCCATTGGAAGCGGAATATTTTGCTTACCGGGGGATTGACAGGTTGGTATCTATCATTTCTGATGTGAGAACGCATTACAATGAAGACCTGACCATTGGTGGTGTATTCATTACAAAGATCAATCCACGGAGGGTAATTACAGAACAGATTACAGCCAGTATAAAGAAATACTTTAATGATAAATTATTTGATACTTCAATCAGGATTAATGTGTCGTTGGTAGAGGCTCAGCTTAAAGGGGTAGATGTATTTGAATACGCACCTCTGTCAAACGGGGCAGTAGATTATTCAGATTTGGTAGATGAAATTTTAGTTAAATTATAAGGTTATGGCAAAGAAAAACTTAGGTGATATAGAAGATAATAATAAGAATTTGGGTGGAGTATCTGCTTTGTTTAATTCTCCTGTAAAAGGAACTTCGGCAAAAGAAGACTCCGTAAAGGAGCTGAAACAGAATAAACAGACTGAAGAAGAAACAACCTATCCTTTGAGGCTTAGGAAGAGTGCTTTAAAGGCATTAAAAATTCTGGGTGCTCAGAAAGGGATTACAGTGAAGGAATTGATCTTGTCTGTTATTGAGAAAGAGTACGATTTGTAAGCTGCAGTTGGGGAGGCATAGCCGCTCTGGCATGAAAAATGGTATAGTCCTGTCGTTAAATAAAAAGATATGGCTATACCATCATTAAAGCGGGTTAATTTTAAAAAGGTGAAAAAGGACGTGGGCGAAGGTTTTAAAACCCTTGCTGCAGGTGGCTTTAAGCAAATTTTCAACCAGATTGATCAGTTAAACATCAAAAAAGGTGTGGACAGCATGGGGATTGATAAATTTATCAATCAATGTGCTTTACTGGCAGCGGGATCTGGTTTAATTACAGGAGTAGGTGGGATTAGTACCATGCTGATTGGTACTCCTCTTGATGTGATCAATATTATTACCCAGCAATTTCGGGTTACATTGGCGGTTTCTTATCACAATACAGGTGCTTACAAAGTTACTTTTGATGATTTCTTTAAGATTGTGGCATCGTCTGTTAAGGCGGACACCAAACTGGCAATCAGTAAAAATATTATGGAGGAGGTTGCAGAAAAGATCCTGGCAAATTTAGGGTCAAAGGTGGGGCGACGTCTCGTGCCTGTGGTTGGCGGTCTGATTGGGGGAACGGTAAATTATCTGTTCATAAAAGGAGTTGCGAGCGAATTGAGGAAAAAGGAAGGCTAATTGTTATTTTGCTTTTGAAGATGCCATTTTTATGGCAAGTCCTGTTAAGACACTTGCCATAAACCATTTTTGTGCTTTTATCCAGGAAGGTCTTTTTATAAAAAACAGAGCTACTTTTGAGGCCGTTAATACAATAATAATATTAATGGTAAAACTAACTAATACCTGAACTGCACCAAGCTGTAAACTCTGCATCATAACTGATCCATATTCGGTCTTTATGAACTGCGGAAAAAAAGACAGATAAAATACTGCAACTTTTGGATTGAGTACGTTTGTTAAAAAACCGGTGGTAAATAGTTTACCTGGCTTGTCGATAGGTAGATCTTTTGTGGGTTCAAAAATATTTTTACTATTTGGTTTTATTGCCTCATACGCTAAATACAAAAGATAGAGTACTCCCAATGATTTCAATAGCTGTCTCTTATACACATCTAAAAGGGGGGGGGGGGGGGGGGGGGGGGGGGGGGGGGGGGGGGGGGGGGGGGGG
>NZ_JAELTV010000195.1 GCF_016429005.1 Pedobacter sp. ASV19
TATACGTTTTGATACTATTCTCTGTGATCCCGCTGGGATTCGAACCCAGGACCACTACATTAAAAGTGTAATGCTCTACCAGCTGAGCTACGGAATCATTTTTTCAATTACCCTAAGCGTTTCCGTTTAAAGTGGTGCAAATGTAGAATTCCTTAACCTATCTTGCAAGATATTATTTTATAAAACACCTAGGAAGCTGATTATAAGTCAGATTATTTATCATTGATTGTGTCTGTAGTGTTATATTGATGTTAAATTTCAAGATTGTGAGCCATCTGATATCATTTTATTATACTTGCACTCCATAAAAACTGAAACAGAAATCAGGATACTATTGATGAAGTTTCCGTTACCAAAACAAGAGAAATTAAATATAATGAAGAATAAAGCTATTTTTTTAGACCGAGATGGAGTCTTAAACCACGAAAGAAATGATTATATCTGCAGAGTTGAAGACTTTGAAGTTCTGGAATACCAAATCCCACCGCTAAAGAAATTACATGACGAAGGTTACCTTTTAATCATCATTACCAACCAGGGAGGAATAGCCTTATCCAGGTATACTGAAGAAACCCTTGCAGAGATGCACAGAATATTGTTCGGGAAGTTTGAGGAGCAAGGAGCTAAGATAAGCCATGCCTATTATTGTGCGCATCATCCAACCATTACCGGGGATTGTGATTGCAGAAAACCAAAATCAGGCATGTTACTTGAAGCAATTGCAACCTATAATATAGATCCGGCCTTATCTGTAATGATAGGGGATAAACCAAGAGATGTTGAAGCTGCAAATGGAGCAGGAGTGAAGGGGATTTTAATTGAGCCTGATGAACAAATCAGTTACGAAAAAGTAAAAGAAGTTCTGGCTTCTTAAATATTTAATACAAAATATTTAGACAAAAAAATAGGGAGGATCATATGGTCCTCCCTATTTTTTTGTCTTGATTATTTAGCTGCTTTCGCTGCTTTATCGTGATCTGCAAGGAATTGAGCCAGACCTGAATCCGTTAAAGGATGTTTTAACAGCGCAGTTATAGCACTTAATGGTGCTGTAATAACATCTGCACCCAATTTAGCACAATTTACAATGTGCAATGGTCCGCGGATAGATGCTGCCAGGATTTCTGTAGGGTACTGATAGTTATCAAAAATTGTTCTGATGTCTTCAATCAGATTTAAACCATCTGTAGAAATATCATCCAAACGACCTAAGAAAGGAGATACATAACTTGCTCCTGCTTTAGCAGCTAATAATGCCTGACCAGCAGAGAAAATCAATGTACAATTTGTTCTGATTCCTTTTGATGTTAAGTATTTAATTGCTTTTACACCATCTTTAATCCTAGGGATTTTAACTACAATTTTAGGATCTAGTTTAGCTAATGCTTCACCTTCTTTGATCATTTCCTCATAAGTAGTAGAAATCACTTCTGCACTCACATTATTATCTACAATAGCGCAGATTGCTTTATAATGCTTAATTACGTTTTCATCACCAGTAATTCCTTCTTTAGCCATTAGGCTAGGGTTGGTGGTTACTCCATCTAAAACACCCAGATCCTGGGCTTCTTTAATCTGTTCAAGATTAGCTGTATCAATGAAAAATTTCATATTATTATATAAATTAAAAATACTTAAATTAATAATCAGATTTATTATGCGCTAAATTAGGCAATTAGTTTGCCAGAACAAGATAAACTTGTCATTAATAATTCAGTTTTAATAATAGTTAGGAATTTGCATTTTACTTTAAGAAAAAAAGTAAAAATGGGCAAGCACCTTTTATCGCACCGCTACAACCTTCTACCCTTGCTTCGTTCCCGCCCTGGGGGAGTTCAAAGGGAGCTGATCGTAAAAGACTTGCCCGCCACAAAAGTAGCAAAAGAGATCATTCTACCAAAGAAAATTTGATAATAATTCTGCGTTTCCAGACGATTTAGGCCTAATTTGCTGAACAGTAGAAGTTTGCAGTGTAAAATAATTTTTAAGAAATCTTAAACTTAAGAACAAGTAAATAAAAACACGTTATTAAAAATGAATACAAATAAGGGCGTTGCGAAATTCGTAATTGGGAACGATTTAAATTACGATATTTTTAATACTTATATAATTTAAGAAGTAATTAATTCATTTTTCTGAAAAATATATACAAAAATGGCAATTTTATTTAGAAATCTCTATCTTAGTGTTTCTAACACACTTAGCTTTATGGACCACACAGAAGACAATCAGGGATTATATGACCAGCGTTTTGAACACGATGCCTGCGGTATTGGGTTTGTTGCTCATGTAAAGGGAAGGAAGTCCCAGCAAATCATTTCAGATGCCATTACCATACTTGAAAAATTAGATCATAGGGGAGCAGTAGGGGCTGAGATCAACACCGGAGACGGTGCAGGGATCATGATTCAAATTCCACACGAATTTCTTTACGACGAATGCTTAAAAATCGGATTTAGCCTGAACCAATCCGGTGATTACGGCGTAGGGATGTTATTTTTACCTAAAGACATTAAAGCCCGGGAAGAGTGCCGCGAGGTTATTTACCGTGCTGCTGAGAAACTAAACTTAGAAGTTCTTGGTTTTAGAAAAGTTCAGACAGATACGACTGATATAGGTGACATGGCTTTATCTGTTGAACCAGAAATGGAACAACTATTTATAGCCAGACCTTATGCAATTGCAGCTGGGGCTGATTTTGAACGTAAGCTATATGTATTTAAAAACTACCTGACCAAAACCATACTGAATACTGTAAACGGAATTAAATCTGATTTTTATATTGCATCGTTCTCTTCAAGGACTATAGTATATAAAGGTCAGCTGACTTCTTTACAGGTTAGAACTTATTTTACCGAATTAAGCGATAAACGTGTAGTGTCTGCATTTGGACTTGTACACTCTCGTTTTGCAACCAATACTTTTCCATCGTGGAGATTGGCACAACCTTTCAGGTATATTGCCCATAATGGAGAGATCAACACCTTGCAAGGTAACCTGAACTGGTTCCGTGCGAGTGTTAAATCATTTGCATCTTCTTATTTTACACCTGAAGAACTCAATATCCTTTTACCAGTGATTGATGAGAGTCAATCTGATTCGGGATGTTTAGATAATATAGTTGAATTATTGCTACATGCCGGCAGATCATTACCACATGTACTGATGATGCTGGTTCCAGAGGCCTGGGATGGCAATGAGGATATGGATGAGCTGAAACAAGCTTTCTATAAATTTCATGCGACCTTAATGGAGCCTTGGGATGGACCAGCAGCGATTGCCTTTACAGATGGAAATCTGATTGGTGCCACCTTAGACAGAAACGGCCTTCGCCCATCCAGGTATGCAATTACTGAAGATGACCGTGTAATTATGGCATCTGAAGCAGGTGTTCTGGCTTTAGATCAGAGCAAAATCATCGAGAAAGGCCGGTTAACCCCTGGAAAAATGTTTGTGGTAGACATGGAGCAGGGCCGTATTATTAGTGATGAAGAAGTTAAACAACAAGTTTGCAGCAGAAGACCTTATGCAGACTGGCTGAACCAATACCAGATCAGGCTTGAAGAACTGTCTGATCCACGTGTAGTATTCAGTAATCTTTCTGAAGAGTCTATCTTTAAATATCAGCAGGTTTTTGGATACACCAGAGAGGACATCGATTTAATCATTAAGCCGATGGCACTTGAAGGTAAAGAGGCTATTGGCTCTATGGGAACAGATACGCCATTGGCTATATTATCCCAGAAACCTCAGCATTTGTCTTCGTACTTTAAACAACTGTTTGCCCAGGTAACCAATCCTCCAATTGATCCGATCCGTGAAAAAGTGGTGATGAGTCTGGCTGGATTTATGGGGAATAATGGCAATTTACTGGAAGAACACGCCATGCAATGCCATTGTGTGGGTATTAAACATCCAATATTAACCAATCTTGAGTTAGAGAAATTAAGAAGTATTGATACCGGTGTGTTTCAATCTAAAACGCTGCAAACCTATTTCAGAGCTTCTGGTAAGCCTGGAGCTATGGCGAAAGCATTGGATCGTTTATGCCGTTATGCTGTTGATGCGGTTGAGGATGGCTTCCAGGTGATTATTTTATCTGACAGGGCTGTAGATTCCGAGCATGCTGCTATACCTTCTTTACTTGCCGTATCGGCAGTTCACCACCATCTGATCCGCAAAGGTCACCGGGGTGCTGTAGGTATTGTTGTAGAAGCCGGTGATGTTTGGGAAGTACACCATTTTGCCTGTTTAATTGGTTTTGGTGCGACTGCGGTTAACCCCTATCTCGCCTTGGAAACCATTAAAGGAATGGAGCATGAATCAGATCAGAAACTGGAGAAATTGACTCAAAACTATATTTATGCTGTAAATAATGGTTTGCTTAAAATATTCTCAAAAATGGGAATATCTACTTTGCAGTCTTACCATGGGGCACAGATATTTGAAATTTTAGGTATCCACAAAAATGTAGTAGATACTTATTTTTCTGGTTCAGTATCCAGAATCGGTGGGCTTGGTCTTGATGAGATTGCAAATGAAGCGCTCATTAAACACAGCAGGGTATTTGGAAAGGCGCACAGACCTGATCCTATTCTGCCAACTGGTGGTACTTATAAATGGAGACGCAAAGGTGAGCAGCATTTGTTTAACCCGCAAACCATCCATTTGTTGCAGAATTCTACCAGAAGGAATGATTATGCAACTTATAAGCAGTATTCTAAACTGGTTAATGAGCAAACCAAACAAGCTTATACCATCCGTGGCTTATTTGAATTTAAATACAACAGACCAGCTGTTCCTTTGAATGAGGTGGAGCCAGTTGAAAACATATTAAAACGCTTCGCTACAGGAGCCATGTCATTTGGTTCAATTTCACATGAGGCACACTCTACTCTTGCAATTGCCATGAACCGTATTGGCGGAAAAAGCAATACGGGTGAAGGTGGTGAAGACGAATTGCGCTATGAAATTTTGCCAAACGGAGACTCTATGCGTTCGGCTATCAAACAGATTGCATCTGCACGTTTTGGTGTAACCAGTTATTATTTAACAAATGCAGACGAGCTTCAGATCAAGATGGCACAGGGTGCCAAGCCCGGAGAGGGCGGTCAGCTTCCCGGACATAAAGTGGATGACTGGATTGCGAAAGTGCGTCATGCAACACCAGGTGTAGGTTTAATTTCGCCTCCGCCTCACCACGATATTTATTCTATTGAAGATCTTGCACAGCTGATCTTCGATCTGAAGAATGCGAACCGTGAAGCAAGGATTAATGTAAAACTGGTATCTAAAGCTGGAGTTGGAACCATTGCAGCCGGGGTAGCTAAAGCTCACGCTGATGTAATCCTGGTTTCTGGATTTGACGGAGGAACAGGTGCTTCTCCATTAACCTCTATACAACACGCAGGTTTACCTTGGGAACTTGGATTGGCTGAAGCCCACCAAACCCTTGTTAAAAACCGCTTAAGAAGCAGGGTCGTTCTGCAAACTGACGGTCAGCTTAAAACAGGAAGGGATATTGCTATTGCAACTTTATTGGGTGCAGAAGAATGGGGTGTGGCTACTGCTGCCCTGGTAACTTCTGGCTGTATCATGATGCGTAAATGCCATTTAAATACTTGTCCGGTAGGGGTAGCCACTCAAGATCCTGAACTGAGAAAATTATTTACCGGCGAAGCAGATCATGTAGTAAACCTTTTCTATTTCCTTGCTGAGGAATTGCGCGAAACCATGGCTGAACTTGGTTTCCGTACCGTAAACGAAATGGTTGGACAGGCTGATGCTTTAGGTGTTCGTCAAATTGCGGAGACCGATTGGAAACTTAAAGACCTGGATCTTTCCGGAATTTTATATAAGGCACCGGATAATGGTCTGAGCTTCTATAACACAGAACAACAAGACCATGGCTTAAGTGAAGTACTTGATCATAAACTCATCGAGGCGGCACAACCTTCTATTCTGAGCAAAGAGCCTGTATTTAAAGAATTCGAAGTGAAAAATACAGATAGGGCAATTGGTACAATGTTGTCTAATGAGGTCTCTAAAGTGTATAAAGGTCAGGGCTTACCTGTAGACACCATTAATTTTAAATTCAATGGTTCTGCCGGACAAAGTTTCGGAGCTTTCGCAGCGAGGGGTATTTCTCTTCAACTGGAAGGCGAGGCGAATGACTATGTGGGTAAAGGACTTTCAGGAGCAAGATTATCTATTTATCCTTTCTCCAACATCAATTATGTACCAGAACAGAATATCATTATTGGTAACGTGGCACTCTATGGTGCAACCTCTGGTGAATTATTTGTAAGAGGCCAGGCTGGAGAAAGATTTGCTGTGAGAAATTCTGGTGCAACAGCAGTTGTTGAGGGACTTGGTGATCATGGTTGTGAATATATGACTGGTGGTGAGGTTCTGGTTATCGGTGAAACAGGAAGTAATTTTGCCGCAGGTATGAGCGGTGGTGTTGCCTGGATCTATGATACAAAGGGCGATTTCCCATCAAAATGTAATAAGGAAATGGTTGATCTGGATCCATTAACTGAAGAAGATGAATTGCGAATTAACATTTTGTTAAAAAAGCATATTCAATTGACTGGCAGTAAATTGGCTCAGTTCATATTAAATGATTGGGCAACTCAATCTGCACATTTCATCAAAGTATTCCCTAAAGAGTACAAAGCAGTATTAATGAAAAGAAATTCTAAATTAAAAATATCTTAAATTATGGGAAAAGTAACTGGATTTTTAGAGTATGAAAGAACTGCTCCTGTAAAAGAAGATGCCAAAGCGCGTTTAAAACATTACAATGAGTTTGTTCAGGCTTATGAGGCAGAGCAGATCAATAAAGAAGCTGCACGTTGTATGGATTGTGGGGTTCCGTTTTGTCAGTCGGGCTGCCCGCTGGGAAATGTAATTCCTGAATTTAACGATGCTGTATATAAAGGAGATTGGGAGCTGGCAACATCTATTTTGCTGAGCACAAACAACTTCCCGGAGTTTACGGGTAGGATTTGCCCTGCACCGTGCGAATCTGCATGTGTACTTGGGATCAACAAACCGCCGGTTTCTATTGAGGAGATTGAAAAACACATTATTGAAATTGCTTTTGCAAAAGGTTATATTAAAGCAGAACCGCCTTTGTTAAGAACAGGCAAAAAAGTTGCTGTTATTGGTTCAGGTCCTGCGGGTTTAGCTGCTGCAGCACAATTGAACAAGGCGGGGCATGAAGTGACTGTTTATGAGCGGGACGATACACCGGGCGGATTGTTAAATTACGGAATTCCTGATTTCAAGTTGCAGAAGGATGTTGTAACAAGACGTATTGCGCTGTTGGAGAAGGAGGGTGTGATATTTAAATGCAACTCTAATGTTGGTGTAAATGTAGAGATCAGCACTTTATTAAGAGATTTCCAGTCTATTGTATTGGCTGGTGGTTCTACAATCCCTAGAGATTTAACTATTCCGGGCCGTGACTCTAAAGGTGTTCATTTTGCTATGGACTTCCTGAAACAGCAAAATAAACGGGTAAAGAATTTCAGTTTTGAGCAGGAACCGATTTTAGCCACTGGTAAAGATGTTATTGTGATCGGAGGGGGAGATACAGGTTCAGACTGTATTGGAACTTCCAACAGGCAAGGAGCTAAATCTGTAACTCAGTTTGAGATTATGCCTATGCCTTCGCAGCAACGTACGGTTAATATGCCTTGGCCAACTTATCCAATGCTTTTAAAAGTAACTTCTTCTCATGAAGAAGGATGCGAAAGAGGCTGGGCGGTCAATTCCAAAGAATTCATTAAAGATGAAAATGGAAACCTGAAAGCCTTGAAAATTGTGGATGTAGAGTGGCAGATCGATGCAAACGGACGCCCGGTTAATTTTACAGAAATTGCGGGTACAGAACGCGAATTGCCTTGTCAGTTGGTGCTTTTGGCCATGGGCTTCCTGCATCCTCAGAAGGAAGGTTTACTGGAGAAATTAGGGGTTGAACTTGACAACAGAGGAAATGTTAAAGCTGAGGAAGGAAACTACCAAACCAATATTGCAAAGATCTTTGCTGCAGGTGATATGAGAAGAGGTCAGTCTTTGGTGGTTTGGGCCATATCTGAAGGCAGAGAAACCGCAAGAAAGGTTGACGAATATTTGATGGGCTATAGTAAATTACCATGTAAAGATGGTATTCCATACGCTTAATCAGTATAAAAGCAAATAAAAAGAGAGAGACCGGTTTATACTGGTCTCTCTTTTTATTTATCCGAAGGATTTTTCTTTTTGCCTATCAACAGTTCAATCATTTTTTGAATCCTTGACATTCTGGTCTTTTCCTGTTTTGCAGTTAAGATCCAAAGCACATATTCCTTTTTATGACTCCAGGCCAGCTGCATAAAGAAATGATAAGCTTCTGTATGTTTCTCCAGTTCATGTTTCAAATCCTCTGGTAAAATGATCTGTTTATGCTCTACGTCTATAAATGCTGCATAAGCATTATTTTTTATGCTTGAATTGGCTAGCCCGGATGGCTTGATCTGGTCCTGGGGTTTTAGTCTTATTGCTGTCCAGACTTCATTGATTGATGCTGAAGCACATGGACTCAGATTAAATTCTTGAACACCATCCCAAGGTCCCATCATGTTCAGATCCGTTTTAATTCCGGAACTTTTTTTTGGATAAGCTATCCAAAGCACGGTATTGGATTTCAATGTGGCTGAAAGGATTCGCAGTTGTGCTGTCAATTCTTCTTCATATCGGACAAAGACCAATGCTACATCATAGGGACGATCGTCTTTGTAACAAAGTTCTATTGTTTCAGGAACATCGCCCGTTATTGATTGTATATCTTCTGGCGGGTCACACAGCAATAGCCTGTAGCCCGGTTTTACCAGTAATTTTTTTAATAATGCATGATCCATAGGCCTTGATTTATAATCTAAGTTTGGCAAAAAAGTCCCAAAGAACTATTCCAGCTGATATTACAATATTGAAAGAATGTTTTGTGCCAAATTGAGGAATTTCTATACACTCATCTATCATGGACATGACTTCATCACTTACTCCATCCACTTCGTTGCCAAAAATAAGTGCGTACTTTTTCTCTGGATCTGGTGTAAATGTATTGAGCATCGTACTGTTTTTAGCTTGTTCTATGGCTATGATGGTATAACCACTACTCCTCAAGCTCATCACTGCTTCAGTGGTTTTTTCGAAATGTACCCAATCAACAGATAAGGTAGCCCCTAAAGCTGTTTTTTCAATTTCCCTGTGGGGAGGGCAAGCTGTAATACCACAAAGCACCAATTTATCTATTGCGAAACCATCACCGGTCTTGAAGACAGATTGAAACGATTATCAGTAATATAATTATACTTTTGTAGCGGTAATATCATGGTACTGTCTCTTATACACATCTAAAAGGGGGGGGGGGGGGGGGGGGGGGGGGGGGGGGGGGGGGGGGGGGGGGGGGGGG
>NZ_JAELTV010000196.1 GCF_016429005.1 Pedobacter sp. ASV19
CCCCCCCCCCCCCCCCCCCCCCCCCCCCCCCCCCCCCCCCCCCCCCCCCCCCCATTTTAGATGTGTATAAGAGACAGTCAATACACTTCTCAAGCTAAACCCTGGTGCTGTAGCAGAGCAATTGAATCTGAAAATTAAACATACTGTTGAAAAGCATTTTCCTGTAGCTAAGGAGGATGTCTTTATATACCCGCTTACTAAACTGCATTTATATGGCGATTTTGTAAATGGAGAAAGCAGTGGAGGGAAAATACAACAGCTGAGGATTTTTGTGGCACTCGCACTCGGAATTCTACTTCTGGCCTGTATCAATTTCATTAATTTAAGTACAGCACATGCGCAAAGGAGAGCAAAAGAAGTTGGAATTAGGAAAAGTGTTGGTGCATCAAAGCGTTCGCTTGTTCTTCAGTTTCTTTTAGAATCATTCATTTTAACTGTAATCAGTGTTGTGATCAGTATCATACTGGCGGAGCTCTTTTTACCCTGGTTTAACCATTTACTCGACATTAATATCCGGATAAACTATCTGGATCCTGTAAGCTGGCTCATTTTGACTGGCGTGTTGTTGTTAACCGCTTTTCTGGCGGGCTTTTATCCTGCCTTTTACCTGGCAAACTTTAATCCTGTCCAAGCCTTAAAGAAACAGGTGCAGCCGCAAGGGATTTATGCTTTGAATTTGAGGCAAATTCTGGTGGTGTTGCAGTTTAGTTTTGCCGTTATACTTATTGCAGTAACCCTAACTATTTATAAGCAGATTCAATTCTTAAAAAACAGGCCATTAGGTTACCAGTCAAATGGCTTGATCGAGGTTCCTCATGAGGGGCTTTTATATGAACGGTATGATTTGTTAAAAAACAGGTTATTGGCAAGCGGGGCTGTAACAGCGGTTACACAATCTTCAGATGGAATTACAGAAAGGGAAAGTAGTATTCGCGGTCTGGAATGGGAAGGGATGTCTGCGGGAGATAAACTCATTGATTTTGACCAAATCTACACGACAACAGATTTTACAAAGACCATGGGCATCAGACTGTTATCTGGCCGGGATTTTAGTAGCAAAATGGCTTCAGACACCCTGGGCTTGTTGTTGAGTAAAAAGGCAGTTCAGGTCATGAACCTTAAAGAGCCGCTCGGGGCGAGAATACTTTACCAGGGACAAAAAAGGACCGTGGTTGGTGTATTTGAAGATTTTGTATGGGGAGACCGCAATAAATTTGGCGCACCTATGGTCATTGCTTATGCCACGGGGATTAGTGATGCCATCACTATGCATTTAAATCCTGAAAAGAGCCTGACCGAAAGTGTAGGAATCATTAGTGCAGTTCTAAAGGAACTTAATCCAGACTTTCCGGTAGAGATTAGGTTCATCGACAACCTGAATGCAGCAAAACTGAAGGAAGAGGCGATCTTGAGCAGTTTATCCAACTTGTTTGGTTTTCTGTCCATATTTATTTCTTGCATGGGATTATTTGGACTTTCGGCCTATAGCGCAGCGCAACGTACCAAAGAAATTGGGGTACGGAAGGTACTGGGGGCGTCTGTGCAGGAACTGATGATGATGCTATCTTCAGAATTTGTGAAATTGGTGCTGATCTCTATCCTTATCTCCTTGCCATTGGCCTATATGATTATGGCAAAATGGTTACAGAATTTTGATGTCCGAACCCCTTTGAGCTGGTGGATCTTTATCCTAACCGCATTGATTACCGTTTTTATTGCTGCTTTAACCGTAAGCTGGCAAACGTATAAAGCTGCGGGAACTAATCCGGTAGATGCATTGAAATATGAGTAATAGTTTTGTAATGCTAAATGATGGTTAGTTATCTTTGTGTATGCAAAGAACTTTTACCGATCAGTTGGGGAGGGAAATCGTTATAGAGTATCCTCCAAAGAGGATTGTTTCTATTGTGCCTTCTCAAACAGAGTTGCTGTTTGACCTTGGGCTGAGTAATGAGGTGATTGGTATCACTAAATTTTGTGTTCATCCAGAAAGTTGCTTTAAAGAAAAAGTGAAAATTGGAGGGACTAAAAAACTGAATATCGAGCTGATCCGAAGCTTGAAACCTGATCTTATTATTGGTAATAAAGAGGAGAATGAACAAAGTCAGATGGAATTGCTGATGGAGGAATTTCCGGTATGGATGAGTGATATTGCTGATTTGGAGGGTGCAAAGAATGCCATTTTGCAGATTGGTGAGCTGGTGAACAGGGAGCCGGAAGCTGCATATTTGAACCATTTGATCCAGGTTGGTTTTACAGATTTACAAGTCCTTGCATTGCAAAATAATCTTCATAAAAAAGTGGGCTACCTGATTTGGAAAGATCCTTATATGTTTGCTGGTCAAGATACCTTTATCAATGATGTTTTAATGAGGAATGGATTGCAGAATGTGGTGAAGACATCCCGTTACCCGGAACTCAAGCTAAGTGAGCTGGCCGAGCTGGAACCTGATCTTGTTTTTCTTTCTTCTGAGCCCTATCCTTTTAAAGAGAGGCATCTGGAACAGGTGAGGGAGATGGTGCCTGGGGCGAGAGTGATGCTGGTGGATGGAGAAATGTTTTCCTGGTATGGCAGCAGATTGGTTAAAGCAGTGGAGTACTTTTTTTATTTGCAAAAAGAACTTTATTCTTAAATATTAAAACTATGGCGACAGATTATTTAGATAGTGCAATCAAACAATTTGAATATTACAAATTGATGGGAGATAAGGCTATTGCGCAGGTGTCAGAGGATAAACTATTCTGGCAGTTTAATGAAGACAGCAATAGCATAGCTTTGATTATAAAACACCTGAGTGGGAATATGCTTTCCCGTTGGACTGATTTCCTGATATCTGATGGTGAAAAGCCCTGGCGAAACAGGGATGAAGAATTTGAAGCTCCGGCTTTTGATAAAGCGGAGCTTCTGGAGCAGTGGGAAAAAGGGTGGAATTGTTTGTTTAATGCAATTCGCCCTTTGAAAGCGGATGATCTGGAGAAAATTGTCTATATCAGAAATATGGGGCATACTGTAACAGAAGCTATTAACAGGCAGCTGGCACATTATCCATATCATATTGGCCAGATTGTTTTCTTAGCGAAAATGCTTTGCACCAATGCATGGGAATCTTTGTCTATTCCAAGGGGAAATTCACAAATTTACAATACGGAAAAGTTTAATCAGCCCAAGCGCAAAGCGCATTTTACCGATGAGTTTATAAAACCTAAAGAAGATTAAATTCCTTTAAGCAAGGTAATCTCTACTCTTCGGTTTTTTAAACGGCCTTCTTTTGTCTTGTTGTCTGCAATGGGTTGTGTGTCTCCAAGGCCTGCTGTTTTAATCCGTTCGGCATTGATTCCAAGACCAACCAGGTATGTTTTTACAGAAACAGCACGTTTTTCTGAAAGCCACTGATTGTATACAGCAGTGCCTGTTTTATCGGAATGTCCTTCAATAAGGATCTTCCTGCTTTTATCTTTTTCCTGGATCACTTTTGTAACGTCAGCAAGCCTTTTCTTTGAATCTTCACTGAGGTAGGAGGAATTGGTTGGAAATAGAATTTCAGAACTGAAGGTGAATTTAATACCGGCATTTGTGCGTTCTACCTGATCTTGTGGTAAATCTTTTTTGATTTTATCAAGCTCAGGATCTTTCACAGTATTTTCTACTTGCTGTGCAGGTGTTTGAACCAGTTTTTTCTTGGTTTTACAAGAGAGCGTAACGGTAAGCAACAAGGCTAAAAGGAAGGTTGTTTTATGCGTCATATTAAAAAGGGTAAGCGTAAAGATAATAAAACCATCATGTGCAGCACTACACAAACCGAAATGAATAAATTGTTAGTAGCACATGATAGCTTCATAAGCTTTAAAAATCAAATTATATACGTATGAAAACAAGGAAGAGTGATTTACCCCCTCCTTGTTTCCTTGTCTAATTAAAAATTTATGAGCGTGCAGTTTATTTAAGTTCCGTCAATGCGGCATCTATATAGGATAAACTTGCCTGGTCTTGTTTTTTCTGTTTAAGCTGATTTAAGAAGTTACTCACAAAAGTGTTTGCTCCATAAGATTTATATTTTATTCCTATGCTTTTTACGGCGTCGACTCCTTTTTTAAGTTCATTAATGTCATTTACCTTGCCCAGCATATTCATATAGCCCGGGATCAGTTGTACTTGTTCCTGCGGGCCAAGCGCTGTGAATTTTTCAGTAATGAAGGGTAATTCTTTCTCCGAACCATATTTTGAATAGACATTAACGATAGCTTCAGTCAATGCTTTTTTATTGTCTTTCTCCAGATTCTTTGCTGCTGCAAGGGCTTCGTCGGATTTTTGCAGGGACAAAGCCATAAGAGATGCGCCCTGAATGGCATAAGATTGACTTTGCAGTCCTTTTTTAAATAACGGAAGATCTGCTGGGTTGGCACTGGTTCCGATGGCGGTTATGGCTGCTGCTTGTACCAGCGTGTTGGGATCTGAAGCCGCCAGTTTCTGGATCAGGGGTAATGCCGCTTTAGCGGTTTCCGGGTCACTTAGGTCGGTAGCTTCCAAAGCCTCCAGACGAAGACCATAATACTTGTCATTTAAAGCCGCGAGTAGAATTTGAGCTGCATTTGAATCTTTTTTGTTTTTATCCGCAGCAATAATGGCTTCTAATCTGTCTGCATATAGTGGCGCATTTGCGTATTGAAATGCGTATTCACTCAGAGATTTATGATCTGTTTTTACAGCGAGTATAACTTTGTCTGCATCTACATTGACCAGGTCAGGTTTAGCAGTTGCCGGAAAGGTGAAGGTTTGCTCGGCGTCTTTCATCGTAATCTGAAAACGCTTTTTTGCTCCTCCGGAATAGACCTCAACCGCCATAGGCAGATTGAAAGGTATGCCGCCTTGTGTTTGTTTCAGGGTCACTTTTTCTGTTTTGGAAGCTTCATCCCATGCATAGTCTATGGTTAACAGGGGGTGGCCAGGACTAAAATACCACTGGTTGAAGAACCAGTTCATGTCCTGTCCGCTAGCCTCTTCCATAGCCAAACGGAGCTGGTGTGCTTCGCCATTTTTAAAAGCATTTTGTTTTAAATAGATATTTAAACCTTTGAAAAATACCTTGTCACCAAGATAATTACGCATCATGTTAAGGATGCGGCCACCTTTTTGATAGGAAACCAGATCAAAAACTTCTTCTTTATCCGCATAGTGGAAACGAACCAGGTTCTTAAGCGCATCATTCTTAGAGCCCAGATAATTGGCCATGTCTTTATAGTTGTGCGCGTCTCCTTCGTCTTTACCATACTTATGTTCTGCCCACAGGACCTCGCTGTAATTAGCAAAAGATTCATTAACAGTCAGATTACTCCAGCTTTCTGCGGTAACATAATCACCAAACCACTGGTGAAACAATTCGTGTGCAATGGTGCTTTCTGCTTGTCCGTAATAGTCGTCCAGGATTTCACGCTGTGTACGCTGAACGTATTCTCCGTGAAGTGTGGCTGACGTGTTTTCCATGGCGCCACTTACATAATCACGTACGACGATCTGACTGTATTTGTTCCATGGGAAATCAATTCCTAAGGTATTGGAATAAAAATCTATCATTTGTGGTGTCAAACCAAAGATCTGTTTGGCAAAAGGGGCATAGGAGGGCTCCAGGTAATAGTTGACCTCTTTATCCTTCCATCTGTCTTTGTAGATTTTGAAATCTCCTACAGCCATCATAAACAGGTAAGGGGAGTGTGGAAGGTCCATTTTCCAGGTATCTGTCCGTGTACCATTAGTGTTTTTGATTTGCGTTGTCAATTTTCCGTTAGAAAGGGTTACATATTTGGCAGGAACAGTCATACTGATTTCTGCGGTAGTTTTTTGATTCGGTTTGTCGATGGTCGGAAACCATGCTGATGACGATTCCGTTTCTCCCTGAGTCCAGATTTGTACCGGTTTGCCTTTTACGGTGCTGTCAGGATTGATGAAATACAGTCCTTTCGCGTCGGTAATGGCTGCGCTGCCTTTGGCTTTAAGTTCGTCGGGCTTAGCGGTATATTCTATGAATATGGTGTAGTTCTGGCCGGCCGGATAAGCTTTTCCAAGCTGAATCTTCAGCTGTTCATTATCATAGGTATATTTTAGTTTTTGCAGATCTTTGCCGTTAACCAAAGCAATGGTTTTAATATCCATACCTTTGGCATCCAGTGTCAACGAATCTGTAGAATAAGCATAAGGTTTTAAGGTTAGCCATTCTTTGCCGAATAAATAGCGTTTGGAATAATCAAATCTAACATCCAGCTTGGTATGCACCAATGCATTGATCTTGGTTGCAGAAGCACGGTAAACTGACTCGGCTTTAGTCGGAGCCGGAGACTCGGTTTGCGCCATAACGCTGCTTGCTGCCAGTACAAATACCATACAGGCATAAGTTGATCTTCTGAATATGTCTTTCATTTAAGTTAATTAAGCTCCTAAAATACAGAATCACTTTAATATAGAAAAGTGGAATCCAGATCTTTGATCATCCAGATGGTGCAGGCATGATGCCCTGAATTTCCAAGGGCATGGTCCAGGTGAGTAAAGCCCGCTTTAATATACATGCTTACGGCTTTTTCCAGCTGGGGGAAAGACTCAAGGTACAATTGATGGTAGCCCATTTTTTTTGCGGATTTAAAGCATTCTTCCAGAAGAAGTTTTCCTATGCCTTTGCCCCTGGATGCTGAAGATAGATATAGTTTAACCAGTTCTGCGCATCCTTTGGGTAAGCCCTCTGTAGGATAAATACCGCATCCACCCAGCAGAACACCATCTTCTTCGGCAATAAAATACGCAGAGCCGCTTTGCCGGAAAAGAGTATATAAATCATCTGTAGTAGGATCCGAGTATACTGTGCCTATTTTTGGAACA
The DNA here is from genome assembly GCF_016429005.1 of Pedobacter sp. ASV19. GTDB lineage: Bacteria > Bacteroidota > Bacteroidia > Sphingobacteriales > Sphingobacteriaceae > Pedobacter. Next base: position 6,866 of record NZ_JAELTV010000196.1, read on the forward strand.
TTGAATTCTTCAAGTGAGGTTCTGATGATCTTTGCAAGCTCTGCATTATGGTCTTTGTGAAGGGATTGGATTTGTAATGACATGGTCTAGATAATTTATCCGCAATAATATGTAGTCTGCTACATAAAAACAAATTATTTCATTTTGAAAATGCACTGCCATAGGGTTGTCAGTTCGGCCGTTTTATTTTGTTTTTAAATAATGCTATTGTTATGAACCTGCAAATACAAATCAAAGATCTTTGTGCTTTCAATGTTAAGGCCAATCAGGAATTTGTTCAATCTTTAGATCAGACTTCTGCTGAATTATGGAAGGAGAAGCTTGATTCCAATTTTAGTGACATCCAAAGGGGAATACGACAAATTGTTTCTGCGGATGGTGCAGTAATGGAACTTTCAGATACAGAAACGATCTCAACGAACTTAGTATCCCGGGCGGAAGAGTTGCTTCACTATGTAAACGATTTACCGGAAGCATTGCTGAGAGAGGAGGTTCAATGTTATATCCCTTGGGAAGGGCAGGTGACGATGCCTAGATATGAAAGGATACAGCAGATTATTGCCTATAGTGCTTATAAACGTGGCCTTATTCAAATAATTTCTTAAAGGAAACAGGAGAGTTCATTATCTTGCCGTATGATTAATGTATGTTGTGCTATCATTGTTAGAGAAGATGGTTGTGTTTTAGTTGCTCAGCGTGGTGCAGATCAATTGTTACCTTATAAGATTGAGTTTCCGGGTGGAAAGATTGAAGCAGGAGAACAGGAGGAGGATTGTTTAGTGAGAGAAATTAAAGAAGAATTAAATCTGGATATCTGTATTCATAAAAGGATGGAAAGTCATAGGCATCCTTACCCAGGTTTTTCCATCCATTTAATTCCTTTTGTTTGCTCAATTATCGGAGGTGAAATTCAAATGAGCGTGCATCAGAATTACAGTTGGTTAATGCCGGGAGAACTACCTGATCTGGATTGGGCGGAGGCAGATGTTCCGCTGATGAGGAATTACCTAAAGTCTCTGGAATAAAGAGGTAATTGTTTACCGCTTGTTTTGGGACGTTGACCGACTGTTACCCTATATATACTGGTTAAACCTTTATGAGCCTTGATTTTTCTGATAGTTTTGAAGAAAAAAAGATCATGGAAACTCTAAACAACAACAAAACAAATCGTCATTTCGGCCTGGGGATATTCATGCTGGTTATTGGCGTAATCTATATGATCAGAAATGTGGGTATATCTATTCCTTTTTGGGTGTTGAGCTGGCATACAATTCTGTTGGCAATAGGTTTACTGATCGGGTATAAGAAAAATTTCAGATCTGGTGCTTGGGTGGTCCTGGTGATTATAGGTGGTATCTATACGTTACAAAGTATCATAATGGTGAGTTTGACTTCTTATTCAACAGCTTTTGTTTTTATAGGTCTGGGTTTGTATCTGGTGCTTAAACCAAAAAAAGAAGTTCGCTTCTGTGGGGTTGAAGAAGGAAAGGAGAAGATTAATTTTCAGGATGTTCACGAAGACGGGAAATAAACTATCTGTTCAAATATTAGAAAGGCAACCGGAAAAAAGGTTGCCTTTTTTATTTAACTTAGGATAACTCAATACTGACTTATTATGAAACGACTCCAAAATTCTGTCCTTCTTCTTAGTGTACTATTTCCTATTTTTGCCACGGCACAGCAAAAGCCTTCAAAAAACCTTATGAAATACCCGGAAACAAAGATAGATAATGTAAAAGACACTTATTTCGGAACTGTTGTAGATGATCCCTACCGCTGGTTGGAAGATGACAGGTCGGCAGATACCAAGGCTTGGGTAACTGCGCAAAATGAGGTGACAAGGAATTACCTGGCGCAGATTCCTTTTAAAAATGACATTAAGCAACGATTGACCAGACTCATGAATTATGAGAAATATTCCCAGCCATTTAAGGAGGGTGCTTATACTTATTTTTACAAGAACAGCGGTTTGCAGAATCAGAGTGTACTTTACAGACAAAAAGAGGGAGAAGAGGCAGAAATCTTTTTAGATCCAAATACTTTTTCTAAAGATGCAACTACTTCCTTGGCAGGAATTAGCTTTTCTAAAGATGGTAGTTTATTGGCTTACCAATTGTCTGAAGGTGGATCTGACTGGACGAAAGTGGTGGTTATGAAGGCATCTGATAAAAGTATTGTTGGCGATACATTGGTTGATGTCAAGTTTTCAGGCATTGCATGGCAAGGAAATGGTGGCTTTTACTATAGCAGTTACGATAAGCCAGCAGAAGGTAGTCAGCTGTCTGGCCTGACTCAATATCATAAATTGTATTTTCATCAATTGGGTACAGCACAAAAACAAGATCAGCTGGTTTTTGGAGGTGATAAAACGCCAAGACGTTATATTGGAGCTGGATTGACGGAGGACGAGCGTTACCTGATCATTTCTGCAGCCAATTCAACTTCTGGAAATGAATTGTATATCAGAGATCTTTCTGTTCCTAATTCTCCGATCGTTTCTGTTGTGGATAATTTTGATCAGAACCATAGCATAATTGATAATATAGGGACAAAACTATATATCTATACCAATTTAAATGCGCCAAATGT
>NZ_JAELTV010000197.1 GCF_016429005.1 Pedobacter sp. ASV19
CCCCCCCCCCCCCCCCCCCCCCCCCCCCCCCCCCCCCCCCCCCCCCCCTTTTTTACGTTCGTCGGCAGCGTCAGATGTGTATAAGAGACAGACTATGAGCTGGCGTGATCCGAAAGGGATTCAGGTTGAGGCAAAGAAATTGAGAAATATATCGATTAAGCTGCAAGCTGAAAAAAAAGTAAAAAAGGTCTGGTTTGCTTCTCCAGATGTAAGTTACTGCTTACCTACGGTCTTAAAATTTAAGCAAGAGAAAGACCAACTTCAGTTTGTATTGCCTGTTTTAAAATACTGGGATATGCTGGTTATAGAATTTTACGAATAGTAATGTGATCGCAGCATATCTTTAGGGGTTTCATTGATTCTTTTATCTTGAAAAGAAATCAAAAAAATAATAATGCGTCTAAACAGGGGTGAAGTCTGTTTATACCCGGTTTTCACCTCTTGAGTACCGTAGGTTAGTAGCAAAATACCTACGCCATCCGCTACCTCAAATTCAGGGAACTTTCTGAAGAGATTATACAGGAAGTTTTTGTGAAGATCTGGCTTAAAAAGGGGGGGGGTAAAACGGGCACTAGACTATAGAACCATTATTGGCGCACTTACTATTGTGAATTTGAATTTAAAATAGTTCCATAATTAATATGGAGTTTACAGTGCAGCCCTAATTTTGCAGCGGGCTATGAAAAAAATGTCAGATCACGATCTACTGGAGTTTACTAAAAAAGATAACCATCTGGCTTTTACCGAACTTGTAAATAGGTATTGGCAAGATTTATATCAGCATGTATGTATTAAGATTAAGGACCGGGATGAGGCGCAAGATATGATTCAGGATATATATATGGGCTTATGGAGAAACCGGCTAACCGTGGTTTGCGATGAAAAGGGGAAATTATCTTCGTATTTGTATAAAGCAGCAAAATATGCTGTGATCAACTACTTTAGCCGCCCTGGAATCACGATAACTGGAGAGGAGGTTCTTACTCACATGCTGTCTTATCCTGCAGCGATTCAAACAGATGAAAGCATAATGGTCAAAGAACTCAGTGCCCTGCTCGATGCGGAGCTCAATGAGTTGCCTGACCGCTTACAAGTGCCTTACCGGTTAAGCCGGGAGCAAAACTTGAGTATCAAAGAAATTGCAGCCAATCTTTCTGTTTCTGAACAAACGGTTAAAAATAATATTTCTACAGTACTTCATAAACTCAAGTTCAGACTTGGGAAATATAATTCGGACATTCCTATATGTTTGATTATAGCCATTGCTACTTTTTTGCACGAGCATTAATTGATGTTTTCATAACATTTCCTTAAAGTACTACCAGCCACTTTATGTGATGGTTAGTTTAGAGATGTTAGAAAGTAAAAAACAACAGGAAATAAAGGCTATCCTTAAAAGATATACGCAAGATGATGTAAGCGTATTTGAGCGGCAAGCAGTAGACCATTGGTACAACAGCCTTGGGCAACAAACGAGTAAAAAGACAGTTTACAGAAGTAGTGTATATGTTAAATACGCCGCGGCAGCATGTTTTCTGATCATTTCTCTGGCTTCGGGCTGGTTGTATTATGCCAACAAGCCAACAAAAAGAACAGGTAGAGAACTATTGGTCAGCTCTGCACGGGGAGAACAGAAGAAAATTATACTTGCCGACGGATCAGAAATCTTATTGAATTCACAAAGTGATCTCCGCGTTTCCCAGGACTTTGGGCAGCAGAACAGAAAAGTGATTTTAATAGGGGAGGCACTTTTTAAAATTGCAAAAGATAAAAGCAGGCCTTTTATCATACAGTCTGGTGCATTAAAAACCAGGGTAGTTGGAACCTCGTTTAACATCAGTGCCTATCCGGAGATGGAAAGAATTAAAGTATCTGTGCTTTCTGGAAAAGTAATGGTTTTTGAATCCAGTGGCGGGGCTGATAAATTGCTGGCCAAGGATATGGTCTTTAGCCACACCATCAGTTATGATAAAAGAAGCAGAAAGACAGAATTTAAAATAGAGGAAACCGGGCCGATCATCTCCTGGAAAGAACGGAAACTCTATATTGACAATGCCTCGATCAGTGATATTGCTGTGCAATTAAAACAATTTTATAATCTGGAAGTGAATGACTTTAGTAAGCTTCATTCAACAGATAAGTATACCATCCGTTTCGATAATGAATCCTTGAAAAGTGTACTCCTGGTTTTAACGCTGCTCACCAAAAGAAAATTTTCTTATCAAGATCACCAGATTAATATCAGCAAAATGGGTACGTAAAAGCGAGCAAAAAAGAGCCGGAAATGCGCTAACACTTCCGGCCTGAACGGAGCGCTGAAGCAGCGTTCCGTATTTCCAATGAATTTCTTAAAACATTAAAAACAAGTCAAATATGCATAAATTTTACTCGGGTTGCAAATACCCGTTATGGTCACTTTTTAGCCTGAAAATGAAGTTAACAATAGCCCTGCTCTTCCTTTCTAATATACTGATCTACGCAGGACCAACCTCGGGTCAGTCTATGAAAGAAGTCAAGATGGATCTGTCTGTAAGTGGGTTACCGCTTAGAGAAGTCCTGGATTTGATTGAAAAACAAAGCCGTTTTATCATCGGATACAAGAACACTGAATCACAAAATGCATCGAAATTTAGCTTCAGTGTGAAACAAAAATCTGTTGAGGAAATTCTTAGACAACTCATGCCTCAAGCCAATATAGAGATACGGCAAGTTTCTGATAAGTATATTCTGATCAATACCAAAAAGCTGGTTGCACCAATGCAGATTACTGGTGTTGTAAAAGATAAGCGTACAGGAGAAACTTTACCTGGTGTTAGTGTAAAAGTCAGGGGTACCTCTGCGGCTACACAAACCGATATCAATGGTAGATATAATCTCGCAGTCCCTATGGATAAAGAGAACTTTACTATTGTTGTCAACTATATAGGGTACAAATTACAGGAATTTAATTTGGACAGGGCAACTGGAAATTCTACTTTGAATGTACAGTTAGAACAGGATCTGCTGGGCCTTGATGAGGTGGTGATCACCGGTCAGGGAATTGATATCAGTAAAAGACGTTTATCTTCGAATGTTGTTTCTATAGGAGAGAAGGAGCTTCAGGACATCCCTGCTACAAGGATCGATCAACTGTTGCAAGCCAAATTGCCTAATGCCCAGATCCGCTTAACCGGTGGACAGGCCGGGGCAACTTCTATCATCAGAGCCAGAGGTGTAAATTCGGCTTTCATCAGTTCTACGCCCATTATTTATGTGGATGGTGTACGAATGGATAACCTGAACACCAACGCGGCATTGAGTGGGGGCAGTACACAAGGTGCGGCCATCAGTTCTATTTCTGATATTCCAATGGACAATATTGAAAAAATTGAGTTTATTAATGGAGGTGCTGCTTCTACTTTATATGGATCTGATGCGGCTAATGGAGTAATTCAGATCATTACTAAAAAAGGAGGCTCTGAAAGGACGGATATTACCTTAGAAACTCAGGTTGGTGTGGAAACACCTACAACAGACTTTCTTCATTTCAAGAAAACGAAGGATTTGTTATTTACAGATGGACTCTATCAAAAGCACCACCTTTCTTTAAACGGAGGGCAGGGGAATTTTGGTTATAGTTTTTCTGGTGGTTATACCAATAGCAGCGGGGTACAGATCTTTGATCAGAACAGTAATAAAAGAATAGATCTTCGTACTGGTCTGAGAGCTTCTTTGGGTAGCCAGGTTACCTATGAAAGTTCCTTCAGCTATATCAATAATAAATACAAGCGCAGCCGGAATGGAAATCAGGGGGGCTACACTGGTTTGTGGTTTGCAGAGAGTGGTGCTTCGGCCATTACAGGTCCAAAATTCAAAAATGACCTTGATAACCTTACTGATGCAGAGTATGCGGCGATGAAGAGTTATGTTGACGATGCGGAAAGATTGCAAAACAATGGAATCAATGTGAACCGTTTTCAAACCTCACAGGTGTTTAAATACCAGCCCTTAAAGAATTTGGTGGTTAAAGCAACTGGTGGTATTGATTATAGAACACAACGTCAGCAGGTGATTACCACTAACGAGTACCTTTCCCGTACCACCAATACCAATGTAACCAATCAGGGGAGTATTGACAATTTCGACAGGAACTATTTAGGTTTAACCTTTGAACTGAATGGCCAATATGAATTAAAAGTAAAAGATTTTTCCTTTATTACCACTGTTGGTGGACAGCTTTTTAGAAATGAGGATCATCAGATTGAATACCGTGGAGACAACATCAGGGACGGTGCTCAAACCATTAGTGTCGCGGCTACCCGGACCAGTAACGAATATTATTCAAAAGTGGTGAATTATGGTGTTTATATCCAGGAAAATGCCGGTTATAAAAACCGCTTGTTCCTGGATCTTGGATTGCGGGGCGATGGCAACTCTGCTTTTGGTAAAAATATCGGTATCCAGTATTATCCAAAGGTAGGGCTGTCTTATATTCCAAGTGCTGAGGAGTATTTTAAAGGGCTAAGCTCGGTGATTTCTTCTGCAAAAATCAGGGGCAGCTACGGTTTGGCGGGTAATTTTCCTACCCCATTTGCAAACGACAAAACGATTGCCATTATAGGTTATAATGGTGAACAGGCAGCTTCTTTTGGACAACCAGGTAACAGCAATCTTAAGCCAGAAAAAACCGAGACAATTGAAGCAGGAATGGACCTTGGTTTTTTAAATGACCGGATTATTCTTTCCGGAGGTTTTTATCATTCTATTACTAAAGATGCCTTGTTTGTGGTACCTTATGCGCCATCTACGGGGCAATCTACACAACTGGAAAATGTGGGCAGGATACTCAACCGCGGTCTGGAGTTTAATACGGTATTAACACCTGTTAAAACAACGAATTATAGCTTACGGTTTAACCTTTCCGTAAATACACTTTACAATAAGGTATTGAGTTCTGGCGGGACGGCGCCTTTTAATATTAATGGCTTTAGTGCCAGAACGGTTCAGACAGTGGTACAGGAAGGTTATCCAATTGGCTTTATCAGGGGTAATTATGGGGTGTTCGATGCAAATGGTTTATTGGAAAGTACAACTCCGCAAGCTTACCTGGGTACAACTATTCCGGATTTATTTGGAAGCATGGGGCTTAATTTTCAGTATAAAGGCTTTAGTGTTTTTGCAAATGCAGATTATCAGAAAGGGGCCTATGCAGCATCATTTGACCGTCAGTTCCGGTTCAACTATGGGGCTTCTACAGAAGGAATTCCGCAAGCTGAGATTGATAAAAGTAAACGGACCAGATGGCTGGATTTCACCAATATGTTTGTAGAGAAAACGGATTTTATCAAGGTGAGAACCATTGGGGTCAATTATAGTTTCAGACCGGTAGCCTGGAAAAGGGTGATCAAAAATATAAACCTTGGTTTTTCTGCAGTTAATCCATTTAATTTTTCTGCTTCTAGTTTTGATCCGGAAGGAACCATTAGTGGCAGCTCGCAGGGGCAAAATGGGGCTACAACGGGCGGAATTTCTTATTCCACTTATACATCACCAAGACAATTCCTTGGATCAGTGAGGTTAAATTTTTAATAGTTGATGATCATGAAAACATATAAAAAGATATTTTTCGCGCTGCTGGCAATTTCTGCAAGTGCGCTAACCGGGTGTGAACTGACCAAAGTAGACAACCCGAATGTAACCAATGGCGTTTACCTGAATACACCGAATGCCACAAAATCCTGGATACTCGGCTTGAGAAGGCAAATGGCTTTAACTTTAAACCAGGTGGTTGTAAATACGGAATTGGTCTCAGACGATTACTTTAACAATCGTACGTTAAGCAGTAAGGTTTTTGATATTCCCCAAATCCAGAATTTTGATCTTGATGTTAATAATATACAGGCAGCGGTTCACAGATTAAGGGAGCTTTCTGAATATGGTTTAAATACGGTTATAAAGGCTGATGCCACAACACTTCCGTCTGAAAAGGCAGAAATGTTGTTTTTTAATGCTTATGCACATGTATGGAGCGGCGAATTATTTGTGGCGCTTCCTGGAAGCAGTAAGGGTGCTGTGCTGTCTCCGGCCGAACATTATAAAGTTGCCTTGGCGGCATTGGAAGAGGCCATTCCATTACAAACAGACCCTGCAGAGAAACTGGCCTATACCTTGTTAAAGGCCAGGGTTTATTATGATTTGGGAATGCCTGATCAGGCAAAGGAGTTTGCTGTTGCGACGATGGCGAATAAATTATTGTTGAAACAGATTAAGTTTGATGGTCAGAACGGTGCGTCTAATGATTTCCAGACCTATACCTATTCTTCTTCCACCAATGAATTTGCACCTTTGCCAAGGCTTGATTTCCTGGATCCGAAATACTATCACATTACTACAATTGCTTTGGAGCAAAAGCCAATCAGCATTGTTAAATCTGAAGAAGCCTATCTGATCCTGGCAGAAGTACAGATCTCTGCAAATGATTTGGCGGCAGGAAGAACAACATTGAAAAGCCTGCTCTCTGATGTAATTGCTAACCGGCCGGTGGCTTCTGTTGACGATAAAAAGGAAACCCGAAATGGAGGGAACAGAACCGATTATCCTTTAAAAGCAGTTAAAGTGAAATTTGACGCGAGCGCTCAGGAAAGATCGGGTTACGTTTTGGATCGTCAGGCGGGGAACATCTCTGTTTATACAGTATCGGGTACTAAGGTGACTGCTGCGGATTTGGATGAGGCTGTTACCCAGGATGGTCTGCTTTATCTGGTTTACAGAATGCGTCAGGAAATTTTCTTTGCTGAAGGAAGAAGAATGACAGATCTCGGGATAAAATTCCCGGTTTCGCAAACTGAGCAATTGAACAACAGCAATGTTAAGCCAGAACATACCATTGCACAGATTCCGTCATTTATACCGCTTAACCGGGACATGGATGATTTTACCAATAATACGGCATTGGGTGTGGTGACCATGAAATACGATATGAACAAAGTATTGGTAACCAATAAAAAAGCAAAAGAAATTTTTCCATTTATCAATTAGTATTTATCATTATGAAGACAATATTCTCTATAAAAAATCTGATTTTATGGTGCTGCCTTTGCTGCACAATAAGTGTATCTGCTCAAGGGTCTAAACATGTGATCTTAATCAGTATTGATGGCTTTAGGCCAGATTTCTATTTGGACAAAAGCTGGCCGGCACCTAATCTGCAAAGCTTGATGAAGGAGGGATCTTATGCCAAAGGTGTGCGTTGTATTTTTCCGAGTGTAACCTATCCTTCTCACACCACCTTAATTACTGGTGCTTTTCCTGCCAGACATGGTATTACGTATAATACGATGCCTAATGCGCAGCATGTGTATGAATGGACAACTGATAGTAAAAAGATCAAGTCGCAAACGCTTTGGCAGGCGGTAAGGAAAGCGGGCTTAAAATCTGCGTCTATTTCATGGCCTATCTCTGTAGGTGCAGAAATAGATTATAACCTTCCCGAAATCTGGTCATCGACCAATATGTCTGATCGTAAAAGTGCAATTTCTGAATTTGCAACACCAAGAGGACTATTTGAAGAGATGGAGGAGTATGCTATTGGTAAGGCTGAAATCAATGATCTTAACCTGGAATACCTAACCATGGATGAGAACAACAGCAGGATGGCAGCCTATCTGATCCGGAAGTATAAGCCTTCATTTTTGAGTATCCATATTGTTGGTGTTGATGGTGCTGAACACAAGGAAGGTCGTTCGGGAGAAGGTGTGCGTAAAGCAGTGGCATCTGCAGACCATGCGGTAAGCAATATTTTAGATGCGGTTATCAAAGCGAATCTAAAAGATAGTACGACGATCATTGTGACTGGCGATCATGGTTTTGTTGATATTGAGCGTGTGCTGGCACCTAATATCTGGTTGAAGGAAATTGGGATAGACAGTAAAGTTGGAACGCAGGAGCCTGTAGCTAAATTTCAGGCTGCGGGTGGTGCGGCTTTTTTCCACCTCAAGGATCTGAAAGATTTAAATACGCTGGAAAAAGTCCGAAAAAAAATGGATGCCTTACCGGAAGAGTATAAAAAGCTTTTTCGCATTGTTGAAAGGGATGAATTGGATAAAATTGGTGCAGATCCTCATGCCAGCTTTGCTTTGGCACCTGTAAAGGGAATTTATATTCAGGATGCAAACACAGGGGCATTATTAGCCCCGAAAACGGGTGGTGCTCATGGTTATTTTCCTGATATACCTGAAATACAAACCGGTTTTATTATCTCTGGTGCGGGGATCAATAAGGGAGTTGTTCTGAATTCTATTGGTTTGGAGGATATTGCTCCAACTGCCGCAAAGATACTTGGCATAGAGTTTAAAGCTCCGGATGGGAAGCCTGTACTGGAATTTATTAAAAGTAATTGATTATAAAAGGGAAATTAATTTTCTTGAGTGCAGATCTGGGTGGGTGAAGAGTTGAGCGCGCGGGAAAAAAGGGTTAAATTGATTGGTTCTCATAAACTCTAATTCCCGCTGCTGCTTTCCCTCTGGATGATATGCAAATATCAGTTCGTACAGAATTAACATTACGTTAATTTACAAGCCTTTATGTTTGTACTATCATGATAAAGGTATCCACTGATCAGTTATTGTTTCAGGCTGTACAGCATCAGAATGATCGCAGGGCATTTAACCGCTTATACTTTAAATACTGGTAGCAAATGTATGCACGGGCATGGAGCAGGACGGGTGATGAACAAACTGCCCAGGATATTGTTCAGGAACTTTTCATCAATCTGTGGGAGCGAAGGCAGGATATTCAAATACAGACGAGTTTTCTGAAGTACTTGTAGGGTGCTTTGAAATAGCGAATTTCTCATCAGATCCTAAATAAAAGCTTGCATAGGTTTTTAGACCTTTATGGGTTTTCATGTTTAATGAAATTTCACAAGAATTTTCCATAATAACAGATTTAAAAAAGAGCTACCTAAGTGGTAGCTCTTAGTATTGATTTTTTGGGAAATTATTTAATTTCTATTTGACGGCTTACGGTTTTTGCTTCTTCTCTTTTTGGAATATTGATTGCTAAAACGCCATCATTATAGGTTGCCTGAATGCCATTTTCATCGGCACTTTCAGGTAAAGTAAACGAACGGACAAAAGAATTATAACTATACTCGCGTTTAGCATAATTCTTTTCCACTTGTTTGCTTTCGTTAATTTGCTCTACAGAGATGTTCAGTACCTTCCGTTCCAGGTTAATTTTGAAATCTTCTTTTTTAAGTCCGGGAGCTGTCTCTTATACACATCTGACGCTGCCGACGAACGTGTCATTAAAAAAGGGGGGGGGGGGGGGGGGGGGGGGGGGGGGGGGGGGGGGGGGGGGGGGGGGGGGGGGGGGGGGGGGGGGGGGGGGGGGGGGGGGGGGGGGGGGGGGGGG
>NZ_JAELTV010000198.1 GCF_016429005.1 Pedobacter sp. ASV19
CCCCCCCCCCCCCCCCCCCCCCCCCCCCCCCCCCCCCCCCCCCCCCCCCCCCCCCCCCCCCCCCCCCCCCCCCCCCCCCCCCCCCCCCCCCCCCCCCCCCCCCCCCCCCCCCCCCCCTTTTACGTTCGTCGGCAGCGTCAGATGTGTATAAGAGACAGATTGGGAACAATTGCCTTACCTAATAATGCGGTGGTCACCAGTTTCCTTTTTTGTTGACTTAGCCAGCTTTTATCCAATCTGATTTCCAAAAACACGTTATGACCCTCTGTGGTCAGTTTCGTACCTGCATCAAAATTTCCATCTGCAATAAAATTTTTCTCCACAGCATCCCTATCTTCTACGTTTTTCATCTTCTCTTTAGCCTCGGCACTGATCTCGCCAAAACTTCTTTGTTTATCACCCGAAATTGCCCTCACTGCACCTTTTACATATACGTTTCCATCAAAAGTTACCGGCAGGATGTTCTTTTTGTATTGACCGGCGTTCCCCCCATCCACAAATAAATTGTTCACAAACTGAATATCGCCAGCAGGGTTATCATGCAGTGCAACCACGTAGGTGGAATGGGGCTTATGATAAGGCGTTAACCGACTATCATAGGAAATAACATCCATTTTTCCTGCAAAGATATTATGCACAAATGCAGCGCCACTGGAGTTCATCAGCAAACTGGTTTTAGACAATAGAATATTATTGCTCAGCAGCATAGGTCCATGATCTACTTCTAAAAAGATGTCCAGCCCGTTTTCGTGCATTAGGTTGCTTTTCACTTGAACGCCCTGTGCCATCCAATCCAACCAAATACCCATATTAGTACGATAGATGTGATTGTTACGGATCTGTACATCTACCGCACCATGAAATTTTATACCCGCCATTTCCGCACCATCAAATAGTTTTCGTAAATGAATATCATGAATGGTGTTCCCTTCTACAATACTGAATGCACAGCCCATACTCCCCACAATACCCGTTTGTTCACAATAGGCTACGGTATTGTTGCGCACCAGATGTTCCCCAATTGTCCCTTTATTCCACCCAAACTTCAAAGCTCTGTTAATGGTTCCCACATAACCTTCTGCAGATTCAGTTTCTTTATTATCAAAAGCGTCGCCATGCTTACCCAATGCAATACCTACACACTTTGAATATTGAACTATATTATTTTCAATAATCCAGCCCCTGCTCCAATTCGTACCAATCAGGCCCATCTGTTCTGCCGTAGGCGGCGCCCAATTGGTGGCTGCATGTTCCATGGTAAAACCTCTAACAGTGATAAAATTGGTAAAAGGCTTTTCAGGATAAAAAACCTTTTGACGCACATTGATCTCAACCGTTTCTTTATTAGGATCCACGTTCTTAAACTGGGCCCAGATGGTGGTGTTTTCCGAATCTACATCTGCCCACCAGAGGGGTTTCTTTTCCTCAGCTGTTTGATCTACTTCTTCCTTCGACAAGGCTTCCATCAACCAATCGCCATTAAGATACACGGCTCCGGTATGAAACTTGCTGCCCTTAGGTGGCCAGTACCAATCGCCACAGATTAAATCATTATAAGGATTAAATTTTCCGAAGAAAGTATTCGGTATTTTAACGACCCAGGTATCCTTGTCTGTCTTTTTCCAGCCTTTTATGATTTCCGACCCTTTAATTTCAACCTTCTCCCCCTTTGCGGTCTGGTAAACAATTCGTTCATTTTCTGAATTGCCGCCACGTGGAGGCGTAATTTGTTCACGATAAACTCCTGTATGAACTGTAATCACGTCACCAGCCATCGCAACATTAGCGGCAGCCGAAATGGTCTTAAATGGTTTTGCTTTGCTCCCATCATTGGTATCATTCCCACCTACCGATACATGATATTCTTTACCCTGTTTAGATAATTTTGTTGCAACCGGAATTTGCGCCAGCGAACTCAAAGTTGCAAACACAAACAACAAAAACAGTAAATTTCGCATTTTAGAATTTTAAGTTTAAATTTTATTATTTAGAAATAGTTTCCGCATTACCAAGCATTTTAACAATGAACCGGTTGGATAATTCCTTTTCTTCAGGAAACTCACAATCAAATTTCAGGACATGTTTTCCGGTTTTAAGACTTGGGATTGCTTGTTTCAAGGCAATCTCCCTTACAAAGCCACCTTTTTTATTGTATAGTTTAATGTGCGTTCCATCACAAACAACTGAATTTCCGGCTTCATATTCACCTGGCAATTCCAGTTTAAAATATCCGTCAATTTCTATCCATGGATTGCTAATACTTCCTTCTTTACCCATAAAAGTTAACGTGAAATTGAGTGGTTGTTCAACATCATTATTTGCAAATTCCCATTGCGAAAAAGTTGGTTCTCCTGGTTGAAGGACTTTTTTCTCATGATCAAATCTGTATTTCTTAAAGGGATACAATTTCCATCCCTGTTGATTTCTTTCCAGATGAAAATCATTTTCCGGATTTTTCAATCGGGCAATCTGGTCGGCAGAGAAAATTTTTGATCTGTAGGCCTCCTGCCAAAGCTTAACTAAAGCCAGTAACTGGCTGGTATTTGGGTTTTTTTGAAGATTTTTATACCTGGCAACCAAGGCAAAACCAGCATTGTAACCGGCCGCACGAGCCATCATCCATTCGATATCTTCTGCTGTAGTTGTAGAAGAAAGTAAAAACCATCCCAACATATTAGGCATATAATTGCGCTCCAGAAAGGGTTGGTTTTCTAAACGAAAATCACCCTGAGACTCCCGAAATCCCCCATACCATGGCTCTCCCCAATTCCAATAGTGACAAAGATGCCAATAATAATGACTGGACCGGCTGGTTCCATTAACCAGGGTATGCTTCGTATCTTTAATCACTTTATCGGCAAAAATCTGTATTCCGTAATCCCCTTCTCCCGACGATAAACAGCCCTCATGCCCATCGAAATCCATCTGTGAAACACCGGTCTGGTTAAAGAAACGGCCCAGATTGCCTGCTATTTCCTGCTGCAATTCGAAATTTGGAAAAAGAGTATTGTAAGGATAATCAAACAACATTCCTGCCATTTCCCCTTTAGAATGATCAGACACTTTTGTACCAAATACCCCGCGTTGACAATCCAGTAACTTGTAAGGAGCTTGTACCGAAACTGCCCTAAAACGAATGATTTCATCTCCAATTTTTACAGCATGCAACGTACTGGATTTAATATCCTTGAAATATTGGTCGGAAGCTACTGGTATTTCACTTGCTGCAGCGCTTATATTTTCGGTCAAAACTGATGAACCGGTTATCGAAAGGCGCTGATCAGGAATGGGGGATACATAAGGGTCATTGGTATTGATAAAGGTACTCAAGGTATGTACCCCAATCCGGATGCCCTTTTTTGCCGCTTTATCCACACACATTTTCATACCGGCAAAGCCATCGGAAAAGACTTTGGATCCAAAATAAAATGGCCCCAGGATTGGAATGGACCTTCATGGTAAAGCGAAGCCAGACCGGCCTGTTGTGTGTAATCCAACATCGCATCTACCGTCTTTTCATCAAAATCAGAAATCAGGTAGGCCCTTCCGGTTTCAGGCGACTGTTTAAACCAAACCCCATTTATAAGTGCATGAGGAAGCCCCTCAGCCACTTCAATTGCACCAATACGTGACAAAACCTGAGGCTCTGCAGAACCAAAGAGCGCAATTTTTGAGCCCACTGTCGTTTCATTGGGAATTGCCTTTACTGGCATTTCCGGTCGCCCCCAGACCGTTAGTTTTCTGTCCTCCGAACGATCCAAACTAAAAGCCTGCAAACTGCTTCCATAAGGTTGTGCTATAGCTGCAGAACCACGAGATCCGGTCGTTTCTACAGATCCTTCAGAATTTTTCAAAACACCGCCAAGGGTTTTTGGATTCAAGGCCTGAATACCTATAGCGTATTCACCGTCACGAACCACACCGACTACTTCTCCAATGGTTTTACTGATTACCGTTGGATAAGGACCCCATATAACAGCATTCACTTTATCATTGGCATCAATTTTAATCAGTTCAAAAGTTAAATGTGTCTTCTTCTGAATCACCTTTACCTGAACCGTAATTTTTACAGGCAGATAAATAAGAGATATAATTCCCGACTTAAAATTCGCATCTGTAGGTTCATACCAATTATCACCTACCCTAATTTTGAGCAAAGGAGCTTTCTCACCCATTGCCAAATAATTTTTACCCGAAACAGGGTTCGACAATGTCGTAAGCTGCCCTCTGGCAGACAAGCTCAAGTTCAAGCCTTCACTCTTCAGGCCTATTTCTTGCGCCGAAACATTAAGATATTGAATCAAAATGATAAAAAGAATGCTAATTTTTTTCATATTCTATTGGTTTACAGCATTTTTTTTTTAAAAATAAGATCCATAACACCCATTCCACTTATAGTTATCACATCATTGGCCAAAAATGCCTTTCCGCTGGTCTTGTCAATAAATTGCGATGGCTTTATACTATTCCATCGAATTCTGGTTTGTTGAGGTAGGGGTTCAGGATTGTAAAGTCGAATCATAAAACCTCCATCCTGCTGAGGCGTTACACTGGTCACTACGATATGATTATCGGTCAGTTCAAATAATCCCCCTTTAACAACCATAGATCCATTAACTGGCAATGCCAACAAGGGTTGAGTAAATGCCATTCCCATTTTTTCTGTTTCAGAATAACTAAACTGACCATGAGGTCTTAATGCATATCTGAAACGGGCTATCCCCTCCTGATCGGCTTTGTAATTGGTATGCCAATAGTTATTCATTACATAACTGAACCATTTTGAAGTTGCGGCTCCTTCTTTTTTCCATTCTTTATGACCAGGAGGAACAGTACGCCGTTCATCAATCATAGCACCAGGCTCAACCAGGGGCGCTTCAAGCAGCATCCACTGCACACCTTTATCAGCCGAATTTACATCCATCCATCTTCGCCCATACATATAATCCATGTTTGAGCCTGGCAACTGATCGGTCAGGTAACGCATAGCACCATAACCGGCATCCACTATTGTCTGATCAAAAGACGCATGGAAAGGAAATCCGAAATGAACAGCTTCTTTATCACGGATTGCTTTTTTGTCCACTATATTTTCAACTTCAATTTCGTCACTTCCTGCATACAAATTTATTCTTCGCTCAAGCTTATTGGTACCTGGAGCCGTAGCAACCATGCTGACAGACTTCAGTACCGGGCCATTTTCCACTACTTTTACCTGCACATCAGCATTTGTAGCCGCATCAGCAGGGTTTAGGCCTGCTACGTACCAGTAACTGTTTAATCCCTGACGGTTAAAAACACCGGCATAATTAAAATCATCATTGAGGTTTAGCTTCAGCAAGCTACCATTTGTTTTATCCCATTGCACACTTACATTCCCGTTGGAAAGCGTTTGATCAGTTAAACGAAGCTTAGAGGTTGTCCCTGGCGCGTGTGCATCTGAGAGCTCATACAATGCTGTTCCTAAAGATGGAACATCCTGCGCAATAAACACATAACTTCCATCGCTCAATTTTTGGATCGGGTGTAATTTACCAGATGCGTCTCTGACTGCGTTAGCCTTAGTGCCAGCCGGCAAGATAACAGGCCCGCTTCGCTTCCATGACAAGGTATTGAAGACAGCGATTTTTCCTGACCTGGAATTATTAAAGGGCTGTAATAAATCCCTCTCCAGCGAATGAATTTCTTCATCCGCATCGAGCATAAATTGCTTCTTAATGCGCCATTGTTCAGTCACAAAAGGGACATCTGGCTCCGTAATACTGTTATGGGCGCCCCAGGTATGTTCATGGAACATAATGATATTTTTCCAGGCCTCATAAAACCTTTCATCGTCGTATTGCTTTGGATTTAACATGGAATAGAGTGTGGTCAGCTGTTGCAAACGTAAACTATTCACTCTGTTTTTTCCTTCTTCAGCGGCGGTAGAAGCTGCCCCATCTTCCCAATATGGAGTAATATCACCTTTTACCACCTGAAGCTGAGCCCCATACTTCTGCTCAAACTCCTCAAACATTTTGTCCGTTGTATTCAATACAATTTTAGGAGAGGAATATTTTTTATTCCATTGATCAACAAAACGAGAAATTGCTGTATCAATTGGTCCGTTATCTGCAACCACATTATAACGCCATTGTACCATTTCATAAGGATAATTATTCTTATCCAGTTCATTCAGATAAGCCGCAATTTTACCAGGACCACGTTTAAATATCCCTCCGGGAGCCGTTCCATGCCACGATGAATAGCCTTTTGCACCTGTCCAGAACAGAACCTTCTCTTCGCCCGAAGGGGAAGCCCACCAAACCGGCTTATCTCCCCAGGTTTTAACAAAATGCCCTACCCTGTCTCCAAGGTATGGATGATTTTCGCCCATAAAATTAGGACCACTCGAAAAATACCGAACCCCGCCTTTAGACAAAGCCGTTACTGTTGTCCATGCAAAACCAGGTACATCAGAAATCATTGCACTATTAATAACAAGGCCGTAATCTTTCTTTAACTGATTTGCATAATCTGTATAATGAAACATTTCTTCGGGCTCACTAAGACCCGTCAGAATATTAGCATACAAAGCCGACAAGCAAATACTACCCGATTTTACCGCATGTATAAATTTTTCCTTTTGTAAGGGACTGGCTTGTTTCATGTAATTCTCAACTACCCATAACGACTCAATGTTCCACTTGAACCGGGCCTCTTCCGGAAGTTTTTTTGTAGCTTCAATCATCTGCAAAGCATCGTCAATATTCTTTATGTGAATTTTTAATACTTCCGGCTGAAGGTGAGAATAACCTATATCGGTATGCGAATGGTGTATAAAATGTAAAACACGGTACTTTACAGGTCTCAGCGCAATGAATTTATGAATCAATACTTTGCTCCCGGTTGCAATATCAACCATTACACTGTCCTCTTTCGAAACCGAATTTACAGGAATGTCAAATTGATTTACGCCATCATGAAGTTGAAATGTATGTGATTGCTGGCCCTTGATATCAATAGTCATCGGCTCCTCTTTGCCAAAATGCAAAGCTGTTACTGTAATGATTTGCTTTCCGTCTTTTAATAAAAATGGTCTGGGATAAATATCTGCTTTTTCCTCAAATGAGAATTTAAAAGTCATATACCAGTCATTGCTGTTTTGCGCCTGCCCAACAATTTTAAGTCGCACTGGCATGCCAGATTTAAGTTTGCTTACTGGCAAACGAAGATAGGACAGTCCATGAGCATCATTTGCACCATCTCTTTTAGTTTGATGAAAAACCAAGGCAGAACTATCGGCGGCAACAAACTTCCAGTCTGGGATTTTATGAGCAGGCTGAGTGGTAAAAGTTAGTAATTTTTCGTCATTCACATACAAATCAAAATTTCGTGCCCCACTACTGCTACCCGATGAATGCGCAGCAACCCAACTAAAGTATACATACTTCCCTTTTGTTTTTTGTGGAACCGGGGCCGTTTCCCATTCGATTACCTTTTGTCCATCGGTACATCTGGTCAGTAAAGCCATGCTTGCATAATCCGGGAAAGCGGAATCATAACTGATATTCTCTCCCTTAATCTCTTTGGCATAACCGTTAGTCCATTGGATCTTGCCAAAATATGGAACTTCTTTTTGTGCTTGTACCCTATTTACAAGCAACAGGGCTATGAGCATTAAAAACCCATTTCTTATCCCACAGGAAATATTATTTGATAACATATTGTGTTGTTGTTTATTATTGGAATTGTATCTTCATGACCTATTTTACTTCTGAATTCCAGGCTTTCTCAATTTCCTCCAGGCTTTTTCCTTTTGTTTCAAACAACTTCTTTTTTGCATACAGGAAAGAGAGCAGACAAAAGAAGGAGAATATAAAGAATGTAGTAGCTATGCCAAAGCCGTCCCTCATCATCGGAAACAACAGGTTCACCACCCAATCAGAAACCCACATGGTCATGATGCACATAGACAAAGCTGTTCCTCTGATGTGTGTTGGAAATATTTCTGTTGAAATCACAAATTTCAATGGTCCAAGAGAGAAAGCAAAAAACAGCAGAAACAAAATAATGCTAAACAACATGAACCATCCTGTAATATTCATTAAGAAACAGACGCCAGTTAGTGCCAAAGCAAGGGCAGCACACAATGAACCAACAATGTACAAAGGTCTGCGTCCCCAGGTATCCACTTTTGAAATCGCTATAAAGGTAAAAAGCACATTGGCCGAACCTAGAATAACCTGATAAAACAAGGCGTCGCTGGTCACAATACCTGCCGACTTTAAAATGGTAGGTCCATAAAAAATTACGCCGTTGATCCCACTGAACTGCGACAGTGCAGTAAGCACCACTGCCAACGTTAATAATTTCCTCAGCGGCAAACGCAACAGCTCTTTATAGCCACCTGATTTCTGACTGGCCATCTCTTTAATAGAATCCAATTCGACACGTGCCGTTTGTTCTCCATTTATTTTAATAAGAATCGCCAGGGCCTCCTCATTTCTGCCATATTGCGCCAACCAGCGTGGACTTTCAGGTACGATAAGCAATAACAAGCAAAATCCAGCCGCCGGAATAACCCCAACAATAAACATTCCCCGCCAAACATTCTCCACAAAGAACCAGTGAAACAACCCCTCACCACTTCCCGCATTGGCCGTCGCATAACCTTGTAAAAATAAATTGCTGATATAAGCGGCCAGAATCCCAACAGTAATGGCAAGCTGGTAAAACACAACCAATCTACCTCGTCTTTGCGAAGGTGCTACCTCTGAAATATACAGCGGAGAAACATTGGAAGCCACACCGACCCCAATACCGGCAAGAACGCGAAAGAAGATCAGCATCGGATATGCCTCTGAAAATGAAAAACCAACTGCACTGATTAAAAACAATACAGCCGAAATAAATAAGACTTTCCTTCTGCCGATTTTATCGCTGAGATAACCCGAAAAAGCCACCCCCCCAATACAACCTAATAAAGCACTCGAAACAAACAATCCTTCCTGTGCAGATGACAATGTATATTGCAATTTTAAGGGCTCGATAATGCCACTCACCACGGCCATATCAAAACCGAATAAAAAGCCTCCTAACGCAGCAATTAGTGTAATGAGAAAAATAAAATAATTTGCTTCTGTTCTTTCCATAATAGTTTAATTTGGTTATTTATTTAGGTTCAATGCTGTCTCTTATACACATCTAAAAGGGGGGGGGGGGGGGGGGGGGGGGGGGGGGGGGGGGGGGGGGGGGGGGGG
>NZ_JAELTV010000199.1 GCF_016429005.1 Pedobacter sp. ASV19
CCCCCCCCCCCCCCCCCCCCCCCCCCCCCCCCCCCCCCCCCCCCCCCCCCTTTTAGATGTGTATAAGAGACAGTATCTGTTTATCGTGCATCTCGCGCTTAGGCATTTAAAATGCAAATCTAAATTAAAATAACAACAAGTAATAAAAATGTTATGTAAGCTTGTTGAAAAAATCAATATTGATTTTTTCAACAAGCTTATGCCCCCTTTACACTCCTTTGATGAAGCATAACTTATTTTTTGTTTTCAACTTTTAACGCCTCCAAAATCTTCTTCGTCGATTCAAAACTCGTATGCTGAAAGGCCTTGATGCCTAGACGCTGCGCAACCTGCACAAACATAATGCGGTCATCAAAATATACACACTGCGAAGGAACAGCCTGCGCAATACCCATGGCCAGTTGAAAGATACCCGGATCAGGTTTCCTCATTTTCACCTCACAAGAAGAAATAAAGGCATCAAAACACTCATGAAGCTTGAACTTCTCTACCCGGTAATCATTCAATTCCTTCCCTTCGTTATTCACAGAAATAACCCTGAACCCACAATCCCTTTTCCACTCCTTCAACCAAGCCAGCATATCAGGCAGCTCTTGCGACTGGCTGTAAATGAATTCCTTAAAATCTTCCCTTAAAAAGTCCCTTGGATGATTAAAAATAACTGTATCCAAATATTCATCAAGCGTTATTTTACCGATTTCGTACACGTTGAAAATAAAATTATGAAGCGCATTCACCTCTTCATAGTCCAGTCCAAATTTCTCGGCAGCTAACTTACGGGACTCATGCCCCCAGCCATTCGTCAAAAGTATACCACCAACATCAAAAAACAGAATCCTGATATCGGTATTCTTTACATAGGGATTATCCATTTAAGCTATTCATTTATTATGTGATCAATTTAAATTTTCTTTCTCCAAAACACGCACCTTTTCCAGTCTTCGCTGATGCCGGTCAGCACCAGAAAATTCTGCCCGTAAAAAAGCCAGGACCAATTCCTCTGCCGCTACATAACCCGTAATCCGGCCACCCAGACAGATGATATTCAAATCATCATCCTCTACCCCCTGATGGGCCGAAAAATGCTCTGTAATTAAAGCAGCACGGGCACCGGCAATCTTATTGGCAGCAACAGAAGCACCTACCCCACTACCGCAAACGGCAATACCTCTACTTAATTTTCCTGCCGCTACGGCTTGAGCCAGAGGCACAATAAAATCAGGATAATCATCAGATGTATCCAATTTATAAGCCCCAAAATCTTCTATCTCATAGCCCATAGGCTTTAAATAAGCGATCAACTTCTCTTTCAATTCAAAACCACCATGGTCGGCTGCTATTCCAATTTTCATCCGTATATAATTTATTTCTTTAAAAGTCCTTTAGCTTTCTCTACCACATGGTCTACAGTAAAACCAAACACCTTATATAAATCTGCTGCAGGTGCAGACTCTCCAAATGTTGTCATTCCAATAATGTCCCCCTCATCTGTAACATATTTATGCCAGCCAAGCGGCGAACCGGCCTCGACTGCAAGACGTTTCCTAAGCGCCTTAGGGAATACACTTTCTTTATAGGCTGCGCTCTGTTTTTCAAATAATTCCCAGGAAGGCATGCTCACCACTCTGGCCGCAATCCCCTCTTTCTCCAATGCCGCCTGAGCATCCAGTATTAAACTCACCTCAGAACCTGTAGCGATCAAGATCAATTCAGGAGATTTGACATCAGATAAAACATAAGCTCCTTTTTCCAGACCAGTTGCCGCAGCATATTTCTTCTGATCAAGCACAGGGAGCGCTTGACGCGTCAACACCAACACCACCGGCCCATCCGTATGCTCCACTGCCACTCGCCATGCCTGGGAAGTTTCGTTTGCGTCCGCAGGACGGATCAGTGTAATATTCGGAATCGACCTCAGAGAAATCAATTGCTCTACCGGCTGATGCGTTGTACCATCCTCTCCCAATCCGATACTGTCATGTGTATACACAAAAACAGGTCTGATTTTCATAATCGCAGCAAGGCGGATAGGTGGCCTCATATATTCAGAAAAAATCAGGAAGGTAGCCCCATAAGGAATCAGCCCCTTAGTCAAAGCCATTCCATTCAGAATAGACCCCATCGCATGCTCCCTTATCCCAAAATGAAAATTACGACCATCTCTTTTTTCCGAAGTAAAAGAATCATATTCTTTAAGATTCGTATCTGTAGAAGGCGCTAAATCAGCCGCTCCTCCAATCAGTCCCGGCAAATCTGCAGCAATAGCATTCAATACTTTGCCCGAGGCCTGACGCGTAGCCAGTTTATCTCCTCCCTCAAATACAGGCAATTTACTTTCCCAGTTTTTAGGCAGCTTCCCTTGTAATATTTCTTCGTAAGCCGAAGCAAGCTCAGGGAACTTTTCTTTATAAGCCTTAAACAGTTCATCCCATTCTTTTTCTAGTTTAGCACCCTTTTCACCTGCCTCATGATAAAAACGCAATACCTCGTCTGGAACGTAAAAAGATTTCTCAGGATCAAAACCGAAAAATTTCTTTACCAGTTTCACTTCATCAGCACCTAAAGGAGAGCCATGCGAACCTGCGGTATTCACTTTATTCGGGCTACCATAAGCAATCTGGGTCCTCACCTTGATCAAAGAAGGCCTCTGTGTTTCCGCTTTTGCGTTTCTTACCGCGATTTCAATCGCATTGATGTCGTTCCCGTCTTCCACCACCTGCACGTGCCAGTTATAAGCCTCAAACCTTTTGGCTACATCCTCCGTAAAAGCAATATCTGTACTACCCTCTATAGAAATATGGTTATCATCATATAAATAGATCAAATTGCCCAGTTCAAGGTGCCCTGCAATAGAAGCCGCCTCCGAAGTTACCCCTTCCATCATATCTCCATCGCTGCATATCGCATAAATCTTATAATCAAAAAGATCAAAACCAGGCTTATTAAATCTCGCGGCCAGGTGTTTTTGTGCGATCGCGAAGCCTACGCCGTTGGCAAAACCCTGTCCAAGCGGACCTGTGGTCACATCAATTCCATCTGTAAGACCGTATTCCGGGTGCCCGGCTGTTTTACTGTTCAACTGACGAAATTGTTTCAGGTCATCCAGCGTAAGTTTATATCCTGTTAAATACAGTAAACTATATTGAAGCATACACCCATGCCCTGCAGACAAAATAAAGCGGTCTCTGTTTGGCCAATGAGAATTCTTTGGATTGTAGTTCATGAATTTACTGTACAGCACATGCGCCATCGGGGCGGCCCCCATCGGCATTCCCGGGTGTCCGGAATTGGCCTTCTGCACCGCATCCACAGATAAAAGTCTGACCGTATTGATCGCTAGTTCTTCCAGTTTACTGTTATTTTCCATTGTATATCAATTAAGATTTAAATACTTATGAAACGCTTTTTAGAAAAAAACTGTTTTTATTATTTACCCCATTCACCATATCTTTCCTAAAATTACCTTTTACTTACATACCTTTCACCTTCATTGGCATCAAATAAATTGCCTTTGAAGCCGTAATAAATAAAATATCGTGATTTTTACCACCAAAACAAACATTTGAAGTCCAGGGCTCCTTAATCTCTATATGGCCAATCCATTTGCCCGCAGCGTCATAAACAGTAACACCATTACCTGTTAAATAAATATTACCCTGTTCGTCCAGGGTCATACCATCAGTTCGCTGATCAATGAGCGCCTGTTTTCCCGAAAGCTTTCCATCTGCTTCTATATGGTATTTAAAAACTTTAGCCGCCTTTCCATCTCCCACATACAGCAGTTTACCATCCCTGGTTCCAACAATACCATTGGGTTTAAGCAAATCATCATCCGCAACCACCGGCTCCTTTTTACCTGCCTTCAGATAATAAACTTTCTCCCCTTTCATCTCCGGCGCCTGTCTGGTCCAATATTTTCTCTGAAAATAGGGGTCTGTAAAATAAATGCCGCCTTTAGGATCGATCCACAAGTCGTTAGGCCCATTCAAAGCCAATCCATCTACCCGCCCAACCAATATTTTTACACGCCCTTTAGAATCAATAGACCACAATTCATTATGCTCATCTGCACAGACAATCAGATTGCCTTTTTTATCAAAATAGGTTCCGTTGGCACGACCGGCATGATCTGAAAATAAAGATAACTTCCCATGGGTATCATATTTCCAAATGGTATTGTTTGGCTGATCGGTAAAGAAAACGTTGCCATCTTTATCCGCTGCCGGTCCCTCTGTAAAATCAAATTGCCTGGCCACCAGCTTAAGGCTATCCTGCTCAAATAGTTTTGCCGGCACCCCATCCTGAGCTTCCACTTTTGTAAAACCAATGATCGGTAAGATCAATAAAATACATATCCAAAATTTCAAACGCATACTCCAGTAAATCATTCCTTAAAATTTTATAACAATGGCGACATCAATCTCGCCAGCTTCTCTATAAATTCCCTGTAGATAGAACGCTTCATCCAGGCTTCGGGATCAATCGGTATAGCCCCTTTCAAATCCTCGTAAAAAACAGTCCTTAGCTGGCCGGAAAAGGCATTGTCATACACTATACTGTTCACTTCAAAATTCAACTCAAAACTCCTGTGGTCCATATTGGCTGTTCCGATAATAGACAGCTGACCATCGCATACCATCGTTTTTGCATGCACAAAACCTTTGGTATACAAATAGATTTTCACACCAGCACTGATCAGATCACCATAATACGACCGCGCAGCAAAGTCAACGGTATGGGAATCTGACTCACCGGGAACCAGCAACTTCACCTTAACCCCACTCAGTGCAGCCACCGTTAAAGCATCCAATAAGCTTTCCCCCGGAATAAAATAAGGTGTAGTGATCAGGATCTCCTCTTTTGAAGAACCAATGGCCTCCAGTAAAGAGAACAAAATGGTTGGATTATCTGAATCCGGGCCGCTTGCGGCAATCTGCACCACCGTTCCTTTACCAGCCAGAGGTTCTGGTACAGCAAAGAAATCTTTCTGTGGAAAAAGTTCTTCATCTGCACAAAAATTCCAGTCACAAATGAACAAATACTGAAGATAATAAACGCCTTCCCCCTTAATTTTCAGATGTGTATCCCGCCAATAAAGTTGTTCCTTGCCTGCCGGATCGTTGATGTACCGATCACTTACATTGATACCACCCGTAAAGGCAGTATGCCCATCTATGATAATGATTTTTCTGTGGTTGCGGTAATTGATCCGGTTGGCCAGGGCCATAAAAAGGATCCTGTAAAAAGGAAAACACATCACACCCGCTTCTTTCAACTCAGGTACCACCCGTTTTCGGATCGAGCGGCTTCCAAAATCATCATAGATCAGTCTTACCTGTAACCCCTCCAAAGCTTTCTGAATCAGAATGTCTTTAATCTGGTTGCCAATAACCTCATCCTCAAAAATATAATATTCAATGTGAATATGGTTTTTCGCAGCCTTCAAGGCTTCAAGTACCTCTGGAAATTTTTCTTCTCCATTGATCAGCAACTGGACGCTATTCGCTTCACTCAACTGACTTAACGTACTGTTTAATAAAAGTCTGGCCAGTTTATTGTATTTTTTTACTTCAGGTATATCCTGTGCCAGGATACCTTCAGATCTGCGGTAGATCCTTTTCCTGATCTCTCTCATCAGCGTCTCATCTTTCGATATCTTCTTGCTGTACAATTTGCGCTTCCTGTAATTTGTACCCACGCTGAAATAGATGATCATACCTGCAACCGGCAGAAAAACCGTAAGCAGCAAATAGGCCAGCGTCTTACTGGTTGTACTGGTGTCATAGACTATACGCAGACATACAGCAACAACAATCAACGTATAAGCAATTTCACCAGTCAGGATCCAATTCATTCAGTAATATTTTGTACATGACTAAATTAGCAATATCTTTCACAGAAATTACGATATACAGATGAACAATTTCTTTAAAAACTACAAAGGAATTATTTTCTTACTGATAGGCATCATTATCGGCAGTATTGTTGGGCTGATCTTCGGAAAGAAAGTGGAAATATTAAAACCAATCGGTGATATTTTCCTTAATTTCCTCTTTACAGCAGTTATTCCGCTAGTTTTCTTTGCGATTTCTTCTGCCATTGCAGGGCTTTCCTCCACCAATAAGCTCGGACGGATGATGGGCATTATGTCTGCAGTCTTTCTGGCTACCATTTTAATTTCGGCTTCCTTAACCATATTGGCTGTTCATATTTTCCCCATTCATGAGCACATCAATGTTATTCCCCTTACGGAAACCGTAGAAAAGAAGCCATTTGGAGAACAATTGACCAAACTTTTCACCACCGGCGAGTTTTATGAACTCCTGTCCAGGAAAAGCATGCTGGCCATGATTATCTTTTCAGTGCTGATCGGCTTTTCTACCCTGCATGCAGGAGAAAAAGGTGCTGCTTTTGCCCGTTTTCTTCACGCTGGAAATGAGGTTTTCAAAAACGTTTTCATCCTCATTATGAAACTTGGCCCTATAGGTCTCGGCGCTTATTTTGCCTATCAGGTTGGTGTATTTGGCCCACAGCTTTTTGGAACCTATGCCCGTTCACTAGGGCTTTACTACGGCGTAGGCGCCTTCTATTTTGTTTTCATTTTCAGTTTGTATGCCTTTGTGGCTGGCGGAATAAAAGGCCTCAAAAGATTTTGGCCAAATAATATTGTCCCTTCTGCTACTGCCTTGGGAACCTGCAGCAGCATTGCCACTATCCCTGCCAATCTGGAGGGCTGTAAAAATATTGGCATCCCAGACTATATTACAAATGTGAGTATTCCATTAGGGGCAACCCTCCATAAAGATGGTTCCAGCATCTCCTCCATCGTCAAAATGGCTGTGGTCTTTGCCATGTTTGGTAAAAGCTTCAATAGCCCGGATGTAATTTTGCTTGCCCTTGGGATGACCGTATTAGTGAGTATTGTAGAAGGCGGCATACCAAACGGTGGTTATGTGGGCGAATTGCTCTTTATTTCCGCTTACGGCTTTCCACCTGAAGCGCTCCCTCCTGCCATGATCATAGGTACACTGGTAGATCCAATGGCTACACTCTTAAATGCAACAGGAGATAACGTGGCCGCCATGCTTATTGCAAGATTTACTGAGGGGAAAAACTGGCTAAAATAAGAGATTGTAACCGCAATTCTATGTAACATTTTCCTGACTAAAAAGCCTTGACCCTAAAATGGCTTTTCCTCTTATTTCGCCTTTTATAAAACATTCAATAGCTTCATGGCAACCTTAACCAAGAAACTGAATGAAAGTCATGAGGATTTTATACACCCTGTTTTTACTAATGGGCTGTACAGCAGCCATAGCTCAAAAAAACAGCACCATTAGTATTGAAACCAAGCATTCCTGCCTGCTCTTTACGCTTGCCGAAAACCACAAACTTTACCAAAGCTATTTCGGCCCTAAACTCAGTCATGAAAATGAACTTGCTCTGCTGAGCAACAAAAGACACGATGCCCTTATTACAGGAGGCATGGAAGACCAGTTTGAACCCGCTATACGGCTTACACATGCAGATGGAAACCCCTCCCTGAATCTTCTGGTTACAGACCACAGAACCGAAAAAAAAGACAACAATGTAACGTTAACAACCATTACATTAAAAGATCCACAGTACCCGATCCAGGTAGAGATAAAGCTTGAATCTTACCATAACGAAGACCTGATCAAGCAATGGACAGAGATAAAGCACAGTGAAAAGACACCAGTTATTTTAAAAAATTATGCTTCATCTCTTCTGCATTTCGATGCCGACCAATACTGGCTCACCGAGTATACGGGAGATTGGGCAAAAGAAGTCGCCCAGAACGAAACCCGCTTAAGCCCTGGTATTAAGATCATTGACAGCAAACTCGGCACCCGAGCACACAAATACAGATCTCCCTTTTTCTTCCTGTCTCTAAATCAGCCAGCCAAAGAAAACAGCGGTGAAGTCATTGCCGGCACACTGGCCTGGAGCGGCAATTACCAGTTTCTGTTTGAAATGGATGAAAAAAACTCCCTGAGAACCCTTTCCGGAATTAATCCTTACGCCTCTGAATATAAACTTAAAGCCAATGAACTGTTTGTTACCCCAGCCTTCCTGTATACCTACTCTACCCAAGGAAAAGGTCAGGCCAGCAGAAACTTTCACAACTGGGCAAGAAACTACGGTCTTATGGATGGACATCTGCCAAGACTCACCCTATTAAACAACTGGGAAGCAACCGGCACCAATTTTAATGAAGAAACACTGGTTCATTTATTTGATGGCGCAGCAAAATTAGGCGTCGATCTGTTTCTCCTGGATGATGGTTGGTTTGGCAATACTTACCATCGAGATAACGATAAGGCAGCCCTTGGTGACTGGCAGGAAGACAAAAGAAAACTGCCTTCCGGCTTAGGCTACCTGGTCAAACATGCAGCAGAAAAAGGTGTTAAATTTGGAATTTGGCTGGAACCTGAAATGGTAAACCCCCAAAGCGAACTTTACAAAAAACATCCCGACTGGATCCTCAAATTACCCAACCGCGATGAAAACTATCAGCGCAATCAGTTGGTTCTCGACCTGTGCAATCCAAAAGTACAAGACTTTGTTTATGATCTGGTGAACAATATGATGAGTAAAGATACAGGCATTGCCTTTATCAAATGGGACTGCAACAGAACCATGAGCAATACCTGGTCTCCCTATTTAAAGCAGGACCAATCTAATCTGTATGTAGACTACACCAAAAGTCTTTATAAAGTTATGCAACGCATCCGCTTAAAGTACCCGCATTTACCCATTATGCTCTGCTCTGGCGGCGGAGGAAGGACTGATTATGGTGCACTTGCCTATTTCACGGAATTCTGGCCAAGCGATAATACAGATGGATTGGACCGCATCTATATACAATGGGGCTATTCTCAGTTTTTTCCGTCAATGGCAATTGCTGCCCATGTGACCTCCTGGAGTAAAACTCAATCGATCAAATTCCGTACAGACGTAGCGCTGTCTCTTATACACATCTAAAAAGGGGGGGGGGGGGGGGGGGGGGGGGGGGGGGGGGGGGGGGGGGGGGGGGGGG
>NZ_JAELTV010000019.1 GCF_016429005.1 Pedobacter sp. ASV19
GCCTTAGCGTAGAAAAGCCGATCATGGGCGTATCTACTTCAATGGAAGTAATGTCTTCATAGTTGAGGTATTTGGAATCTCCGCTAAATAATCCCGGTGATTTGATCTCAATGCTGTTTTCTTCTAAATAAATCTCAGTTGGAAAAACCTTGTTGCCTTCTGAAAGACGGGATGCTGTAAACTTCATATTAATTTGTTGTCAGTTAAGACCTGGTTAACGGGGCCTGTGTAAGTGCAAATTTAGAGAATTATTTAGGAACTTAGAGCGGAGTGAACAAGGATTTATAAAGCGAATTGATGTTTTTATTACCTTTGGCAATGGCACAAAAAAAACGTTCAGCGACAAAGATCAAATCACCTCTTTTAAAAAGAATAACTTCAATACTGAGCCGGATACTGATCTGGTTTTTAAGTGTGAGTATTTTATGGGTGTTGGCTTACCGCTTTATCAATCCGCCAATTACCTTGTTGATGATCGAACGTAATATTGAACGGAAAACTGCTGGAAAGACCTTCAAAACAGATAAAAAATGGATGCGTTTTGAAGACATTTCAGACAATATGAAAAGAGCGGCAGTATCTGCTGAAGACCAGCTTTTTCTGAAGCATATGGGCTTTGATATTAAAGCAATTGAAAAAGCCTATGAAAGCAATGAAAAAGGCAAAAAAGTAAAAGGAGGAAGTACCATTTCTCAGCAGACCGCTAAAAATGTATTTCTTTGGCCCGGACGGTCATGGATTCGTAAGGGATTTGAAGCTTATTTTACTTTGCTCATTGAGATGTTGTGGAGCAAAGAACGGATATTGGAAGTTTACCTGAACGTGATAGAAATGGGAGATGGGATCTATGGTGCTGAGGCCGCTTCCCAAGCTTACTATGGTAAATCATGTGGCTCGTTAAGCCGTGCTGAGGCTGCATTGATTGCGGCTTGTTTTCCAAATCCTTTGCGCTGGACACCGGCACATCCAACCCGCTATATTCAGCACCGTCAATACCTGATCATGCGAAATATGCGAAGATTAGGGCCTCTTGACTTCTAATTTCATTAATAAACATTACATTTTCCTGAACTAGTCCTGCACACGCTGGTGGTTGTATATAAAGATATACCGGCCTCCCGTAATTCAATTGTGCCTTATCAGGTTTAATTTTTTGAAGGAGTAAGGGTAAAGTAGACATCAGTTGTCCTACTGTAAATGCATTATTTATTAATTTCTTTTATGCCCTTGTTGTTAAGATTGTTGCACATATCCCGGTTTTTTAAAGTCTCTTCCTATCGTTGGACCTTTTGTCTGAGTCCTCTTGTCTGTTGCCGACTCATTCTTTTGCTGTTCTTCTTTTTTTCTACCCTGAAAGTTACAGGGCAAATCATTACGGTGACAGGCACAATTAAAGATAAGGTAACAAAGCAAGCGATCCCTTCGGTAAGTGTAGTTCTCGCAGGTGTTCCTGGTGGTGTGGTCTCCGATCCTGATGGGCATTTCAAAATCAGCACGGGCAAGGCCGTAAAAGTTATCAGGTTCTCTGCAATAGGATTTAAAAGCCAGGAACATTCTTTGGGGCATTCTTTAACGGAAAATCTGCTGATTGAACTTGAAGAAAATGCCCAGCAGCTGGAAGGGGTAAGTATCCAGGCCAATCAGCGTCCCCGCTATAAAAACCGGGGCAATGAAGCCGTGGAGTTGATTCGGAAGGTGATCGCACATAAAGAGCAGAATATTGGTCCTTCAAATCAGGGAATAAGTTTCAGGCAGTATGAAAAATTGAATTTGTCGGTCAGTATACCGAATGAATGGAGATCGAAATCTTCCCTTTTGCGTAAATTTCCCTTTTTAGCGAAAACAGCAGATACGATCCTTCAGCCTGGAAAAACGCTGGTTCCTGTTTTTATGCAGGAAAAGTTAAGCCAGCATATCCGGAAGGAGCAAGCAGATAAGGATAAGGTGAAGCTTTTAGACAGTAAGGAGTCCAGGATTGATCAATATCTTGATGAAGACGGCATTGACCAATACCTGGAAAGGATTTATCAGCCTGTAGATATTTATGATCACGATATCGGCCTTGGAGGGCAGAAATTTTTGAGCCCGGTAGCTTCACTGGCACCTGAGTTTTATAAATATTTCATTATAGATACGCTGAAAGGTGATGCAGGACCTGTGGTGCACCTCATGTTTAGTCCCAGAAACAAGCAGGACATTTTGTTTATGGGAGAACTTTATATCAGCCTGGATGGCCGTTATGCAGTTCAGCACGCAAGCCTGTCTATCAATAAAGAGATCAATCTCAATTGGGTTAAGGATCTTCAGATTAAAGTTAGTTATGGACTGGCATCAGATGGTAAATATCACATTTCTAAAAGTGTAATGGCCATGGACCTCGGTCTTTTTAAAGGGAAGTACAGCATTTTTGGAGAAAAGACCATTTTAAACGATGGCTATCGGACTGGTTTGGCCATGCAGGATCTGGAAGATTTCCCAGGTCCTGGAACAAATGTTCAAAAAAATCTTCCATTTAGCCGGCCCGAAGAATTGTCTCCCCTGGAAAAAAATGCCTACAAGAATATTGACAGCTTAAAGCAGTCTTCCAGGTTCAAAACCATTATGGGCTTTACCGCCTTTGTCTTGTCAGGATATCAGAAGGTAGGCTTTATTGATATCGGTCCTGTTGGGTCCTTTTATAGTTTTAATCATGTAGAAGGCCGGCGGTTCAGAATCAGCGGGCGGACCAATGATGATTTTAGTCAGAAAGTGGTGTTGGAGGGACATCTTGCTTACGGCTTACGGGATGAGCAATGGAAATATGCTTTGGGCGCCACCTATTCTTTTAAGCCTTCTGGTGTCTACCAGTTTCCCGTCAGTACTTTTACACTGCGGCATAGCTATGAGACGCAAATTCCGGGTCAGGATCTGAATTTTATAGAGGATGATAATTTTTTGTTGTCGTTTAAAAGAGGCTTAAATGATAAATGGCTGTATAACCGGAAATGGTCTGCAGAATATTTTCAGGAAACCACAGATCATTTTTCTTTGCGTGCCGGCTACAGGAATCAGGAACTTAACCCCGCAGGAGGATTGGTCTTCAGAACAGGTCATCCCGAAGAACAAATCATTAAAGATATTCGTCTCTCCGAATTTGTGACAGAGCTGCGATGGGCACCTCATGAGCAGTTTTACCAGGGCAAGCGTTTCCGCAGACCCATAAGAAATGAATTTCCCATATTTACCCTAAGAGCTGGCGCCGGATTTAAAGGTTTCCTTGGCGGTGATTACAACTATCAGAACGTTTCTCTGAACATTTTTAAGCGGTTATATCTGGCTCCGTTTGGACATTCGGATCTGATGCTGGAAGGCGGTGCCGTTTTTGGCAAGGTGCCCTTTCCTCTACTGGTGATCCACAGGGCGAATCAGACCTATGCCTACCAGCCGCAATCCTATAACCTGATGAATTTTATGGAGTTTATGAGCGATCGCTATGCCAGTTTGCATATTGACCATGCCTTTAATGGGTTCTTTTTAAATAAAATACCTCTGGTAAAAAAACTGCAGCTGCGTGAGGTTGCTTCATTCAAAGTTCTGTATGGTGGAATTTCTGCTAAAAACCTTCCGCAGAATGATCCTGATCTTTTTCGCTTTCAGCGCGACCGTGAAAACAGGCAGACATCTTTTGCATTGGATAAAACGCCTTACATGGAGGGTAGCGTTGGCATTTCGAACATCTTTAAAATCCTTCGTGTAGATTATGTGCGGAGATTCACCTACCTGGATCACCCGAATGTGCCCAAATGGGGAATTAGGGCCAGAATACATGTGGATTTCTGATCCGGTTTTCCTATCTTCAAAAGCAAATATGCTTTTTGAAGAAGATGACCGTAATTTCTGGGAACAAATGCGACTGGGTGACAAACAAGCGCTTTTTGAACTGTACAACCTCATGTACTTTCATTTGATCCGTTATGGCTTGAAAATACAGCCTGACCATGAACTGGTTAAGGATGCGGTCAATCAAATCTTTTTGAACTTATGGGAGAAGCGGTCCCGGCTTCCACAGGTGGACCATGTCAGATCATATTTAATGACTGTGCTAAAAAGGTGTATCCTCGACCAGATCTTTTACCAGGACCGGACCAATAATGCCCTCAGTAAAATGATAGCGGAGGAAGAGGAGGAGCTATCTTACGAGGAAATTCTGATTCGTGTGCAGCAGGACGATGATCTGAAAAAAAAACTGAGCATAGCTATTCAGCAGCTCAGTCCAAGACAGATTGAATTGGTCCGGCTTAAATTTTTTGAAGGATTGAGCTATGAGCAGATCGCAGAGCGGACTTCTCAAACGATAAAAACTTCTTATAATACCATTTATGATGCCATTAAAGTGCTTAGAAGGCTGCTGAAGTAAGTGCTTAAAAAAAAACAAAAAAATCCTTAGGAAAAAAGTAAGAATTCTCCGTCTGTATAGTAAAGCCTCTTGCTATGCAAATTCCAGAAGATAATTTTAATGTAGAAGACCTTGTTTGTAGCGAATCTTTCCAGCGTTATTGCCTCGGGACGGACTTGAAAGATGAATTGTTCTGGAAAGAGTGGCTTATCCGCTTACCAGATAAGCGTATGGAAGTTGAAGAAGCCAGACGTCTGGTCCATTTGTTGAACGCTGAACAAGGCAACAGGGCAGAACAACTGGAACAATTAAAAGAAGGTTTAGCGCAAAATGGGATTTTTAAAGAGCGCTTCATGACGGAAGTGGAATCAAAGCCAGTTGTTGTAGCCACAGGGCGCAGCAGAAGCGGTTCTTTTTATTGGTATTCTGGCATTGCCGCTGCCATTCTGATGGCCGTTATATTAATCTATCTCTTTCGTCACCCTTTTGAAAATCAGATCAGTAATACCTATCAGGGAGGAGAACGCTTTTCTTCTGGAAAAGCGCTACGCAAAACGATTGTACTTAAAGATGGTACCGTCATTACCCTGGCGAGGGAAAGTGCCATCAGTCTTTTGAAAGATTTTAACCGGGAAAACCGCGAGCTTTGGTTAAATGGTGAAGCTTTCTTTGACGTAAAGCACGACTCCGCGCACCCTTTCATTGTGCACACCGCCTTTAATGACATTAAAGTTCTGGGAACTTCTTTTAATGTCAAAGCTTATCCGGCATCAAAATCTATGGAAACTGCATTGATCCACGGGAGTGTACGTATAGATTCCAGGCAACTTCCTGGCTATTTTGTCGTGCTAAAGCCTAACCAGAAGCTATTCACCAAATACTTGCCAGAGCAGCATTCAGCAGCAGCATTTAAGAAAGCATACAAGATATCAGAACTCAAAACCACAGGCTCATCAAAGGAGCCGGAAGAGATTCAATGGATTAAGAAGCGACTTGACATCGATAATCTTCCACTTTCTGTGATTGCCAGAAAACTTCAGGACTGGTATGGAATTCAAATCGTAATTGCAGATCAGGACGTTGGAAATTATCACTACTCAGGTGTTTTTGAAAACGAAACCATTTTGAAAACACTGGAGGCCCTGCAACTCTCTTACCCTTTCCATTTCACAGCAGAAAGTGATCGTATTGTCTTGACAAAATAACCCAAAATAACCACAACTAAACCAAACAACTATGAGAAAACACCTACTTTTAGAGCATTTTGGTCAATATTCCTTAACCAGCAGGATATGGCTAAGTATGAAAATCACAGGCTGTATGTTGCTCTTCTTGTGCATGCAGGTTTCTGGTGCCGGATTTGCCCAGCAGAAGATTACCTTAAAAGCAAGCGGGACAAGTGTTAAAGTCTTGCTGAAAGCGATAGAAAAGCAAACAGAGTATCGTTTTGTGTACAGCAATAATACCGAAGCCATCAATAACAAGACTTCACTGGATGTGAGAGAGGTTTCGCTAGAGGAGGCACTGGGCCAGATCCTGAAGGATACCAGGCTTACGTATAGTTTAAAGGAAAGCAACCTCGTGGTCATTTATCCAACAGTGAATCAGGTGAAAAAAGATGCGGTGATCACCGGAAAAGTAGTAGACGAAACCGGCCTGCCTTTGCCTGGAGTTTCGGTAAAAGTTTCCGGCTCTGCTGTGGCCGTGGCTACAGACGTAAATGGTCAATATTCCATACGTGTAGCCGATGCGGCGGCCAGTCTGGAATTTTCTTTTATTGGCTATACCCGACAGGTACAACAAATTGGGGGCAGAAAGGTGATTGATGTGATCCTTAAAACCGACAGTCAAAGTTTACAGGAAGTAACGGTGACCGGATATACCAATTACAAGAAGGAACAATCGGCATCCTCATCTTCTCTGGTTACAGGAAAAGAAATGAGCCAGGTGCCTTTGTCTACCTTTGATCAGATTTTGCAGGGTAGGGTATCTGGGCTACAGGTGTCTTCAGGCTCCGGGCAACCGGGTACGAGCGCTACGGTGATCTTAAGAGGTGTGGGTACCATTAATGGAACGACCTCTCCACTGTATATTGTGGATGGCGTACCCATAGAAGCCGATTATTTTCAAACCTTAAACCCTTCTGATTTTGAATCCGTGACCGTTTTGAAAGATGCAACCTCTAAAGCGCAATATGGTTCTAAGGGTGCAAACGGGGTGATTGTCATCACGACTAAAAAAGGGAAATCCGGGAAAGTTCAGTTCAATTACAAGTCCCAGTATGGAATTTCCAAGCTGACCTCGCCAAAGTTTAACATGATGAACACCACGCAGCGCCTGCAGTTTGAAGAGGAAGTAGGTCAGGAAACCGGATCTGACGTTGGGCCTGGATGGACGTTCTCTAAGAACAATCCGGATTATGCCGGGAAAACAACGGCTGAAAAACAACGTGCCGATTTTATTCTGGACAGCATTGGTAAGATCAACACCAATTGGAAAGACATCTTTTTTCGCACCGGTAAATTCATGGAACAGCAGGTAGATGCCAGTGGTGGAAATGAAAATGTACGGTTTTACAGTTCCCTGAATTATTATAAACAAGATGGAATTGCTGTGAGATCAGGACTTCAGCGCTATTCTTTGAGAAATAACGTAGATTTTAATGCAGGTAAGTTTTCCGGAAGTATCAATACCAGTTTGGGGTATTCTGAGTCCAGCTATATAGAACGGGAAGGCTCGAGCAGAGGTGTCAATCCTCTGGCGGCTCTTTTTTATGCATTGCCTTATGAAAATCCATATGCTTCAGATGGAACATTAGTACATTATGGAAATGAAGACCAGTACGAAATCTATGATCAGCGGGAAGGGAGTAATGCATTGGAAAGGATGTTGAACACCACAAGTAAAGACAACCAGTACAAAACTTTATTGAGTGCCTCATTAAATTATAAGATTACTCCAGAACTGACGGCGAAGACCAGACTGGGAATAGATTTCAGAGAAACGACTACAGAAAATTCAGTTAATCCGGATTCCTATTCCGGATCGAACGAAAATGGAGAAAAGGGAAGTTTTGGGGAGGGCTTAAAGCGTAATTTTTCCATGATTTCTACCTCCGGATTAACTTACCAAAAAACAATAGACAAGCACAATTTCGAACTGACAGCGCTCTATGAAATTACCAAACAACATTACCGTAATTTCGGCTACAAGGCCTATGGTATAGATCCCCGCTTACAGGGAACACCTGCCGGGGCCACTCCAGGGACGTCTGACAATAATTTTATTCCCGAATTTAACGGAGGACGTACCAGAAATGCATTGATCTCCTATATTGCTTTGGGACGATATACCTTTGACGACCGGTATACGTTAAATGCCAGTTACCGTTATGACGGTTCGTCTACTTTACCTGCCAAAAACAGATGGCATGGATTTTACTCCCTGGGTGCAGCCTGGAACATGAAGAAAGAAAACTTCCTGGCTTCAAGTGAGTTGATCAATGACCTGCGGTTCAGGGTAAGTTACGGAACCACAGCCAGTCCTTTTCCTGGTAATTTCACTTACTTGTCTACCTATTCTACCACAACTTATGGAGGAAACAGCGGGATTTATCCTTATGCCTATGGAAATGCAAACTACGACTGGGAGTATGCCAAGGATTTTAACGCCGGCTTTGACCTGGATATCTGGAACAACCGCATTCATTTAACCACAGATGTATACAGCAAGGTGACCAAGAACTTGTTCCTGGATCTTCCGGTATCCCTGACTTCGGGTGTTGATGTATTAAACCTGAACGCTGGTTCAATGCGCAACAGAGGGGTTGAAGTTGATTTTAAAGTAGATGTGATCCGCAATACCGACCTGAAATGGAATGTTGGTGTTAATTTCGCTTACAACCAGAACCGGGTAACCTCTCTGGGCGGGTCAGAAGGCTTTGAGATGAATACCACCGAGTTTGTACAGGTAGGCCTGCCGTTTGGTTCGCATTATGCACCTAAATGGGCTGGTGTGGATCCTCAGACAGGAGATCCTTTATATTATACCAAAGACGGCGTTAAAACAACCGATTACAATGCAACCACGATGAGTGTGTCTCAGTTTGGCTCGCTTTATCCGCCCTTTACCGGAGGTTTTAATACCATGTTAAATTATAAAGGAATTTCGTTAACGGCCTTGTTCAGCTTCGCAAATCATGTGTACCGCTATAATAATGAAGATTATTACAATGAAAACCCAAGTTTTGCAACCAGTAACCAATCGGTTAGAATGTTGTACGACCGATGGGAAAAACCAGGTGATCAGGCTTTGCTGCCAAGATTTGATGCCAAAAGAAGCTACTCTTCAAAAGACATCCAGGATGCCTCTTATATCAGGCTCAGAAATGTAAACTTAAGTTATGCATTTCCGAAGTCTTTGCTTTCCCGCACTAAATTTATAAGTGGGGTGAGCGTATTTGTTCAAGGCAGTAATTTGCTGACCTGGACAAAATGGAAGGGCTTTGATCCGGAGGATAATAATGGCGAGGCCATGTTTGACTATCCGAATTCCAGAACATATACCCTTGGTTTAAATGTTAATTTCTAATCCTGCGATCATGTTAAACAATAATAAATTCTTTCTTTACGCCACACTTTTGATTGGCTTTGTGGTGTCTTCCTGCAGTAAGGAGCTGGATATTCAGCCCACGGATACCATTGATGATGCCAAAGCCTATCAGACTGTAGCCGATTTGAACAGTGGCTTGCTGGGTGCTTATGCTTCACTTAATGGCACCACCATAACCAATGTATCCCTGACTTCTGATGAATGTACCCTGCCTGGAGAAAACAGTACAGGACGTGGTGTGGCCACTTACCGCTGGCAGTACGATGGCAGCAGTGGAACGATCACAGCAGGATGGGCATATGGTTATATCACCATAGACCGGGTTAACCGCGTTTTGAACTACGTGGATAAAGTGAGTTCCAAGCCTGCAGATGCAGGAATTAAAAACCAGTATAAAGGAGAACTACTGGCTTTACGGGCCTATAGTCATTTTGAGCTGCTTAGGAATTTTGCCTCTAAATACGAGGCTACGGCAATGGGCGTTCCCTATATGGAAACCTCTGTGGTTTCTAAGCCTTCCAGATTGAGTTTTGGAGAGACGGTGGCCAAGATTAAGGCGGATCTGATTGCCGCTAAATCACTGATTCCTGCTTCGTTTACAGACCATACAAGAATCACCTTGCAAGCTGTTTCGGCGATTCAGGCACGAGTAGCCTTATATGAGAAAAACTGGGACGATGCCGTAAAATACAGCACGGAAGTCATTAATTCGACTCCGCTTGCCAGCAGCAGTACGTTTACAGGTATCTGGACGGATGCGAACAATGACGAGGTGATCTGGAAACTTAAAAGGGTAGAAAGCGATTCGGAACGTCTGGGTGATTTTTACTATGACATCAAAAACATTGTATTGTATGCGCCTGCTTTTGAACTGATCAATACCTATGACAAAACTAATGATGTACGTTACCGGGCTTACATCAAATTTGACAATACCCGTGGGGTTGGTAAATCTAATTACATGGTCAATAAATATCTTTCAGGCAGTTCCGGTCTGCCAAACCTAACAGATATTAAATTGTACAGAACAGGGGAGATGTACCTGATCCGGGCGGAAGCTTATGCACAGAAAAATAGCCTTGATCTTGGGGCTACAGATTTAAATGCTTTGCGTTCGGCTCGTATAGATGGGTATGCCTCCGTTAATTTTTCGGATAAAGCAACGTTGCTCAATGCTGTTCTGCTGGAAAGATATAAAGAACTCCCTTTTGAAGGACACCGGTTCTTTGATTTAAGACGTAATAACTTGCCGGTGACCAGAGAACCTGCCGATGCGGCCAATGCGCTTGGTGCGGTTACTTTATCGCCAGGAACAAAAGAATATGTTTATCCAATCCCTAATGCGGAAATCAGGGCCAATTCCAATATGATCCAGAACCCATTGTATTAAACTAAAGACTATGAAATTGAAATTCGGTTATTGTTTTGCAGTACTCCTTTTATGTGCGGGCCTGCGTACTTATGCGCAGCAAAAATATGTGATGGTGATCCATGGTGGCGCCGGCACAATTCTTAAAAAGAACATGACACCTGAAAAAGAAGCCGCTTATACGGCTGCTTTGACCCTGGCGCTTCAAAAAGGCTATGAACAGATCAAAGCTGGCAGGACCAGCTTAGATGCAGTAGAAGCTGCGATTCATGTCTTAGAAGATTCTCCTTTGTTTAATGCAGGCAAAGGTGCTGTTTTTACACATGATGGCAGAAACGAAATGGATGCAGCGATCATGGATGGCAAGACCCTGATGGCTGGTGCGGTTGCAGGAGTTACTGTGATCCGGAATCCAATTAGCGCAGCAAGGGCAGTGATGGAAAAATCTGAACATGTGATGATGGTTGGCCCGGGGGCGGAAGCCTTTGCGAAACAGGCCGGATTGACGATTGTTGATCCTAAATATTTCTTTACTGAAGAGCGCTGGAAAGGATTGCAGGAAGCTATTAAAGAAGATTCTTTAAAAGCGGTGCTTGATCATGGAAGCAAAAAATCTATGAAACTGGGAACCATCAACAGAGATTATAAATTCGGAACGGTAGGGGCTGTGGCGTTAGATCATATGGGGAATCTTGCAGCAGGTACCTCTACAGGAGGAATGACGAATAAAAAGTATGGCCGGGTTGGAGATTCGCCCATTATTGGCGCCGGTACTTATGCCAATAACGAAACCGCAGGAATTTCCTGTACAGGCTGGGGAGAATTCTATATCCGCAACGTCGTTGCTCATGACATCTCCGCGATGATGGAGTATAAGAAAATGTCTGTATCAGACGCATCAAAAGCTGTGCTGGATAAAGTTGGGAAAATGGGAGGTGATGGTGGACTAATTGCTATGGACAGAAAGGGAAATGTAGCTATGCCGTTCAATACCGAAGGAATGTACAGGGGAACAGTTACTGCAGAGGGTAAAATAGAAATCCAAATCTATAAATAAACAGACAGATGAGTTATAGAATTTTCAGGCCGTTTATCCTGGCCGTACTATTGTTATTTGTTGGCGCAAAAG
This sequence comes from Pedobacter sp. ASV19, assembly GCF_016429005.1. Taxonomy (GTDB): domain Bacteria; phylum Bacteroidota; class Bacteroidia; order Sphingobacteriales; family Sphingobacteriaceae; genus Pedobacter. Next base: position 11,485 of record NZ_JAELTV010000019.1, read on the forward strand.
GCTGGGCTCAGTCTGGCGCTGCAGCTAAAGGCAATCTTTTTATTATAGGTGGTGGCCTTCGTTCGGCAGAACTGGTTCAAACGCTGACTAAAACAGCTGGGTTAAAAGCGAAGGATTATATCATCGTGCTCCCTATGTCGAGCGGGGAGCCGGAAGCTTCTTTTAAATCTATTTCCAAACAGCTGTCGGCAGCCTCCGTTAATGCTATAGGTTGCCTGAATTTTGATGCCTCTACGGTTAATAATAAGCAGTGGCTGGATTCCTTAAAAGGAGCAAAGCTGGTTTTTATTACAGGAGGTGATCAGAACCGTTTTATGAAGGTCGTTCTGCATACTCCGGTGTATAAAGCCATTCATCAGGCTTACCAGAACGGAGCTACCATTGCCGGTACGAGTGCCGGAGCTGCCGTTATGAGCAAGTATATGATTACCGGTGAGCAATTGCTGGGCGATACCACCTATCACGCGACCTTTGATAAGTTATGGGGTGGAAATGTAGAATTTGAAGAAGGGATGGGCCTGGTTGAAACAGTGATCATTGACCAGCACTTTATGAAACGGAGCCGCTACAACAGGTTGTTGTCTGCCTTGAACGCGCATCCTGATTTTGATTGCATTGGAATAGATGAAGATACCGCAATCATCATTCATGGGAAAACGGTTAAAGTTGCCGGAACGAGTCAGGTCTTAAGGATAGCAGATCCGGTTAACTTAAAGATAGACAAAAATCACCTGATTAAAATGGATGGTCTCAAATTTTCCATTTATACTCCGGGAGATCAGTTTAAACTCAAATAAAATTAAGACAGCTGGTTACAACAAGTGTGCAAACAACGTGTTGTGCCAGCTTTTTTCAAAAGGAATCTCCCATTTGGTTTCAAATTCTTCCAGGGTTTGAACCAGGTTATTGAAAACAATGGTTTTAGGCCCGATCTTTTTGATGTTAACCAAGGTTTCGAAGTCTTCTTTATTGTTGACAGCTACTTTTCCATCAATTTTGAAAGCCATATTGAACCGGTTGAACAGATCAACTTTATAGGTTTGCTCGATGTCTTTCAATACGCGTACGGAAGCATCTATTGAGCATCCGGTAACCCCTGCTGCAGCTTCATCTACAGTAATGACGATAAAAAAGTTATAAATGACCTCCGCTTTCGCTTTTAGCTGATGGCCATGTGCCTTCCATTGCTCAGTAAAGGCATTCAGTTGTTGTTGAATTGCAGCAGCCTCTGTGTTGCTGAATTCACGGTCGCTTTGGTAAACCCAAACTTTAGATTGTGGAGAAAAACTCATACTACAAATTTAACATTTTATTTAAATTAGGATAAGTAAATGCCTGACACAATGAAAAAGTTTACAATAAACTTAAAATCAGTGGTATTAGCTTGTTCAGGGCTGGTTTTTTGTGCCTTTTGCGCATCAAACCTGATCGACGAAGAGGCGCTCTATGTTCAGAAGAAATTAACAGATCATTATGACATCAGCCATCAGGGTACAGATGTTAAGCAATATGAGCTCTATGTTACCAACAATGGATTTTGCCGGTATAAGCGACATTTCAGCAATGGAAAGATAGAATATTTTTCTTTCAACTTCAGTAAATTTAAAGATCTGGATTATTACGGGACTGTAAAAAACGGGCGTTTATTTATGCGGACCATTGGTGAAGACGTTATTGTACAAACTTATAATGACAAAAAAGGAGATATCGACAGTATGGCTTCCTTTCTCTCTATCCCGCTGAGGGATATGGAACCTGAAGATCTTGCAGAAGTGTCGGCACGCTTTCACCAGATGAATCTCCAGCTGGCTGCCCGATAGTAAAAACGGGGCTCTCTTCATATCTGGATGCCACTATAACCTGTGTGCCCCTTGCATGAGTGTTGAAGAGTTCCTGAACCAGTTCCGGGGCATTATTATCCCGGGAAAGGTGCGCCAGTAATAAATGAGTCATTTGTGCGGGCTTATGTTCCAGGAAAAGTGCCAGTGCCTGTTTATTGGATAAGTGGCCCTGTCCGCCACTGATGCGTCTTTTTAAATAGTAGGGATAGCTTCCCTGGTGGAGCATATCTTCGTCGTAATTGGCCTCCAGAAAGGCTGCATGACATTGTTTAAAGTGGTGTATCAGCTGTTCACATACAATGCCGAGATCGGTGAATACCCCAACTCTGGTTTCACCGCAAGTCACCATAAAACTATGTGGTTCTGCCGCATCGTGAATTTTTGGAAAAGAACTGATGCTCAGGTTGCCAATCTGGATAATTTGTTCGCCACTGAGCGGCCTGATCAGGTCATCTTTTAGTTTTACTTTACAATTTAATAAGGTTCCTGCAGTAATATAAACCGGAAGCTGGTATTTCTTCGCCAGCACCGTAAGCCCTCTGATGTGATCGGAGTGTTCATGGGAGATGAAAATGGCCTTAATGCTATGCATGGATAATCCTAACCGGGCCATCCGGATCTCTGTTTCCTTGCATGAAATACCGGCATCGATTAAAACGGCCTCTTCATGGTTTCCCACATAGTAGCAGTTTCCATTGCTTCCGGAATTCAGCGAAGTAATAAAGAGTGTATTACAATCCATTTGCCCTGGCTGTTATTTCTGCAATGTCCAGAACCTTTACATGTTCTGACTGGTCTTTCAATTTTACCCCATCACTCAGCATCGTCATACAGAAAGGGCAGGATGCAGCGACGATTTGTGGATTGGTCTCCAATGCTTCCTCAATGCGTTCGATATTGATGTCTTTATTACCTTTTTCGGGTTCCTTAAACATCTGGGCGCCACCTGCACCGCAACAAAGGCCGTTAGATTTACAGCGTTTCATTTCGACGAGTTGTGCATCCAAAACCTCCAGGGCTTTACGTGGTGCTTCATATACATCATTTCCGCGGCCCAGGTAACAAGGGTCATGATAAGTGATTTTCTTGCCTTTGAAACTTTCACCACCTTCGGCTTTTAGTTTTCCTTCGTCAATCAATTGCTGGATCAGCTGGGTATGATGAATAACTTCATAATTGCCACCGAGTCCGGGATACTCATTCTTTATGGTGTTAAAGCAATGCGGGCAGCCGGTTACAATTTTTTTGATGTTGTAGCCATTCAATACCTCAATATTGGTCATCGCCTGCATCTGGAACAGGAATTCATTACCTGCGCGTTTTGCGGGGTCTCCAGTGCAGCTTTCTTCCGTTCCTAATACGGCATATTTTAAACCAACATGATGCAGGATTTTGCAGATGTCGCGGGTAGTTTTCTGTGCGCGTTCATCATAACTGCCGGCACAGCCTACCCAAAATAAAATCTCTGGTTCTTCGCCTCTGGCTATCAGTTCTGCCATTGTTGGCACTTCAAAATTTAATTGCTCGCTCATCTTCAGCTCTTTTTAGTTTTCTTTAGCCCAGTTTAAACGGTCTGCAGGAGAATATTTCCAGGGCGCACCGTTATTTTCAATATTACCCATCATCGCATTTAAGCTTGCAGGAGACTGTGATTCTTCCATGACCGCATATCTTCTCAGTTCGGTAATAATGGCCAGTGGATCGATATTGATCGGGCAGGCATTGGTACAGGCATTACAACTGGTACAGGCCCAGATTTCTTCCCGGCTAATATAAGTATCTATTAAAGATTTACCATCATCAAATCCATTTCCAGACTTATCTATGTTTTTTCCAACTTCAGTTAACCTGTCGCGGGTATCCATCATGATCTTTCTTGGTGAAAGTAATTTGCCGGTCATGTTGGCCGGGCAGACCGAAGTACAGCGGCCACATTCAGTGCAGGTATACGCATTCATCAGATTAACCCAGCTCAAATCATTCACATCCTTAGCTCCAAAACGGCCAGGTTCTGCGGGCTCTGGTGTAAAAGAAGGATCCAGCATGGCTTTCACTTCATTGGTTACACTTTGCATATTGCTGAATTCACCTTTTGGTTCCAGATTAGAGAAATAGGTATTTGGAAAGGCAAAAAGAATATGGAAATGTTTTGAATAGGGTAAATAATTCAGGAAAGCCAGAATACCAATAATATGGAACCACCAGCAGCCACGTTCAATAGCCACAAGGGAAGAAGCGCTGTCTGGTAATAAATTTTGAAGGAACTGGCTCACAGGAAAAGCGCCTGCGGTCACATAATGTCCATAGCCTAATGCCTGTAATTTCACATCGGCAGCATTCATCGTCAAAAATGCAGTCATCAACAGAATTTCTGTGATCAGAATATAATTGGCATCTGATTTTGGCCAGCTGGTCATCTCTACACCACTGAATCTTTTTAGTTTGAGTACATTTCTGCGGATTAAGAACAATGCACAGGATACCCAAACGCCTAAAGCGAGAAACTCAAATGCACCAATAAGGACATTGTACAGGCCACCAAGGCCATGAAAGATCCTATGGGTACCGGCTACTCCGTCGATCATGATTTCCAGTACTTCTATATTCACAATAACAAAGCCTGCATACACCAATAAGTGAAGAAAAGCAGGAATAGGGCGGAAAAACATCTTCGTCTGACCAAAGGCCACCTTCAGCATGGTCATCAGTCTTTTTTGCGGTTGATCTGTACGGTCCGCTGGCTTACCGAGGCGAATGTTGCGGATCACTTTTTTTGCATTATAGCTGAATAAGGCTACAGCAGCAATAAAGAGGGCTATAAACAGGATTTGTGCTATCATTCTTCAAAATCTTTGGTCACGCTAAGTTAAGCTAATTCACGTAAAACAAGATTATTATGCATGCATAAAATGTGAAATTTAGAAGAGTTTTAAATAAAATTCGGCGTATAGTTATTGTTGCCCAATTAAATAGTTAAAATCAGGAGGTTTAAAAATTTCTAAAATTTACGATGAACCGATGTATAAAATCATTGGATCTACTTGATCCATACATAGCGGTTGGTGGTGCACTTTGGGCACCAATAGATTCTTACCGGAAGAAAACCCAGTACATGTTTTAAGAAAAAGGAGCGTGGCACCTGATAATGGAAATCTGTTCCGCACTTCCGGCATTTATGATCCTGGTAACCCATATTGTTTTGTTTAAGAGCTAAAAACGTTATTTAAATAATTTATAATTTGTATATAGCAAAATTAAAGCCAACAAAATGAGTTTTTGTTAGGGCTTTAATTCCGTTACTGATAATGAACGTCGGGGAAACAAAAAAAGCCCCAGATTTCTCTGGGGCTTTTAAAGTGGTGTGGGCCGGGATCGAACCGGCGACACAAGGATTTTCAGTCCTTTGCTCTACCGACTGAGCTACCGCACCATTTTGTTTTTGTGTAATTCCCTTCGGTTGGGAGTGCAAATGTAGTTTCTTTTTTTTTAACTCCAAATTTTATTTGAAAAAAAGTTGAAATAAATAGTTGGGGAAATGATTTTAATTGAGAATGAATATACGTTACAACGGGTTAAGTTTCTAAAGGTGAATTATTTAGGCGAAAGGTTTTTTGGAGAAAAAAAAGATGATTTTTTTTTAAAAAAAATCATCTGCTTACCTCTTTCAGGATCAATATTGCTTTTTCCATTTCTGCAGGTGTCAGGGAAGCAAAGCCAATTCTTAAAGAATTGTAGGAAATTTTATGGGTATTATATAATTCGCCATCAGAAATCTGCAATCCTTTTATGCCGGCGCGAAAAGCAATTTCTTTTAAAATCAAGGGATCTTTAAATTTTACCCAGATGGCCATTCCTCCATCGGGCTTCTGGTACTCCACCAGACCTTTCATATGTTGATCCAGCAGGTTACAGCAATGATCTCTGCGCTCGAGATAAGTTTTATTTGTTTTTTTTAAATAACGGCCAATATCTCCGTTATTGATCAGCGTAGCTAATGCATCTCCAAGTAATTGATCACTTCTGAGATCTATAAGGCGTCTTCTGTCTCCTGCTTCTTTGATAAAATTTGCATGAGCAATCATAAATCCGATCCGTACATTGGCAGATAAGGTTTTGGAAAAAGATCCAATATAGATGATTCTACCCTCATGCTTGCTGCTGGCCAGTGGAAGGTAGGGGGCGGAACTGTAGTGAAAATCATAATCATCTTCCACAATTGCAAAATTATAGCGGGCGGCGAGTTCCAGCAAATGCATCCGACGTTCCGGACTTAAGGTAACTGTAGTGGGATGGTGGTGGTGGGGAATCACATATAGCACTCTGATCTTGTTTTTTGTGCAAAGTTGTTCTACTGCCTGGATGTCCATGCCTTGCCCGTCTACCGGAACACGTAGAATTTGTGCCCCAGTCTGTGTAAAAACTGCATTAGCAAGAAGATAACTTGGCTCTGCGAAAATGACAATTCCTGGAACCGTCTTGGAACTACGACTGGCCTTCATGCAGAATAGCAGGAAGGGTAATATCTGAAGAAGTGGGCGAAAAACATACCCACTTCTTTATTTTTAAAACATTTCTTTCAAATGTTTATAGTTTGATTTTACCGTTGCAAGAACCTCATCCATTTTTCCGCCCAGGATCATTTTCCCCATGGTAACTGCATATCCTTTCATTTGTTCAAATTCTATTTTTGGTGGCATAGCCAATGCTTCGGGATCTGTAAATACATTGATCAATACTGGTCCCTCGTGTAGAAAAGCTTCTGTTAAAGCCGATTTTACCTGGTCTGGCTCCGTTACCGTAATTCCTCTGAAACCCATGGCTTGTGCAACCAGTGCAAAATCGGGGTTGATCATATCCGTTTCATTATCCGGGAGGCCTGCAACTTCCATTTCCAATTTCACCATACCCAAAGCGCGATTGTTGAAAACAACCAGTTTAACCGGCAGGTTGTATTGTTTTATGGTAGCAAGATCTCCCAAAAGCATAGATATCCCTCCGTCTCCACAAAGGGCAATCACTTGTCTGCCTGGATTGGATAAGGCAGCACCTATTGCCATGGGCATGGCATTGGCCATGGATCCATGATTAAATGAACCCAGCAACTTTCTCTGTCCGGTCGCATCAATATAGCGCGCACCCCAAACACAACACATTCCAGTGTCGACCGTGAAAATCGCATCCCTGTTTGCCAATTGGTTGATCACTGAGGCTACAAACTCAGGATGAATGGCTTCATTTTTACCATTGTCATGGACATACGTCAGCAGGTTTTCTTTAACTTTATCATATAAATGAAGATGGGCTTTAAGGAAACTGTCGTCGCTTTTTACCTGTAACAAAGGAAAAAGAGCTTTTAGAGTATCCTCAATCTTACCGCATAAGCCCATGTCTAGTTTCGCACGTCGGCCAAGTTTTTCAGGTTTCTCGTCTATCTGTATAATTTTTTTGTCTGTAGGAATGAATGGAGCATAAGGAAAGTCTGTGCCCAAAAGAAGCAATACATCCGCTTCATGCATGCTGTGATAAGCAGCAGGAAGCCCCAGCAAACCTGTCATACCCACCTCATAGGGATTGTCATACTGTATTCCCATTTTTCCTCTGAAAGAATAGCCAACAGGAGCTTTCAGAATACGCGCCAGTTCCACCACATCATCATGTGCATCTTCTGCACCAATTCCGCAGAAAATGGTCACTTTAGAGGCGCCGTTGAGGATTTCTGCCAGCTGGCTTAATTCTCCATCTGAAGGACGGATCACTGGGGTATTGAGGTAATTCTGAGTAGAAGCAACACTTTCTTCTGCAGGAAGGGAAGCCACATCACCGGGAAGACCAAATACCGCAACACCTTTTTTATGGATAGCGTGCTGTATGGCTGCCTGGAGCATCCGTGCCGCCTGCATTGGGGTGTTGGCAATCTGGTTATAATGACTGCAGTCATCAAAAAGCCGGGTGGTATTCGTTTCCTGGAAATAATCCGTGCCAAATTCATGGGTCGCACAAGTAGAAGCAATGGCAATAACCGGCACACCGGAACGATGGGCATCATATAATCCGTTGATTAAATGCACATGTCCGGGGCCGCTGCTTCCTGCACAACAGGCCAGACCGTTAAGCTCTGCCTCTGCTGCTGCTGCAAAAGCACCTGCTTCTTCATTCCGTACATGTACCCACTTAATGCGGCCGTCTCTTCTGACGGCGTCATTCAGCTCATTTAAACTATCACCGGTAACTGCATATATTCTTTTAATGCCATTGCCAGCCAGCATGTCTACAATTTGATCTGCAACCTTTTTACTCATGACTGTATTTTTAAGTGAATATGATTTGTTTAAACTGTAACGGGATTAGCCGGTGCTTTGTTTGCGCCTTGTCCTGTTTCTTTAAGGAAGAGACTAACTACAACAGCCAGCCCGATACCGGCAATCCAGAATAGGCCGGCAGATTGGAAATGCTCTGTCTTGTCTGTCGCCGCCTCCAGGGGTTTTCCAAAGAACCTGCTGAATAAAGGACTCAGCAATGTGGTTACTCCAAAAGTGATGAAATTGATGGCGCCCGTAGCACTGCCTTTTACATAGTCAGGGTTGGATTCCTTAATTACGGAATAAGGGATCATTGCCGCCCCGGATGCTACACCTAAAGTAAAAGTACTCACAAAGGCAGGTACAAGATCAGGAAGGAACAGCAATTGGATCAAACTCAGGGTCATCAGTAAGGCACCCCCAATTAAAACGGGTTTGCGCCGGCCAATTTTATCTGTCAGGTAGCCTAAAAGCGGACAGCCAAACACCCAGCCCATAGCAACCATTGCGCTGGCCAGCGTTGCGGTATGAAAGTCCATGTTCCGGTCTTTTTGAAAAAATGCGACTCCCCATGTCATGGCAAAAATGGTTGTTGGCGCAAAAAGTAATCCAGATATAATACCGCAAAGCCAGGACTGTTTATTGGAAAATACGACTTTGTAAGGGCTTAAAAATCCAGGTGCATGGAGGTCTTTCGATGTTGAATGTTCCTGTCTGTTGTGCGGTGTAATAAGGAGTAATCCGACCGCAACAAGTATGGTGATCAAACCAGCGGCAGTCCAGAAATAAGTTTCATCCATTCCTTTCTCCATTAAAGGACCTACTACAAATTGACCTGCAGAGCCACCCAGCATACCCAGGCATTGTGTAAAACCTATTGCCGTAGCCAGAGACCTTGGAGAAAAGCCTTTTGTAGCCAGATAGACACAACCAGGAAAAGCAAAGGCGCAACCCGCTCCCTGCAATAGCCGCCCGGTCACCCCAGCGTAATGGTTGGAAATTACAAAAAGCATGCACCCCAGGCCAAGAATCAAGGCACCGGCAAATAATGAATATTTAGCACCAAATCTATCCAGGGCAATACCAGCAATCAGACTACAGGTAGAATAAGTGTAGTAATAAGTGCCCACAATACTAACCAGTCCAACAGTGGAGACACTAAAAGCACCTGAAAGCTGAGGGATCATGACAGCTGGAGAAGAACGGACTACATAATCCAGAAAATAAAATAAGAGGCCGAAAACCCAGGCAATAACATAGTACTTTGTAGGAGATGCTGTTTTTATAGTGTCCATTTTGGAAGGATTAACTAGTCAAGTACTGGTTTGTAAGCGTATAAAACTGTGCCAAGCCTGTTGTTTTAAATTTATTTTTGATCAGGCTTATTTATTTTAATTCCAAATAGTATTTTTGGGAACACAAATAATTCCCATCATCAAAATATAATGAAGAAGAAGGATACCAACTGGGCAAAAACGCGCAAATTTCTGAATGATGTCCATTTATGGATTGGGCTCGCTATAGGCTTGATTGTGCTGGTTGTTTGTTTCTGCGGAACGATCTATGTATTTAACGATGAGATCAGGGAAGCTGCGACACCGGAATTGTACAAGGTTGAACAAAAGGCAGGTCAGCATGTCCTGTCTGCTGAACAGTTACTGTCTGTTGTGGAAACGGCAAGTAAAGGAAAGGTTGTTTCCTTAAAGATACCTGCTGATGCCGGACGTTCCTGGCAGTTTAGTGTGAGAAAAAAAGAAGGAGATAAGAAAAAAGGAGGACATACGAGAGCGGATAAGCCTGAGGGAAAAAAGAACAGTAAAGAAAAAGGGAAAGAGAAGGGGAAAACAAAACCTGTTGTATATTATGTGAATCCTTATACCGCTCAGATACTGGGCAATTCAAAAGAAGTTAAATCAGTAACCATTAATTTCATGACCACCATTTTCAGTTTGCACAGGTGGTTGTTGCTGGATAAAATAGAGAAGCCAATTTTTGGAGAACTGGATAACCGTAAATTAGGAGGTTATATTACCGGAGTTTCTGCTATCCTTTTTACCATAGGTGTGCTGTCCGGAATCGTACTTTGGGTACCCAGGAAAATCAAGTCCTGGAAACAGGGTTTTAAGATAAAAACCGGCGGAAGCTGGAAAAGAACCAATCATGACTTACACAATACCCTTGGGTTTTATGCTTGTATTTTCCTGTTTTGCATGGGGTCTACAGGCCCACAATGGGGCTTTGACTGGTATAGGACCGGATTAAGAAAAATGCTTGGAACCTATGCTCAGGAAAAGGATGAAAAAGAAAAAAAAGGCCCGCAGTCGGTGGTTCCTGAGGAGGAAATGGAGAAACCCCTGATTGCAGACTATCTGCTTGCTGCATCTCAGGTGCTGGACTATCCTGGAGACTATTTAATTAACCTCCCTGCCGATTCCAGTGCCGCACTGAACATCAGCAAAACGAAGATCGGTTTCTTTGCACCTGCAGCGGCCGACCGTATCGTCATGGATCAGTATACGGCAAAGGTGATCAAAACAGAACGCTTTGCAGATCTGCCTTTTAACCAGCGGGTTTCCGGATCGATAAAAGCGATTCACACCGGGGAGCTGTATGGAATGTTTACGAAGATTATTTATTTCTTTGCCTGCCTTATTGCGACCAGTTTGCCCGTTACAGGTACACTGATCTGGGTGAACAAGATGAAGAAATCAAAATCTAAAAAAGTAGTACCTGCACCTAAACGTTTAGAGCCTGCGGTTATCTAAGATGAAGCAACCTTTGCATGGAGATTTGACGGCCGGAGCGTTTGGTTTTGTAAACCACAAATAGTCCGGTTGCACAAAGGCCAATCAAACCTGCAAGGCAAACTGCCAGTCTTGGTCCAAAAGCTTGTGCCGTCCATCCAATGATCAAACTTCCTATTGGGATCATCCCCTGGTAGGCCATGATGTAGTAACTGATGGCCCTGGCCCGCATCGCAGGGATGGTATGTGTCTGTATATAGGTGTTGATCGCTGAAGTCTGAGCCATCATTCCAAGACCGCTAAAGGTCATAAAAACCAAGGCCAGGGATAAAATCCCTGAATAAGCCAGAAGAATCAGGCTCAAGCCAAATATGGTACTGGCAATCACCATGATCCGCATTAAAGGTTTTGCAGATCTTAAATTGGCCAGGTACATGGCACTGATTACAGAGCCCAGCCCTGCAGCACTTTCGAACCAGCTGAATGTACCTGCATTTCCATGAAACAGATCTTTGGCAAAAATAGGCATCAAGGTGTTAAATGGGATAACAAACAAGCTGCTTACCCCAATCATCAAAATCATGCTGCTTAGTTCGCGGTCACCCGATACATATTTGAAACCTTCTTCCAGCTCTACCCAAATGCTTTTTTGTGGCCTCTCTACGGTACTCAGGTTCAGTTTCATCATAAACATGCAAGCCAGTACAGGGATATAACTCAGGAAATTACCAATAAAACAAATGTCTTCACCAAAAGTGCTGAGGATCACCCCGGCAAAAGCAGGTCCAACGATACGGGCCATATTCGACATGGTCGAATTAAGCGCAATGGCATTTGGGAGGTCTTCCTTATTGTCTACCATTTCAACCATTAAAGATTGCCTGCAGGTAACGTCAAAGGCATTAATAATCCCTTGCACCAAGCTTAGAAAAATAATACATGGAATATTGTAAAACTTAAAGAAAATGATTGCAGCCAGTGCACCTGCCTGGAGCATGGAGATCACCTGGGTAATCACCAGGATTTTATAACGGTTGTGTCTGTCTATTAAACTCCCTGCATAAGGGGAGAGGATCAGCGAGGGGATAAGACTGGCAAAAGCCACCAGGCCTAGTAAAAGTGCGGAACCGGTTAAGCGGTATACCAGCCAGCTTACTGCTGTTTTTTGCATCCATGTTCCTATTAATGAAATGCTTTGGCCATAAAAAAAGAGTTTGAAATTACGGTACTTTAAAGATCTAAATATATTCATGTTTCACAGGTGTCTTAAACACATTACAAATTTCGGCATAAACTATTGAGTTGTAAAATTGATTGTTTTAATGATTTTGATTAATTTTAACGATTAATTATGGAGATCAGACAACTGAATTATTTTGTAAATGCAGCAGAATACCTTCACTTCACTGAAGCTGCGGCAGCGTGTTTTGTTACCCAGTCTACTTTATCACAACAGATCAAACAACTGGAAGAGGAATTGGGAATGTTGCTCTTTGACCGTATTGGAAAGCATGTCCGGCTTACGGAAGCGGGGACGGTTTTTTTGTTACATGCCAAAAAAATACTGCAGGATGTAAAACGCTCAAAGCAGGCCATCAATGAACTCAATCATCTCGAAGCGGGCGACCTGAAGATCGGAGTAACCTACGCTTTCAGTTCTATGGTCCTGCCGGCACTCTCTCCATTCTCCTCCAAATATCCGGGAATTAAGATTTTTATCGAATACGGTACACCCGAGCTGCTGGAGTTAAAACTGAAAGCTGCAGAGCTGGATATTATTTTAACCTTTCATGAAGAATCCGACAATGAAGGGCTCGAAATGCAGCCGCTTTTTTCGTCCAGGATCATGATGGTGGTTTCCAGGAAAAACCCACTGGCCTCGCTTAAAAAAATCTCTGTAAATGAACTGGCAACACTGGAACTGATCCTTCCGGGAAAAGGTTTCAGTTCCAGGGATTATGTGAATGAATTGTTTAATAAGAAGAACATTAAGCCTAAAATCAGGATTGAGATGAATGAGGTCAACTCTCTGCTCACATTGGTGGAGAGTACTTCCTGGGTCACGATATTAAACGAGAAGGCTATTTTAACCTGGGACAGCCTGATTGCTATTCCCATTGCAGGTAAAGAACGCTATAAACAAGCCTTCATTCTATGGCAAAAAGGGGTATACAAGAAAAAGGCAGCTACGCTGTTCCTGGAAGAACTGGGTAAAATCTTGTGGTAAATTTAATCTTTGGTGTTATAACAGTAACGGCATCTTGGCTCGTAACTTTCCTTTTCTCCAAGTAATACCCTGGCCTCACTGGCTACTTTTCGGTAAGAATACATCGCCGGGCTTCCGCAGCATACACATACTGCGTGTACCTTGGTCACCATTTCAGCAATGGCCATTAGGGCAGGCATCGGTCCGAAAGGTTTACCCGAAAAGTCCATGTCCAAACCGGCAACAATTACACGGATGCCTTTGGCGGCAAGTTTATTGCAAACCTCAGGAAGGTCTTCATCAAAGAACTGCGCCTCGTCAATTCCGACTACCTGAGTATCGGCATTGAGGAAAAGAATAGCTGAAGAGTTATCAACAGGGGTAGACTGTACAGAATTCAGATCGTGGGAAACCACGGCGGTTTCATCGTAACGGATATCGGTTTTAGGTTTAAAGATCTCCACCTTTAATTTTGCAATTTCTGCCCTTTTAAGCCTTCTGATGAGCTCTTCTGTCTTTCCGGAAAACATAGAGCCGCAAATTACTTCAATGCTCCCACGGTATGCTCCCCTGCTGTAATTTTGTTCGCTGAATAACATCTTGTCTGTTGAATCTTTAGAGCCGGCTAATATCGAAATTTTGTAGTACTTTTGAGTGTCAAGTTACCAACATAAAACAGCCATTTTACCGTTATTAATCTATGATGAACCAAGAGGATCTTTTTAAAAAAATCGGACTGATACTTTCAGAACTTCAGGAGCAATACCAGTTTTTAGCTCAAAACCCTCAAAATTTAAATGAGTTAGAGTTGGAGCTGTTTCTGGCCAATGCCAATTTCTTAACTGACCATGTACAGATTGTGAGGAAGGCAAATCATGCAGCAGCAGCTAAGGTACAGCCAGAACCTGCCGCACAACAGGAGGAAGTTATCGTTGAACAACCTTTAGTTGTTCCTCCTAAAGTAGAAGAAGCCGAGGAAATTTCAGTTGCTGTTCGGGATGAAGAAGAAGAACCTGCAATCGTAACCCCGCCAGCAGCGGTATTGAATGAAGAGATTTTTAAACTGGATAAAGATCCTGCCACTTTTGAATTTATTTTAAGCGAGCATCCGATATCTGATAAGTTCGAATTCGAAGAGAAGGAGGTTGGCGATATTTTTGACAGACCTTTAAGTGAAGAAGAGCAACGCATCATTGCTCAAAAACAAAAACTCAGAGAGAAGAAGGAAGAAGAGACCGCTGGTCCGGAAGAAGAGGATGAATTGGGACCGGAACCTTTTCTTGTAGAGCATGAAGAGAAAATAGTGGAAGAAATCCCGGTTCAAAATATTGTGGAGACTCCAATGCCTCCAGCTAAGGAAAGTATACAACAACAAGATTTGTTTAAAGAAGATATAGCGGAGAGAACGGTGCAAAACACCATTCCTGATGCACCGGTGAAGCCAACATTGAACGAATTGCTGGGTGGTGGAATGAAATCAGAACCTAACAAGGCAGAAGTTACAGATCTGAAGCAGGCGATTAGCCTGAATGATAAATTGCTGTATATTAAGGATCTTTTTAACGGATATAACCTGGCTTATGCAGAAGTCATAGATCTGGTCAATAAAATGCCTGATTTCAAAACAGCGGATACTTTTCTGCAAAATAATTACGCGGTAAAGAATGACTGGAAATCGAAGCAGGCTACTGTAGATCGTTTCTATGAATTGCTGAACAGGCGTTTTCCGGTTAAATAAAGCCCATCCGGTTAGAATCCAGTTTCAGAAAGATAAAGATCAGGACGGTAAAACTCCATAGAGAAGAACCTCCGTAGCTAATGAGGGGGAGGGGAATTCCTATAACCGGCATTAAACCTATGGCCATGCCGATGTTTATAAATACGTGGAAAAAGATAATACAAGCCATACTGTACCCATACACCCTGGAAAATACAGAGCGCTGTCGTTCGGCAATATTAACTACCCTGACCAGTAAGAAGACGTACAAACCGATCACAACAAAACATCCTGCGAACCCCCATTCTTCGCCAATGGTAGAGAAAATAAAATCCGTGCTCTGTTCCGGTACATAGCCATATTTGGTCTGTGTACCTAATAAAAATCCTCTGCCCAGTACCTGGCCTGAACCTATGGCAATTTTACTCTGGTTCACATTATAACCCGCACCTTTTGGATCTGTTTTAAGCCCAAGTATCAATTCTATACGTGTGCGCTGATGTGGTTGCAGTACCTTTTCAAATAAGATCTTTGCCACAAACAGATAACCTATAGCAGAAATGGTAATCACTGTAATCATGATCATCCTTTGCATTTTCTTTCTGTTGAAATACACAAAAAGGCCACCCAATACCAGGATGGAAGAGATCAGAATAACAGGCTGTAGATAAAGGTTCAGGATAAATAAAACCACAGCACCCCAGAAAATAACGAGTAAATAACCAGGTAAGCCCTCTCTGTATAAAGGGAACATAAACGAAAGGAAAACCAATGTAGATCCCGCATCCGGCTGGAGCATAATCAGCGCCATGGGCAAGAGAATAATTGCAGCTGCAATAAGTATGGGTCTTAAATTGGTCAGCTTGGGATTAAATGAGCTGATGTATCTGGCCAGCATCAGGGCCGTTCCAAATTTAGCAAACTCAGAAGGCTGTATGCGGAAACTACCCAGGGGGATCCAGGCCTGGTTACCACCAACATTTCGCCCAACTACCAGTACAACCAGGAGCAGGAACATGGTGATTCCATAGATCACCGGGGCAAATATGCTGAAGAATTTGGCATCCATCAGCAGGATGGAGAAGCCCAGGATTAAACCAGACCCAATGTAGATGAGCTGTTTCCCGTAATTGCTGCCGAAATTGAACAAATCGCTTTTTTCCGGATTGTATATAGAAGCATAAATATTGACAAAACCCACAGCACAGAGGGCAATATAAATCAGGATGGTTACCCAATCTACATTAAAAAAGAACCTGTTGTTTTGCTGCTGATTGATCATGGTGTAGCTGCTGTATTTTTAGTGTTAAGGGCCGTGTTATTCTGGGGTACAACAGCTGGAACTGATGGCTGTTTCCCTGTAGAGTCGGAGTTTTTTGGAAGAACCTTGATCTTTGGCTTTGGCAATTCAGGTAAGGCACTTATTTTTTTCATAGCCTCTGCTTTTTCTGCTCTACCGGCAGAGATGCTGCCCGTCAGATATTTTTCTGTTAAGTAACTGGCAATCGGAGCCGCATAGGTACCACCGTAACCTGCGTTCTCTACAATGACCGCAATGGCGATCTTTGGATTATCCCTCGGGGCAAAACCGATGAAAACAGAGTGGTTCTTGCCATGAGGATTTTGTACCGTACCTGTTTTTCCGCACATGATTATGTTAGGAATACTTGATGCATTGGCTGTTCCCCAGGGTGCATTTACTGCATCCTGCATACCGTCAATTACGGGTTCAAAATGGGCAGCATCCACATCTACATAGTTCTTCTGCACATAATCCTTTTTAATAACCTTTCTATCGCCAATAGATTTGATCAGGTGAGGTTTGATATAATAGCCCTTGTTGGCAATAATGGCCATAATGTTCGCCATTTGCAAAGGTGTGGCATTCATTTCACCCTGTCCAATGGCCAGAGAGATTACGGTGGTATACCCCCAATACTTACCAAATCTTTTGGTATACTGATCTGAAGTAAACAAGGTTCCTTTACGTTCAAATGGCATGTCGATGTCCAGTTTCTGCCCTAAGCCGAATTTCCTTACCTTAGCTTGCCATTCATCATAAGCTTGTTTCGTACTTTTAAAACGGCTCTGCGTCATCAGTCTCTGAAATACATGGCAGGCATAGACGTTACAGGAGCGGGCCAGACCCCTTCTTAAGCTGATATTGCCATCCACGTGCTCACATTTTACCGGATGGTTACCTGCCCAATAAACGCCCGGGCAATTGAAAGTCATATCCGGGGTAATTACACCCTCCTGAAGGGCAATCAAGTCATCCAGCGGCTTAAAGGAGGAGCCGGGTGAATAATACCCTGAAATTGGCCTGACCAGGAAAGGCCTGTTGGCCTGGCCAAAAATATCCATATAGTTGTTGCCTTGCTGGCGGCCCACCATACGGTTTGGATCATAGCCTGGGCTGCTCACAAAAGCAAGCACTTCACCTGTTGAGGGTTCGATGGCTACAATACTGCCAACTTTATTCGTCATGAGCTGTTCGCCCAGTTTCTGGATCTCAATATCAAGGGACGAAACGACCTTTTCCCCTGATTTGGCCAGCGTATCGAATTTACCTTCCAGGTAACTGCCCTGAGGTACGTTTCTTGCATCATATAACATGTTGATCACTCCACGTTCCCCGCGCAGTGCATCGTTGTATTGTTTTTCAACGCCGGCTTTTCCAATATAATCGCCTGGGCGGTAATAACCGTCATTGTCATCAATATCCTTTTGGGTTACCTCTTTTACATATCCGAAAAATTGTCCGGCAACGCTATCCGGATAATGTCTCACCGTTCTTCCCTGAACCAAAAATCCGGGAAAGCGGGAAAGTTTTTCCTGCAAGGCTGCATAGGTTTGAACAGACAATTGCTTTTCAAAGGTTGAAGGCTGGTAACGGGATTGTACGGATGCCTTATGAAAACGTTTTCTAAAGCCTGGCATATCAATACCAATCAGATTACAGAATTCGAGTGTATCAAATTCTTTGACCTGATTAGGGATCACCAGTAAATCATATACCGGTTCATTTTGTACCAGTACTTTACCCTTCCTGTCAAAGATGACTCCGCGTGCAGGGAAGGTGTAGATCTTCCGGAGCACATTGTTATTGGATAAAAGGAAATACTTATCACTGACAACCTGCATATAAAACAGTTTACCAATTAAAACCAGGGCAAGGACAATGAAAATCCCTTGTAATACATATTTACGGCTAAACAGATTATCCATTAGCGCTGCCTCCTGTTATAGAATAAGAATTCGATGAGTATGATCAGCAGCCAGGTAAAAGTACCGCTCATTAAACAGCGCAGCAGCGTATAAGAGAGTTCCGCAGGTTTGAAAGATTCCAGTACAAAAAGGACCAGGTGGTGAGAAAAGATACACAACAAGGCATATAAAGAAAACCATTTAAAACCCATATTGCTTAGAGTGGGCTCCGGTTCATCAAAACCGTCCCTGTTCACACTGATCGAAATGAAAGTGATACGTACAAAGGTGAGTGCTACGCATGCTGCGGCATGAACACCAAGTGTATCATAAAAGGCATCGAGAGTTAGCCCGGTACCAAAAGCAATCAGATATAAGACCAGATTAGGCGTGCTAAAAGGAAGCAGCAGCAGGAACAAAACGTAAACAAAAGGCGTAGCGAGGTCATAAAAACTCAAATTTCTTAACAGAAGAATCTGAATGAAAAGGAGGATAAACCACCTCAGTATGTTGATCAGGACTAGTCTGCTATTCATTTGGTAATTTTGATTCTAAAGCTTTTTGCTCTTCGGCAAATTTATCTTTTATAACGTAAACATACTGTAAGGTACTAAAATCGTTAAAAAGATTGATTTCAATTGTTAAAAAATTATCTCCTGTCGCAATGCCGGCATTGCTTACCCGGCCAACAGGAATACCGGGAGGAAAGGAAGCGAAACCTGAAGTTACAATTGTATCACCCAGATTTATCTTAAAATGGTTAGGAATATCCTTGATATAGGCTTTCTGATAATTGAAGTTCTTCTCTCCCCAAACCAGGGAACCCAGTGCATTGTTCTTTTTAATGGTTACACTGATCTTGGTGTCCTTATGCAGTAAAGACTGTATGGTGGCCAGGTGATCGGATACATCCCGGATAAAGCCAACTACGCCTTTTTGAGGTGAAATAACGGCCATGTCCTTTTTAATGCCATCCAGACTTCCTTTATTAATAGTGATGACGTTATTTCTAAGCGTTATCGAATTTTTAATGACCCTTGCTGCAAGATAAGTGTACTGCTGGTGTGTAGCGGTATCTTTAACCGTGGTGTTTTTGGCGCTGTCTATATTCTTCATCTTCAGGAGCTGGCTATAAAGTTTGGCGTTTTCATTCGCTAAACTGTCGTTTACCTGCCCCAGGTTCATATATCGTTTGAATACGTTCAGTTTCTCATAGGCCTGTCCAACCACTTCATTTGTAGAATTCAGGGTTACACTTCGCTGGTAAGCATTGTTCTTAACAGTAAGAACAATGCCTATGGTAAAAAAGATGATAAATAAGAAAAATGCGTTATATCTGTTTATAAAGATCCAAAGGTTACGCATATTTTTCTACGATGTGATTACATCAATCTTTATTGCATTAAAAATTTAAATCCACCGATGTTTTTAAGTGCGATACCGGTTCCGCGCACTACTGCTCTTAACGGATCTTCAGCAACGTGAACCGGCAGTTTGGTTTTTGCTGCAACACGTTTGTCCAGCCCGCGCAATAAGGCACCACCACCAGTCAGGTAGATACCTGTCTGATAGATATCGGCCGAAAGTTCAGGAGGAGTGATCTCCAGGGCTTTAAGGATCGCCTCTTCAATCTTGGAAATAGATTTGTCTAAACAGTGCGCAATTTCAGTGTAAGAAACCGTAATCTGTTTAGGTACACCTGTCATCAGGTCTCTTCCCTGTACGGCAAAATCAGCAGGCGGATCCTGTAACTCAGGTAAAGCCGCACCAACTTCTATTTTGATCTTTTCTGCCGTACGGTCACCAATCATAATGTTGTGCTGACGGCGAATGTAATTCACAATATCAGAGTCAAAATTATCACCCGCAACACGGATAGACTGATCGCAAACAATACCCGAAAGCGCGATTACAGCAATTTCAGTTGTTCCACCGCCGATATCAATGATCATGTTACCCATAGGCTCCTCTACATCGATCCCAATACCTACCGCAGCAGCCATAGGCTCGTGGATCAGGTATACTTCTTTAGCTCCGGCAATTTCGGCAGAGTCACGTACGGCACGTTTCTCTACTTCAGTAATACCTGAAGGAATACAGATCACCATTCTTAACGAAGGGAACATCCAGCCTTTACCACCGTTCAGCATTCTGATCATACCTTTGATCATGGCCTCTGCGGCATTAAAATCAGCAATAACACCATCTTTTAAAGGTCTCACCGTACGGATATTATCGTGGGTTTTACCTTCCATCTGCATGGCTTGCCTTCCTATAGCTATAATTTTGTTTGTTTGTCTGTCAAATGCAACGATAGAAGGTTCATCAACAACCACTTTATCGTTATGTATAATCAGGGTATTAGCGGTGCCCAAATCGATAGCAACCTCTTGCGTAAACCAGTTAAATAAACCCATTTATAGGTGATAATTATAATTTAAAAAAAATCTGTGTATTATACTAATGTAAAACTACGTCTTTTTATTGTATTTGGGGATAAAAAAATTAGTGTTTAAAATGTCTTACACCCGTAGTAACCATTGCAATACCTTTCTCGTTGGCTTTATTTATGGAGTCTGCATCTTTAATGGATCCACCTGGTTGTAAAACGGCTGTAATCCCCGCATCAGCAGCAATTTCAACACAATCAGGGAATGGGAAGAAAGCATCTGAAGCCATTACCGCACCTTGTAAACTGAAACCGAAAGCTTCTGCTTTAACAATAGCTTGCTTAAGTGCGTCAACTCTGGAGGTTTGTCCTACGCCACTGGCAATCAGGCAATCGTTCTTTACAAAAACAATGGTGTTAGACTTGGTATGTTTTACAATTTTATTGGCGAAGAACAGGTCTTTTAATTCCTGTGCTGTCGCGGTTTTCTCTGTTACAGCGGTCATTTGTTCCGGGCCTTCGATCACTAGATCCTTATCCTGCTCAATAACGCCATTTAGAAGTGTTTTAAATTGTTTTTTAGAAAGTTCTACGTCATTTCTTTGCAGAATAACGCGGTTCTTTTTCGCTTTAAACAATTCTACGGCTTCAGGCTGATAGGAAGGAGCAATCAGTACTTCAAAGAACAGCTTGTTGATTTCTGTAGCTGTAGCCAGATCAATTTCTCGGTTGGCAATCAATACACCACCAAAGGCAGAAACAGGATCGCAAGCCAAAGCATCGGTCCAGGCGTTTAAAATGCTTGGTCTTGAAGCCAGGCCGCAGGCATTGGTGTGTTTCAGGATCGCCACAGTAGGCTCCTGGAATTCATCAATTAAAGCTACAGCTGCGTCTACATCTACCAGGTTGTTGTAAGAAAGTTCTTTGCCATTCAGTTTGGTGAACATTTCATCCAGGTTGCCATAGAACACGCCTTGCTGATGTGGATTTTCTCCGTAACGCAGGGTTTGAGCAGTATTGATACTTTGTTTAAATACATTCAGGGGTTCTTCCGTATTGAAATAATTGAAGATGGCTGTATCGTAATGCGAAGAGGTGTGAAAAGCTTTTTTAGCATAGGCTTTGCGCTGTGCTAAAGTGGTTTCTCCGTTTTGCTCTTCCAGTTGTGTCTGAAGGGTGGCGTAATCGTCTTTAGAGGCTAAGATCACCACATCATTAAAGTTTTTGGCTGCAGCCCTGATGAGTGAAATACCGCCAATGTCAATTTTTTCAATGATGTCTGTTTCAGAACCACCGCCTTTAACGGTTTCTTCAAAAGGATAAAGATCTACAATAACCAGATCGATCTCAGGAATCTCATATTGTTCAATCTGTGCTTTATCGTCATTCAGGTTCCTTCTGTTCAGGATACCTCCAAAAACTTTCGGGTGCAGGGTTTTTACACGACCACCCAGAATAGAAGGATAACCTGTAAGGTCTTCTACTGCGGTAACAGGCAGATTTAAGTCTTTTATAAACTGTTCTGTGCCTCCGGTGGAGAATAATTGAACACCTTGTTGTACAAGCAGGCGAACTAAAGGTTCTAAACCGTCTTTGTAATAAACTGAAATTAAAGCGTTTTTGATCTTTATTGAATGGCTCATCAGAGAAAAATTTTGAGCCGCAAAATTAGGATTTTTAAGCGATAATTTTTTAAGAGAATTTAATAAAAATAATTACTTTCTGATCTTTTTTAAAATAGACTCCACAACACGGGGATAATGAAGGTGTTCCAGCTGCTGACCTTTGAATTTAATCATTTCCAGATTGTCGTCTTTATCAATGCGGTATTTGGCCTGATAAATGTATTCGCCTTCGTCATAATTCTCATTCACATAATGAATTGTAATCCCGCCTTCTGGCTCTTTGGCTTCCATCACCGCCAGGTGGACATGATCTCCGTACATGCCTTTTCCTCCAAACTTTGGCAGGATGGCAGGGTGGATGTTTACAATTCTTCCCGGATATTCGTGAATCAGGCTTTTGGGGATAAGCCATAGAAATCCTGCAAGGACAATAAGGTCTATATCCAGGTTTTTAAGCAGTTCAACTATATGGTCTGTTTTGTAGAATTCATTTTTATCAAAAATATGGCTTGGGATTTCAAAATTGTCTGCGCGCTGTAATACGTAGGCATCTGGGTTATTGGTGAGTACCAGGGCAATCTCCACTTCTGAGCTGTTCTTGAAGTGTTCCATCAATTTTTGAGCATTAGAACCCGAGCCTGAGGCGAATATTGCAACGCGTTTTTTCATAGTGTGTATCTGTTCTGGTATTCAAGCTGGCTGAGCAGATTTTTATTTAGCTGGCTTGACCTGTTTTCATCTGTGTGTATGTGTTTTCTGAACCAAAAATAGCATTTTAACTGTTTAGATTAAAATTAAGGACTACTAAAAGGGATATAGGGGTGAATTGTGTCGGAAAATTTTGTACGACTGCTTCAAGGCTAACGATATCAGGCGGCTGAAAAAGCCGCATATCTCTGAGGCCTTTCTGCAGCGTACGAAAATTTTCCGTAGCAAATTGCAGAGGGGAGGGGGGCAGGTATGGAGCAGAGACTTTATACCTGGTGGTACGTTAAATTGTCGATTGATAGGCTTTGGAGCGCCGGTTGTTCGACAGAACCGGGGTGTTTTCCGAAGGAATGACGGTGTATCACCGAACAAACGGCGAAGTATCCTGGAGTCAGGTAGCAGTGTCCTATACTGAAATAAGGTTATAAAGGGGAGGTGAATTGTGTCGGAAAATTTTGTACAACTGCTTCAAGGCTAACGATATCAGGCGGCTGAAAAAGCCGCAGATCTCTGAGGCCTTTCCGCAGCGTACGAAAATTTTCCGTAGCAAATTGCAGAGGGAGGGAGGCCAGGTATGGAGCAGGGAAGGGGTTGAAATGTTTTTTTTGGTTTGGGTAGATTGTTAGCGGGTTGTGGATCCGGAATAGTTGACGTGAAATCCTGGGCGCCCTGGAACAAATGAATTGCGTCTGTGAGAATGCCTTTTAAGGTTTGCGGCCTTTTTCAGGCCGCCTAAGCTTAGGCAGCATTCGAACAGATCGCTTTCATTTGTTTATATATTATCTGATGTGTTAGCCATTAACTTTCTTTGAGTACCATGTCGATGGTGATGGCCGCAGAAAGAATGGCTACCTTATGTTTGTTCTGGCTGTAGAGCGGATCAATATGGACGTTGTATTTATCTGCAGTGGTAAAGATCTCCTTGAGTGCGCCAGCCCATTTTTTACTGATAGAGCCCATTTCAATCTGGTTGCTGTCTTTAATTATAAAGTTCCAGGCCTTCCAATCTCCTGTGATCTCTGCAATCAGCTCTCCATCGGGTTGCTCGATCTTAAAAGTTGGTTTGAAAAATTTAAATTTCTGTTTAATGATGGCAATCGGCGTTTCATAAGCATCATTGATAATGATCTTAGACATGAAAAAGGTAAAACCTCTGGAGATGACCGCCTGTAATTCATCGTCATTATTGACAATATTCAATTTAAAGGGGAGCATACGTTTGTCTACTAATAAGCGAAGTGCTTTCTGTCCAAAGGTCAGGATTTGTTTTACCGCGCCAATGTTTTCTCCTTTTTCATCAAAAATTTTGTAGGCATTTTCAAATTTGAATAGATTTACTTTTTCATCAATAAAATAGTCGTGACCGTCAAAAAAATTACTGTTCATAGGTATTATAGGATTTTAAATGCAGCCCCAAGATAAAGAGTTTTCGTCATATGAACCAGTTTCGTCTGGAGGTAAATGGTTAAATGAAGCCATCAGGATCTTGGTTGCGGCTTAACAAATTGATTGATAAGGGCATGTTGCTTCGTCGCCATTGAAAAAAAATAACAAACAGATGAAAAATAATTACGTAATGATTTTGCAATTAAAAACATAAGTCCTATATTTGCAGTCCGAAAAAAATAGAAAACAAAGGCTAAAGAACAATGGCAAATCATAAATCAGCTTTAAAAAGAATAAGAGCAAACGCAACTAAACGTCTACGTAACAGATATCAGGCAAAAACTACACGTACCTTTATCAAAAGACTTCGTGCTGCTGAAGATAAAAAAACTGGATTGGAATTATTACCTAAAGTAGTTTCCATGTTAGATCGTTTAGCTAAGAAAAACGTTATTCACAAAAACAAAGCTGCGAACAACAAATCAAAATTGACTAAATTTGTTAATGGCTTAAAATAAATATAGCTTTACAATATTCAGAACGGGATAGGCACTGCTTATCCCGTTTTTTTTTTCCTATGACAGTATACGAACAAAAAATAGGGATAAAGCACTGGGCGGAAGAAGACCGGCCGAGAGAAAAATTGTTGCTTCAGGGCAGAAGGCACTTAACTGATGCTGAGCTGCTGGCCATTCTGATTGGTTCAGGAAACCGGGAGGAGACCGCTGTTGACCTCAGTAAACGCCTGCTTCTTTTTTACAAAAATGACCTGGACCAGTTTGGGAAAGCATCTATTGCCGAGCTCTGTAAATTTAAAGGAATCGGAGAGGCTAAAGCGGTTGCGGTTGTGGCTGCCCTGGAACTGGGCAGAAGAAGAAAGGAAAGCCTGCCCGCAGAAATATTGAAAATAACCGGGGCAAAAGATGCCTTTGATATTCTGTCTCCTATTCTTTCTGACCTTCCCCACGAGGAATTCTGGATGCTCGTCCTAAACAGGGCCAATCATGTAAAAGATAAAGTGCTCATCAGCAGGGGAGGGCAGTCTGGAACGGTGGTGGATACCAAAATCATTTTTAAAAATGCACTGGACAGAAATGCCAGTTATCTGATCCTGGCCCATAATCATCCGTCGGGAAATACCAAACCGAGTACGGAAGACCTCAGGCTGACCAAAAGGATTTCAGAAGCAGGAAGAATCCTCGATATCCCTATCTTGGATCACATAATCATTGGAGACCGTTCATTCTTTAGCTTTGCAGATGAAGGATTGGTTTGAGATTTTATATCTTTGCATTTTATACGGATAATATAACATGAAGATCTCTTATAACTGGCTTAAACAATTCATTCAAACAGATAAAACACCACAAGAACTTTCACTGATCCTGACCAATATCGGTTTGGAAGTAGAAAGTCTGGAAAAAGTACAGCCTATTGCAGGCGGACTTGAAGGTTTGGTGATCGGTAAGGTGCTTACTTGTGTACAGCATCCGAATGCAGACCGTTTAAGAGTAACTACTGTAGATGCAGGAGGGGCTGAACACATCCAGGTGGTTTGCGGGGCGCCTAATGTAGCTGAGGGACAAAAAGTTGTTGTGGCTACTGTAGGTACTACAGTATATCCTAATGAAGGAGAGCCTTTCAAAATCAACAAATCGAAAATAAGGGGAGAAGTTTCTGAGGGCATGATCTGTGCAGAAGATGAGATCGGTCTTGGCGGTTCGCATGCCGGTATTATGGTACTTCCTGAAGATACCCCTGTAGGTATTCCTGCAAAAGAATACTTTAAAATGGAAGACGACTACCTGTATGAAATTGGTTTAACACCCAACCGTGCAGATGCAGCCTCACACCTGGGCGTAGCCCGTGACCTGGCCGCTTACTTCCGCACCGGAATAACGATGCCGGATGTTTCTTCTTTTAAAACAGACCATGAAAATCTGAATATTCAGGTACAGGTTGAGGATGAAAATGCTTGCCCGAGATACAGCAGTGTCAGCATCAGCGGCGTAACCGTTACCGATTCGCCAGACTGGCTGCAAGATAAATTGAAAGTGATTGGCATCCGCCCTATCAACAATATCGTAGACATCACCAATTATGTTTTGCATGAATTAGGGCAACCTTTACATGCTTTTGATGCAGATCAGATTACCGGAGGAAAAGTTTTTGTCAAAAAAGCGACTGAAGGCGAACCTTTTGTTACCCTTGACGGCGTTGAACGTAAACTTTCAGCAGAAGACCTGATGATCTGCAATGCAGAAGCACCGATGTGTATTGCCGGTGTTTTTGGTGGCAAAAGTTCAGGAGTAAGCGCAGAAACCATCAATGTATTTCTGGAGAGTGCTTATTTTAACTCCGTATCGGTACGTAAAACTTCCAAACGCCACAACTTAAAAACAGATGCCTCGTTCCGGTACGAAAGAGGAACTGATCCTGAGATTACAGTCTATGCACTGAAAAGAGCAGCCTTACTGATCCAGGAGATCGCTGGTGGTACGATTTCTTCCGGCATTTCAGACCTGTATCCGAACCCGGTTAAACCATTTGAGATAGAGGTTTCTTATAAAAATATCAACAATCTGATTGGGGCTTCTATCCCGGACACAGAAATTAAAGCTATTATTACTGCTTTAGGAATTGCTGTGGCAGAAGAAAAAGAAGGTCAGCTGTCTTTACGTGTGCCTAATTATAAGGTAGATGTAACGAGGGAATGCGATGTGACTGAAGAAGTCCTTCGGATTTATGGTTACGACAATATTGCCATTCCATCCAAGATCAATGCTTCTTTGTCGTACGGATCAAAGCCCGACAGAGAACTGACCCAGCACATTATAGCAGATATGCTTACTGCAAACGTGGGCGTTCCACATACTTTTCATTGATCAGGTGGTATGTCTTTCCAAATTCGTAGAACTTTACATCCTGATTTTTACGGTTCTGATTATAAGCTACACTCTCC